>NZ_JAHOOJ010000001.1:0-375478 GCF_019132535.1 Erysipelatoclostridium sp. DFI.2.3 | reverse complement strand
ATTAGGCATGCCGCCAGCGTTCATCCTGAGCCAGGATCAAACTCTCCATTTGATTTAGCTCTAACGCATGACTTGCGTTTGAATTTCATTTTTGTTATCGTTATACCGAGAATATTGTTTTCTCAAATAATTGACGTTTCCTGTTCAGTTTTCAAAGACCGAAATTTCTATTTCGTGCGCCGCTGTTCCTCATCAGCGCTCGTATATAATACAACGAATCATACCCTATGTCAACAATAAATTTCATTTTTTTAATATTTTTATTTTCCAATGTATTTACCTCTAAAAGCTCGCTGCCTCCATATATAAGGAAGGCATATAAATAAACAGTCAACGTTCATATGTTTTCCAACACATATCTTATTTAACCTGAATAAATAAAAGATACAGCAATCCATATATTTCTCAAACGATATTCTCAATTTTCACATTCTATTCATTATCAAACATAGAGGGATATAAGAAAAAGGCTCACTGCTTTCGTTTATACACGATGGTAGTAATTCATAAAAGGAGAACTCAACACAATGAAATCATTTTTTATTTGAATTCTCCTTTTTGAATATACTTTAAAACAAGATAGAACATTTATTTTAAGAATTTTTTATTTCCTCAATATATAAGGATAGCAATGCCTCCTGATAACCACTGCATGCGTGCTTTTCAAGTTCTCTGCAAAGTGCCTGTAATTCTTCACTCCTGCAGTTTTGCAATGACAAGAGACGCTTTTCACGGATGGATGAGGTTGACATAATCCTATGATAATCCTCCACTGTACTTTTCCATAAATGCAGATCATCTTTATAACGCTGCTTTAGCCTATCCGCAATCAGAATTCCCTCAGGATCAAAGTCCCCTGCATAATACATGGGAATGTTACTTTTCTGTATGAGATCCAGCAATACATAGCCGCACAGATTTAGCTGACCATTTGTGCATACAAAGCCGATCTGTTCCTTGCCCAGCCTTTTTCCCTCCAAAAACAAAGAACGGAATACCGACGGATTCTCCACAATATAAACTGCCTTAATAGCGTCAGATATGTTATGGATTTGCTGCAGATTGTACAACGACACTGTCCATGCCTCATAGCGGTCAAAGAATCCTTTCCATGCCTCATGTACTTTTCCATCTCTGCCTTCTGCATTCAGATGCGCAATCATACAGCTGTTTGATAAATCATCTTTTAATAAACCGGCTTCATAATACAGCTTGTTCTTCTCTGCCAGACTGATATCCTGTTCCTCGACATTAAGGAAGTAACAGATCCCCTGAAACAGTAGCGTATTCTCAATGCCTTTATCAAAGAAATGCGGATCCTGGGTCACTGCGGAGGCGAATACTGCCATAGTTTCTATTTCCTGCTTCCAGACAGGCAGCTGATTGATTGCGTCCAATATGAAACATACTGTCTGCCACTTATTATTGTTTAGCAGCTGACGGATATTTCCATAGCTTTTATGATTTGTTTCCTGCATCCAGTTTAGCCACTCTCCAGCTTTTGTGCATGCATAGCGTTTGGATAGAGATTGCATATCCTGCTGTTCCTTTTGAGCTTTTATTTCCTTCTGTTCCTTGTTCGTCAGTATGCTTTCCCCCTTATAAATTTCAAGTACACGAAGAAAATCACTTCCGGCAAACCGGCTGTCCTCGATTGCCTTTTCCCAGACAGAATAAGGTATGGAAATGTCACGGACTCCCCAGTAATCCTTACCGAGTAAGCCCCCGATTGCCTCACGCTCATCATCTTCAGGATCCTTGATACATATTGTTCCTCCAAAATGCTGCAGCTTCTGATATTGACGAATCCATAGATCTGTCACACGTCGAAAGCCGGTATCCTGTAAAAGATATTGTGCAAATGCATCTTCTATCATGATAAATCTCCCTTCATGCGTTTTATATGCCCATCCCATTCATATGGAATCACAGTTACAAAACGGGCGTTTTCCGGTCGAAACAGTTCATAAATGGCAAGACCTTTTACGGAAGCGTAGTCTCCCCATAGAACCTGAGAATTCATAATATAGTCAAATTTAAATTTGCTGATCAAATCGAACATATTGTAAATGTTCTTTTCATCCACTCCTGCAAATGCCTCATCCAGGGCAATCAGCAACGGCGCATCCTCTCTGGCACTTTCAAATTTTGCGGCTACGGCTGAGAATAGAGGCACGTACATCGCCATTGCTTTCTCACCTCCGCTAAAAGCATAGAAGGTATTGTTCGTAAGCTCTTTTTTAGCTTCTCCGGTTTTTTGTGCCATGATTTTGAATTCAAACCATTTTCGATAATCCATAACCTGACGCATCAGCTGATGAAAGCTTAAGGTGTTGTTTTCAATATTTTGCAGATTTCTTGCGGCAGCAATTTTTGACCGGAAGTGGGAAGACAGACGTTTTAAATCACTTTCCTTTACGACTTTGACATCCTTTTGCAGGATTTCCACCAGCTGTCTGGTATCCATTTCTTCTTCACTTTCCGCTTTTTTACTCTTCCACTGCAGATTCAGATGCAGTCCGCTGCTGGTATTCATTGCGTTCATATAGCGATTCATGGTATCCACCCACGCACGGCTGTTTTGTATACGGATACGTACCTTTTTGCTGATGATATTTACCAGGATATCCTCAAACAGGTGACGGTCAGAGTCTACAAGCAGATTGTTCTGTAAATCAACATCACGTTGCAGACAGTCAAGCAGTTCTGGAAAGGAAAGAGAGGTTCCCTGATATCGCGCATTGATATCCAGTCTGGCACTGATATCTGTGAGTTCTTCCCATGTATCATCCGTTGTGAAGGTCAGATTGTATTCCTGCAGATTACTTCTATGATTGTAATAAGCTGTCTGAAGATCCATTTTCAATGCTTCCGGTTTCTTTAGGACTTCTGTCTGTTTTTCCAGATTCCGTATTTCCTTGATCAGCTGTCCATCTTCACATAAAGGAATATTCGTATATCCGAGTGCAGCTTCGTTTTTCACAACATCAAAATACGTTGAAACCAGTGCATCCTGATGTTCGATATCCTGCTTTGTGCGTTCCAGATCCTGTGACGTTGCGGCTACAAGACTTTGCAGCTGTCCCAAACGTGTATCCAGTTCCTGCATAAGATCCGGCAGCTTATGCAATCGTTCTTCGATCTGCTGTAACCGTTTCTGTTTATCCTCATACCCCAAATCCTTCAGCTGTTTTTCCTTTTGCTGCAGAAGAAGGTTTTGTTTCTTTATCAGTTCTCTTAACGTATCGATTTCTGCTTTGAATTCTGAAACATCCCGAAAGGCATCTTCTATTTGCGTTTCACAGCTTTTCACAAAGTCGAGAGATTGTATGAATATCGGCTGTTTTGTTTGTACCAGCTGTAACAGTTTTCTGTAGCTGTTATAACCATCCTTCTGTTGTTCAAACACATTGCGGCGTAACGTAATCGATAATTTACCTGCAGTTTCCCGCAGCTGTTTTTCAATTCCCTGCATCGCTTCCAAATGTCTTCGCAGACGTTCCTCCATCTGATGATAGCAGGCAATATCGTGCTGCAATATTCTTCGCCCCTCATTTAACTGCTGTAGGGCAAGATGCAGATCATCTTCTTTTACAAAAGCGGATGCTTCCTGTTCCAGCTGCTCCAATCGTTTGTCCAGATCCGTGAGTTTCTGCATTTCCTGATCATATTCCTTTTTCAGCATGTCACATGCTTTCTGTAACTGCAGAATCATTTGTTCTCTGTATTTCTGTCTTGCATTTTCTCCGATGTATCTTGCCGATACAGATTGATAAAGCTTTCCCTCTACAATCCCGGTTTGAAACATGGCATCATGCAGCTGCAGTTTACCGTCATACGTGATATGAAGGGATGTCAGAACGGTATTGATTTCACCCGCAAGCTGCTCAGGAGTTGTCCCCTTCAGATAATACGGTTGTAAATCCCTTACGTTTCGCTGTGTAAAGAAATACATATCCCCGCTTCCTGATGCAAGGGTTTCAATCAATGATCGGGAGCTCGCATGCACCACCTGTGCATCCAGTACTCCCAGACGCAGCAATGCCTCTTCACACAATGCGCGCAGTTCCTCATCCATCTGCTCATCAAATTCCAGAAGGGTGTAAAAGCTGCGGCTTTCAATCTGATGCTGTTTCAGAAGCTGGCGTGCCTGCTCCTGTTCCCCAGCAATTGCAGGAGATGGATCCTTTTGTGTCTGCCACATGTGCAGCTCTGCGCTCTTCTGTTCCAAATTCATCCTACAGGTTTCCGCCATTTCCTTTTGCTCAATTTGCAGGTGAATGATTTCCTTATATAGTGTCTGATAGCTTTGTTGAATGATATCCGTCAGCTTATAAAAGTCCGGCTGTTCCTCATACTGCATAAGAAGATGCATCATCTTGTGGAATTCCTCATCCGTCAGCTTTAGATGCTGATTGTTTGCGGACCACTGACTGATTCTTTCTTTATATTCCTCCACGATGCGGTCACATTGTTCATCAAGCTGCGCCACCAGATGTTCCTGCTGCTCATTCGTCTGCTTCTGCTGCTCTAATTCTTCCACCAGCTGCTTGTGGTGTGACTTTGCAACATCATAGGAGTTAAACAGCTGCAGTCCTTCCTCAAGTAAGCGAAGCTTTGCATCCAGCCGCTTTCCGATATATGTAAAATCATATGGAGTGTCCGGATGCTGAAACATCTCCTCTTTTAATAGGAGATGATCCTCCAGCAGCAGCTCCTCCTGCAGTACATCTAATTGGTCAAAGGCTTCCTTCATTTCAGACAAGGCTTGCTCACATCGGTCACTCTGTGTCTTATGCTGTACTCTAAGTTCCTGAAGACGATCACTTTTTTCCTCTTCCTGGGTTTCCTTATGCTGGAGCTTTTGTATAGTATCTTCTTTCTCAGCAGCCAGTCTTGTGCAATCCTCCACCAGCCGCTGAAGGTCGTCTGTTGCCAGAGAAAGCTTTTCTTCTGTTAACAGCGCCTGTTCCTGTGCTAGCTGTGTACGGTTTTCCTGCTTCTGCTTTGTTTCCTGTTGATGCCGCTGTAATTCCTCCTCATATTTTTGATAAGCTTCATGAAGATTTGCGGCTGTCTGCCTGACAGTCTGATAGATATGGTATTTTTCAAACAATACGGCATGACTGTACTGCTCGAACACCTGATAAACCGCCTTTGCAGAAGCATAGCTTTGCTTTAAGGCATCCAGCTGATCCTTGATATTATCCATATTGGATATCGCTTCACTCATTGGGCGAAGATCATCTTCGCTCAACGGCTGTAAGGATTCACTCAGGATTTCATTGATCATGGTTGGTTTTAAGGAATTGCTCAGCTTAGGCGAGCGCAGCTGCAGCAACAATGTGATAGCTTCCTTATATTCCTCGCTGGTTTCAAAACCAAACAGTGCCTGATTCACTCTGTCCATGTATTCTTTTTGCGAATCCATGACCTGCGTGTCACCGATACGGTTTTTCAACACCTGCTTTGTAATTGCCAGGTTATGATCCAGTAGCTGCACTTCTCTGTTGATTCTCAGATTATCCTCAATTACAAAATACCACGATACAAGCGGACGTCCCTGTTTCGCGTGCATACCCATCCCTATGGTTTTGTAAACCTCACTGTCCGAGCGTTTAAATTCCAGATAAAGATAGCCGATGCGATCTGTTCGTTCGCCGCCTTCCTCCAACAGATAGTTTTCTATTTTACGTGAGCGTGTACCAAAAGGATCCAGACGCTCACTGCTTTTATTTCCATCCAGCAGCAGTGGTATAAAGCTTTGCATTGTGACAGATTTACCGGAACCGTTGCTTCCTCTGAGCAGCATGTGCCCGTCTTTAAAGGAAAATTCCTCGTTTACATAATACCAGAAATCAACCAGCCCCAGCCGGTGCATGTGCCATTTGCTAATTAGTTCGCTCATTCTGTTACCTCCGCATATGTTCCTGTTATTTTTCCGGCAACCGGATAGATATAAATATTCTCCTGCTGCACCTGTGCAAAGCCCAAGGTCTGTGCAAGATTGCATACATCCATTGCACTGTCTTCCACCCTGCGATTTTCAATCTGATATTTCTTTGGCAGTAACGCATTGTTTTTCTTGATCAGACGCTGAACGATGGCAAGATATTCTTCCAGCCGTAGTGTGATTCCCTCGTGCTGATCCAGAGAAAGACGGGAAGACTTTACCCGTTTACGCAGATCGTCATGGACAATCAGCAGCAGATCATAATAGGCATGCGTCTTTGGAAAGACTTTACCCATAGAGCAGTCTTCTTCCAGAACCAGAAAGGCGCTGGAGGAATGCACATGCAGCTGACAGGGAAACAGACTCTGAAAATCATTTTCTATATTTCTGCGGTAATTACGAATATAGCCGAAATCATCATCCTTATCCTCTTCAGCTGTATGATAGACACCGCAGGAGAGCATGAGTCTACGATAAATACGCTGCCGGCGGACAATACCGCGATCCTCTTCCATATCAAACCACTCGCTCTGTAAAAAGTCCTCCGGCTCATGAAAATCCATAATATCTTTGGGAATGTTACGTATGAAATAGCGTGATACTCCGGTGTTTTCATATAATATATCGCTGGTCTCATCCTTTAGAAAGTAATCTTCATCACCTTCCCGGGAAATGATCATCCCCATTTTAAGAGCATATTGCAATACACGCACAAGCTGTCTTCTTGCTCGCAGACTTGTCCATTCCAGCTCACCTTTAGGAAGCTGCACCTGAATAAATTCACAGATATTACTCAGGATAAAGCGTTCCCCTGCTTCCTTGTCTTCCAGAAGCATAAGCAGATAACAGAACATCTGATATTCCATAAGCGTTTCAAATTCGGTAATCCCCATCCAGCCTTCTGCTTTGCCTGGAATCTTTTCCAGCTTTACAAGATATGGATTGATAATGAGTGCATAGCCGAATTTCTCCTGCAGCTTCTTTTTCAATTCCTTGGCATTATCCTTTATTTCATAATACAGCTGTGGATCCTGACTTTTCAGAATCCAGCGGCGATTCATCAATTCTTCTATTATTCTCATAACTGTTCCTCATCAAACAGGATTTTGAAGCAAGGCATTACCAGATTTCCATCCTCACAATGCAGTATACAATCGCCTTCCCGTTCCTTTTCTATATGATAATGCTGCCCCTGATCTGTTTTGGCACGCCGATCACTTGCGGCAAGTGCCTTGGATACCCAGCCAAGCAGGGCTTTTCTGGTGGCCTTGTCAAGTAAGGGAAGCTGAGAAAAGATGATTTCTCCGTTTTTACTCAATTCCTTTATCTTCTTCTGTTCAGCCTCGCGCTGTGCCTCATACTCCAGACGCTGTATTCGCCGATCCAGTGCATAATCCGTCGCAGGCTTTCGCTCATGCTTTTTCCTTGCCACCTTTGTGCGCGGCTCCAGTGCAAGGAAGGCAGAAGCTTCCTGATACACCCCACTGTGAATGCTGTCCGTATCCCTTGATGCGATGTTTTTCAAATGCATACAGGTATCTGCCCCAAACACCAGTGCACTTAAGCGATGTGCTTCATCCATAGTATTGCATTTTGCGAATATTTCCGCTATACGCCGGTATTCCTCCTTACGGTTTGCCCCCTGATTGTGCAGCTCACCGATCTGCAGTGCATACCGTGTGATTTTCCGTATGATTTCATTGGTAATTTCAAAGAGGCGGTTTACCTCATTGTTATCATTTTCTCCGACAAACCAGTTGAAAAGACTCTGCCACCGTCCCTGACAATTTTCCAGTACGGCAGTCTTTGTGATATGGGAATTGATGCGGGGAATCGATAGTTCATATTCTGCGACCTTATCGAAAATCAGCGCCATATCTTCATCCTTTACACCGCTCAAATAATCCTCGATGATCATTCCATGCTCCTGCAGGCTTTTTACAAATGTCTGAAGATAGGTGATCAGCTTATCTTTAAATACCAGAAATTCTCTGGACTTCATCATTTGTTCTGCTTTGGCACTGTTTAATGTCTTTATGTAATCCTGATAGTTCTGATTTAAGCGAATGAAATCATCGTTCAGACTTCGCCACCAGTCAGCGACCTCCATATTCGATTTATCCCTTACAGCAAGCAGCTGCAGAATCTGTTTACGAATCCGCTCCAGCAGCGTCGGTTCCAAGGATGCCCCTTCTACAGCAAGATGCTCCAGCTCTATTGTCATTCGTTCAATTACAACGGTATATTCACTTAGCTGATAGCGAAATTTCTTATTTTTAAATTCCTGTAAGGTATTGGGAACGGAGGTATCCTGTGTAGCAACGAGGTTCCCCCAGTCGCACAGTGCCTGCAAATCATTCTGACAGTTCTCCATGGTATAGTCTTCATATCCTGGTAATGCGGATATCATGTCATAAATATCCTCTTTAAACATCCAGTAGTGTATTTTTTCATGCTCCTGATAAAAATAGCGAATGATAATGCGGTAACGATCCACATTCTCGGCTCTGAGATAATTCACCTCGGTTATCGGTTTTAAAAGCTTATCATATAGTTCCATATCCCTCACCGCCTTTCTTTATCATTCTACCATATATTTCCTATTCTTTTACAAATTATACAAGTCGCCGATACAAAGCATCCAGCATTCTGTAGATAAGTTGTACAAAGTATCCATACCAGGCTTCTGTATCATTACAAAGCAGATAGAGAATACCCAGTGTGATTGTGAGCACAATGACAGAAGTCCACGGTATTGCATCCCCCATCAGTCCGCTGATCAGCATAATCCCCATGAGAACAAGATACAAGGCCACAAATTTCTGTATTATCACAGCTGCCAGATGCAGGATGGCAAAGAAACCAAAGCTGCATAATCTGATACAATTAGCTGCAGCAAATACGATTACAAACAGGAGCTTTCGTATGCCGTGTAGTGCTGAAATATCATATATCCCCGACCCTGCTTTGTCCATTGCCTCCCCATGCATATGAACATGCGTTTCTTCCCGCTGTACATAGTCACCATAATAATGATATTCTGTATTCTCATTGTGATTATGATTCCCTTGATTGAACTGCATATTGTCCTCTCCTTAAAATGACAGGTCTTCTGTATCTTTATTCATAATGGACATGACAGCAGGCAATTCCACACTTGCAATTACCACATCGCTTAGAATAAACATGATTCTAATTTCCGTTTGCTTTTCAAACCAATCATAAATGCGTCCTGCACTTTTACAGCCTCTTGCGACGGTTCTCACACTGTTCGCGACATAGCCAAACGTCACACCGGCATCTGATATTACGCGAATGGCTTCATCGTCCTCTTCGTTATCAATATCCTTTTCAATCAATAACCTCTGTCCCACGCGAAACACCTCATTGCCAAAGTAATAGCGTAATCCAACAATTGTTATGTAGGTCATAAAAATCTCCTTCTTTCTTTACAATTACATTATAAGATAAGGATTGTATAAAATTATAAACAGTGACGATAAACATTTCATGTTACAATATAGAAAAGATGATATACGGGAAAACAGAGCATAACATCCAAAAGGTGCATATTTATACCTTTCTGTTATAGCTACATGGGAGGGATGGTTATATGGAAGATAGTAGAATGAGTGCCATAGCGATACTATATATATTGAAAGAGTATTCGGATGAGGCACATCCTTTATCCAGTAATGCTTGTATTCCATTACTGGAGCAGGTATATGATATTAAAATCAATCGCGGAACGCTTTCTGCATATATCAAACAGCTGCGTAATTTTGGAATCGACATCCAGACAACCAATCGGGGCTATTATCTGATTGACCGGGATTTGGAAAAGAGTGAGGTACACGTTTTGTGTAATCTGATTCATTCCTCACATTTCATATGCGACAGCTCCAGCTTTCAGCTCATCGACAAGCTGCTGAAGACGCAGAGCAGATATCATCGTAAAGATTTTAAAAACGCCGTATATATTCAGAACTCACGAAAAACGAAAAACCGGCAGCTGTTTCTGAATGTGGATATCCTCTTGGAAGCAATACAGGAGAATAAAATGATCCAGATGTACTATCTGACCTACAATCTGAAGAAGGAGCTGATACGAAAAAGAGAGAAACCGTATTTTCTGCATCCGTATTATATTGTTGAGGAAAACGGAAATCTGTATCTGATTTGTAAAACAGATAAGCATGATGATTTTACGCATTATCGCATTGACCGTATGCAGGATATCAGAAAATTGGATACATCCGCAGATGCACTTCGTAATTCCTTTGATCCTTACGCATATTCCAAAACCAAAATGTATATGTATTCAGGGGAGCCCGTAGCGGTTTTCCTTCGCTGTCATAAAATGATACTGAATGATGTCATTGATCAGTTTGGACAGGAAATCATATTGCAGGAAACAAAGGGTTCCGATTATTTCATCGCACGTATTTATTCTACGGAAACCGGTATTATGTACTATGCCATGCAATATGCTTTATATTGCGAAATACTGGAGCCCAGCGAGTTGCGAGAGCGTGTAAGAAATAATTTAAGGAAAGCACTCTCTGTTTATGAAAAAGATAAAGCATAGATAGATAACGATATATCAAAACTATTATTCAGCATAGTGCAGATGACAAATAGCAATATAATAAAGAACCATAAGTAAGGCTTCTTACTCAATTGCAGGTAAATTTAACAGAGAGAATTCAACCCTATTGAATTATCAATAGAAGTTGAATTTTCTCTATTATGAACACCCTAAAGCAAGAAAGACCTAAATAAGTAGCTCACGCATTGCATGATAGTGCCTGATAATGAATTTATATCAGCTGGCTGTTCAAATCATAAAAAAATAGCGAACTAAAAAACTTGTCACAAACGTGTACATTCCCATTTGCGACAAGTCTTTTTTAATTTTCATATGATCGTTCTCTCCCATTGATCGTTTATTCTTTTAAGGCTTCCTTATCATTTATTTTATCGAGTGGAGGTTTCTTTTTATAAGATGCAATAATTCTGGTGCTATAGCGGCGTTCTATTGAGGCGTTACCCGATTTACTAAATCTGAGTAGTTTTTTTGTCTTGGATTGATAAGACTTTGTTAGACTGAGTTTATAGCCTTTTCTGGCTGCATATGCAAAATACTGCTTCATAAAATAACTGAGCTTGGATAAATTCGCACCGCATACCTTTTCGAGATAAGGCACCTGTCCCTTCCTTCAATGTGTCAAATATTTCTCTTCCAGCCATCCCATTAGTATGAGGGAGTCCTCAACTGTTGCATAGCCTCTCTGATACAGCTGCCTTTCAATAACAGCGGCAGTTTTCTTTTCAATCTGCTGTCTGTTCAATAGTCAAATCCTCCATATTTCCCACGACAAGCCGCAATTCAAAGCCCTCTTTTCCATCATGTGCCTCTGCTGACTGAATTAAGGTTTTGTTTTCCTTGAAATATTTGTTTTTTCTATGCCGAAAGAATTCAACGATATCCAGGGCATCCAGCTCCAGCCGTGCCAATTCTGTTTGCAGGGCATCTTTACCGATTTGAGCCATATTCCATCCTAAGGATGCTAATTTGATTAATGCGACAAATTCTTGAAAGCTCAGATTATTCGCGTTTCCCATCGGGGCGATAAAGTCATGCATAAGCTCCGAAAAATTGTCATGCTCTATACGTTCCGGTAAAGGATTATATGTTATATCCTGATCATTGATATAGGCACCTTTTACATTTCTATGCCGCACAATAGATTCATAGAAATCTTCCGCTTCTTCCAGCGTAGCATTCTGCTTTATAAGGATTTCCGCAACAGAATCCAAAATAAACTCATTTCGATATTGAAAAAATGACCCTTTCCAGCGATGCTCAGGTAATACATTCCGTACATCATCAAGAAGATACATACCAATCGCTTTCATCCGATACAGGTTGTCCTTATCTTCATCATACAGTTCTATATAGTCCGGTGTAACATCTATAATACGATATTCTCCATAGTGTTCTTCCTTCCAGCCTCTCAGTATACTGCTATCACTTTCATTCCACTTTCTGCTGTCGAAAAACTCCTTTAGACATTGTGGATGGGAGCCGATATAGGCTAATGCCTGGTTCATTTTTTGATGCTTATTCGGTTCCTGCATGAGCAATACACTGTATACATGGTTTTTATAAACAAACTTCAAATATTCCTCTCGAAGCTTTATCAGCTTTTTTGCGTCTTTCTTATGTAAATAATTCATAATATACCCCTGGTATAACCACAGCTTACACTTCACAGTAAGCTTGTCATACGCCTTTCCTCCTTATATCATTATTTTAACATAAAGCATAGCTGTGTAGGGACTCTTCATCTATAGTCTCGTTCAAAGTCTTGCCTCTATGCCTTTTTTCGATTCCGCAGTTTTTTAATAAACAGATACAAACCCAGAATAAGAACAGCTGTCGCAGCCATTCCTATCAACAGACTGCCTTCCTTTTTATTTTCTTCATATGCCTCCTCATAAGCTTCTTTCGCGGCTGGATAAAAAGCAGTATCCTTCACAGCATCCAGAAAATCAAGATTCTGATCCTCACCTTCTTCTCCGTCCTTTTTTCCATTGTCTTTTGCAAGCTGAAGCAATTGCTTTTTTTCTTTTTCATAGCTCTTGACGGATGTATCATATGCTTCCTTATAGATTGCTTTAAATTTCTTCAAGTTATAATCCTCTACATCGGATATCTTTTTGTCATTGTATACATATTCATAGGCATTGTACTCTGCCGTATCCTGCAGAACTGTTTTCACTTTCTGTTCCGCATCATCATAGGCTGTTTTATAATATTCTATATATTCATTTTTTATAATTTTGGATGGGAGTTTCTTCAACTGATACGCTTCCTTTTCCAAAGCATCTTTCTTTCCGTTTGTTTCTGCCAGTGAGGATGAATTGTTCATAAGCTCGGTTTCTGCTTTTTCAAAGGATTTATTAAAGGCTGTTTTGTAGGCTTTTTGAGAGTAGGTATAGGTTACATCTTCCAGTGTTTTGTCCGGATTCTTCATTTTGAACGAATATCCATCCGCAGCCCCTTCTTTTGCATAATCAATTTTCGGCTGTGCCGGAACTTTAACCTTTGGTTTTGCCTCCTGAACAGGTTGCGGTGTACTTGGAGATGGTGTTGAGGATCCACTCGTTGATGGTGCGGATGTTCCACCTGAGGAACTCGTACCTCCACCATTGTGACAGTGATATTCGCCATAAGCCAATCCCCATTTCTCACAATTTGTCCGGCATGTATGACAGCCATTACTGTCGGTTCTTCCCGGATGTGCCTGAATGGAAGTAGACGTTGGTAATACAAGAAGTAATGCGAATGTTGCGAATGCTAATAATTTTCTCATTTTTTCACCCTCCTAGACTATGAGTAAATTACAAACCTCTTCCCTCCTTCCCTATGTTTTAATTATAACGCTTACATTCAAACTTTTGTAATTTTTTTAAATCAATAGGAATACAATTACTCGACTGTATACTGGCTTTATTGTGAAATTGGGTTATCCTGATAATTTCTTATGCTAAAGCAAGCTGGTTTCAGATATAAATGGGATGACATAGCTATTAGGATAAGCTTTCATATCAAAATTTCATGGATATGATGATACTATGATACTGCGGTTTACTTAGGTATGACGGATGTTGGATATGCAGCCCTGACAAAGAATATCATTATGGCGTTTACGAAAAGAGCAATGGCGGTCATGCTGGAGAATAACATTGACCGCATGAAAATCAGTACCCAAGATGTAGATCTGGTGCTGTAGGCGGTGGCTCAGTGATTGTGCCAAAGCAGTTGTCTTGTTGCAGGCAGGAGGCGAAGCCAGAGCATTTTGGAGTAGCAAATGTAATTGGTGCTGCCATTTCAAAGGTAAGTGGTACATGAGAGCAGCAGGTTTCAGATGATGAGGTGCCTTGTGAGGAAGCAATTGAAAAGGCGAAGGCGGCTGATTTGGCTGTTACGGCTGGAGCGGTTCGTGATACTGTGCAGTATCGATATGATAATGAACCATTGGCGTATTATTCAAAAAACAAGCAGGCTGAAGATAAGGGCTGCTGGTGATTTGAAAAGTGAATAGTGAAAAGAGCTGTTACTAAGAAGTAAAATTCTAGTGACAGCTCTTTTCAAGCATCCTACTACATCCTCATAGAATCTATCATAAAGTAAACTGCATAGAAAGCTATTATCTCGATGGAATTTCACTATAAGTGAAAGCTAGGCTATTTGATTACTTCTATAATGGAAGTAAGGAGATAACATGAATGTACTGTTAACATAATAAAATGAAAGAAAATTATTTTGAGGAATATAATCGGATTGCATCAAAAATAAAAGTATTGCGTACTGCTAAGCATTTAACACAAGAGCAGTTGAGTGAACTGTCAGGTTTAAGTATAAGCTATATCAGTAAGATTGAAGCGCCTAATTGTAATAAAAGCTTCTCTCTTGATGCATTATTCATACTTGCCGAGGTGCTTGCCTCCAGGAAACTCCCAGAGTCCAGCAAATTCACCTTTCAATCGCTGAGCTATCAGATAAAAGTCATCCTTCTTTATGATTGCGGCTACGACTTCTATTTTTTTCATACTACATCACCTGTATGTATCATATCAAATCAAGTATAGGATTACAATCTTCTTATACATCTGTAATATTTGTACTTAAGCTTAAATAATGCTAAAATGATAAAGAAATAAAGGAAGGGACGATATGACGATACAAACTATTAACGATTATAAAAATAAATTTATCATTTCAAATTACTCATTTTTTACTGATATCTTCACCAAGCCCATCTGGGGTGATATGGGCGAGGATACCGCCTCCATCACATTGACAGTGATGGAAAACACTTGGCACCTGCACTTCATCCGCACCCAAAGCGGTGAGCCATATCCATTAAGCAACACCGTATGCAATGTAATTGATGAATACGAAAAGGATTTAACCAATGAAGAAGTATTTGAATTCTTAGCGCATCACAATATCCTGAAGGAATTTGAGGACGCTGTATCAAAGCTTTAAGATGTCTTACATCTATACATATACAAAAAATACGAATCCAATATGATAAAGACTGCCTGTCAAAGAAATATTATTCTTCTTCAAACAGACAGTCCTTTTTCATTTCAAAACACTACCTAATCCAGCTCCAGTCCCCCGGTATATAACTGATAATATGTTCCCCTCTCCTTCATCAGCTTCTCATGATTTCCACGCTCAATGATCTTCCCCTGATCCATCACCATAATCACATCGGAATTTCTGATTGTGGAAAGTCGATGCGCAATGACAAACACCGTTCTTCCCTCCATCAGCTTATCCATACCATCCTGCACAATTTTCTCGGTACGGGAATCAATCGAGCTTGTCGCCTCATCCAGAATAAGAACCGGTGAATTCGCAAGTGCCGCTCTGGCAATTGACAACAGCTGCCGCTGCCCCTGAGAAAGAGAAGCCCCATCTCCGCTGATCACCGTATCATAGCCATGCTCCAGATGTCGTATAAAGCCATGTGCATTTGCAAGCTTTGCCGCCGCAATCACTTCCACATCCGTAGCATCCGCCTTACCATATCGAATATTATCCCGTATTGTTCCGGTAAACAGATGCGTATCCTGCAAAACAATGCCCAAAGACCTTCTCAGATCATCCTTCTTGATCAGCTTGATATCAATGCCATCATACGTGATCGTCCCCTTTTGTATATCATAGAATCGGTTGATCAAATTGGTAATTGTGGTTTTTCCTGCACCTGTAGCACCGACAAATGCCACCTTCTGACCACGCTCAGCATACAGCTTGATGTTATACAGAATCTGCTTATTCTCATGATAGCCAAAATCCACATCATCAAAAATGATATTTCCAACCAGAGGAACATACTGCACAGCACCATCTCCTCGCGGATGCCGCCATGCCCATTTTCCTGTCGGCACCTCACTCTCAATCAGCTCACCGTCAACCTCCTGCACATGTGCAAGCGTCACCAGGCCATCATCCGCCTCCAGGCCTTCATCCATCAATGCAAAGATGCGCGAAGCACCTGCGGATGCCATAATAACGGAATTTAACTGCTGGGATATCTGCGTAATCGGCATAGTAAAGGATCGATTCAACTGCAGGAAGGATGCCAGAGCACCTAATGTCAGACCACCGATACCGTTGATAGCGATCAGACCACCGAGCAATGCCGTCAATACATAGGATATATTCCCCAGATTTCCCATAACCGGCATCAGGATATTTGCAAACTTATTCGCCTGATAAGCACTGTCAAACAGCTGCTCATTCACCTGATCAAAGCCATCCTTTGTTTCCTGTTCATGCGTGAACACCTTAATGACCTTCTGCCCGCTCATCATCTCTTCAATATAGCCGTTCACAACACCGAGATCACTCTGCTGCCGCTTGAAATAAACAGCACTCTGCCCTGCGATTTTAGACATTGCCGTCTTCATGACGATTACCATAACCACGACAATGACCGTCAGATAAAGACTCAGCACACACATGGAAAGAAAGACACTCACGACAGTAATCGCGCTCGACAGCAGCTGTGGAATACTTTGTGAAATTACCTGCCGCAGTGTATCCGTATCATTCGTATATACCGACATGATATCGCCATGATGATGCGTATCGAAATAGCGGATGGGCAGCTTTTCCATATGTGCAAATAAATCATCACGAATCCGTTTCATCGTCCCCTGTGCCACATTGATCAAAATTCTGGCATACAGATACGTGGAAGCAATACCGCATACATAAATGGCAGCCATGGCACACAGCGCCTGAAACAGAGGTCCGAAATCCGCCGGTCCGTTGGATGCCAGAATCGGTGCGATATAATCATCAATCAGACTTTTCAGAAACAGGGAGCTTGCCACTGTTGCCAGAGAACTGATGATAATGAAAATCAACACAAAGAAACAGGAAACCCTGTAATTGCGAATAACATAAGCGCACAGCCGCGTCAGCACCTGTAGAGAATCCCTGTCCGCTTTTACCTTGTTTTTCTTAATCTGCATTCTCATCGCCTCCTTTCACCTGCGTACGATAAACCTCCTGATAGATTTCATTTGTTTTTAACAGCTCCGCATGAGTTCCAATACCGTTGATTTTTCCATCATCCAGCACCACAATTCTGTCCGCATCCTCAATAGAGGAGATACGCTGGGATATGATCAGCTTCGTGATATCCGGAATATCCTCGCGAAACGCCTTTCGTATCAGATAATCCGTCCGCGTATCCACCGCGCTTGTGGAATCATCCAGAATCAGAATCTTCGGGTTTTTCAGTAAGGCTCTGGCAATACAAAGACGCTGCTTCTGACCGCCGGATACATTGCTTCCACCCTGTTCTATATGCGTATCATAGCCATCCGGAAACCGCTGGATAAATTCATCCGCCTGGGCAAGCCTGCATGCCTGCAGCATTTCCTCATCACTCGCATTGGGATTTCCCCAGCGCAGATTATCCTTGATCGTACCGCCGAACAGCACGTTATTCTGTAATACCATGGATACCTGATTCCGCAGTACATCCAAATCATATTCCTTTACATCCACACCGCCAACATACAGACTTCCCTTTGTCACATCATACAGTCGGGGAATCAGCTGCACAAGAGAGGACTTCCCGCTTCCCGTACCTCCAAGTATTCCAATCGTTTCTCCTGAGCGGATATGCAAAGCAATATCCTCCAGTGAATCTGCCTCCTGATCCGCACTGTATGCAAAGCTGACATGGTGAAAATCAATGGAACCGTCCTTCACCTCGGTAACAGCCTTTTCCGGTGAAACGATATCACTCTTTTCATCCAGTACCTCATCAATTCGCTGAACGGAGGCAAAGCTCATGGACAGCATGACAAAGATCATAGACAGCATCATCAGTGACATGAGGATATTCGTCGTATAGGTCATCATACTCATCAGCTCACCGGTTGTCATAGAACCACCGACAATCATTCTTGCCCCCAGCCAGGAAATCGCCAGGATACAGGCATACATGGACAGCTGCATTGCCGGAGAATTAAAAATCAGAATATTCTCCGCCTTTTTGAACATGCGGTAAATATTATAGGATGCCTTGTTAAATTTTGAAATCTCATAATCTTCCTTTACATATGCCTTTACGACACGCATATTCGTAATATTTTCCTGTACACTTGCATTTAAATCATCATACCTGTTGAATACCTGCAGAAAAATCGGATGGGCAAATTTCATAATAAAAATCAGAACGATTCCCAAAAAGGCGATCGCATACAGAAATACCATGGACAGCTCGGCATTGATCACAAATGTCATTGCCATAGCACAAACCAGTGTCAATGGAGCACGCACACACATCCGCAGCACCATCTGATAGGCATTCTGTATATTCGTCACATCCGTCATCAGGCGAGTCACCAGACCGGCTGTAGAAAATTTATCGATATTATGAAACGAGAAATCCTGAATATTGTAGAACATTGCTCTGCGCAGATTCTTGGCAAAGCCTGCCGATGCATAAGCTGCATATTTCCCCGACATCGCCCCGCAGAACAAGGAGCCGAAGGCTGCCACAATCATAATGAGGCCATATTTTGTCACTTCCGTCATATCGCCCTGACTCACACCCTTATCAATGATAAAGGACATCAGAAACGGCAGTGAAATTTCCAGTACAACTTCTCCCACCATGAAGATCGGAGCGAGAAAGGAGGCTTTCCTGTATTCTTTTACTTCCTGTAAAATCCGTTTAATCATATTGTCATCTCCTTTTCGATAGCATGCTATGTATTTTGCGAAAAGAAAAGCATCAGCTCTTCTGCCCAAGCATTTTCAGCAGGCAGCTCTGCATACATGCGATTTCCTCATCATTCAGTGCCGTCACCAGCTCCTCTTCATTCTCCTTGAATTTCTCTCTGAGAATCTTGTCCAGCTCCAGCGCCTGTTCACTGACCACGATATTTTTCACCCTCGCATCCTTTGTGCTTGCGACACGATGGATCAGTCCCTTATGCTCCAGACGATTCAGAATACCGGTTACAGATGGATTGGATATATCCATTGCATCCTCGATGTCCTTTTGATGTACCTGCTCTCCGCGTTCATGAGCCTTAAACAGGTAAATCAGCGTGAAGGTCTGGGAAGCCGTCAAATCAAATTCCGCAAATATGGTATTCAATCTGGCCTGATTCATTAGAAACACCTGTTTTATGAGATATCCGATATGCATATCTGCCATGCTTTCACCTCGCACTTTATCAGCTAATATATAGCACGCTATGAATCATACACCAGCTTTTCTTCCCTGTCAAATATTTTCCATTCTTCCTTTTTTCCGTTATGCTTCCTTATATATATGATATATCCCGACTTTTTTCCATCCTTACGGGTAGATGACTGCCCCATACAGCCAACACACCTGTTATCAAAAAAAGAATACATCCTGAATTCACTAGGATGCATTCCCGAAAAATTTTCGATTTTGTTGTACTGCGATGCTGTCCGGCTTGTATCTGCCTGCGATATCGTTGTAATGCATGGACGCCTGTCGGTCATGCAGCTGCCAGTAACAGACACAGAGCTGAATTGCCGGAAGATAACCATAGCAGTCAACACGAACAAAGGCACCGCTTTTATCATCACGTGTACGATGCAATGCTGTTTCATACCAGAACACCGCTTCCTTCCAGCGCTTTTCATCAAAGAAGTATTTTCCGATATCACAGCAAAGCTCCGCCCTTGGTGCATCATATCGAAAGCTCTGCAGATAGGCCTGCAGCTCCTCATCCTTTTGCTGCAGCGCACTGTGACAGTAGCCCATCATTTCACACGCATCAATGTTGTTTTCCACCCATCCCTGCTTTCCGTCCAAAAAGGCTTCAAACACCTGCAAAGCATCATGGTAACGTGCGTGATAGTACAGCTCCCTTGCGTAATAGAACTGTTCTCTTGCGTCCAGCTGCTTCCCCTGTGCCAGTAGCTTTTCAAAAATGCGAAGGTTACGGTCCGGATCATTGATATGCAGCTTCTGATGTGTAATCGCAATGTCCTCATACTGTACCATTCCTGTTAATGGTATCACCTCATGAATGACACCGGACCAGCGATGCTGCATACGCCGGTTCATCAAGCGCTCCCGATAATAGGAAAAGGTAGGATTTCCCTTATCGTCAAACGCTGTATGATATTTCATCATTACGATGGAAACCTCCGGCTGCAGTCGCTGCTTCAGCTCCACGAGCTGTTCCTGATCCTCCTGCAATATCACATCATCCGCATCCAGCCACATGATAAAGTCCTGTGTTGCCTTGGAAAAGGAATAGTTACGCGCCTTGGAAAAATCATCGCACCATGCAAAATCATATAGTTTATCCGTGAAGCCGGCCGCAATTTCCTTTGTCTTATCTGTACTTCCGGTATCCACAACAATAATTTCATCCGCAAAGGAGGTTACACAGGCAAGACAGCGTGCCAGAACCTCCTCTTCGTTTTTGACAATCATGCAAACACTGATTCCCGCCATACATCGACCCCTTTCCCTATCCGAAGCTGCTTATCAGTTAATCTGATAAACAATCAGATAGGCATTGACTGTATTGTTAAAGCTGCATACGTTGACTCCCTGGGAAGTATCACTGACCATGCGCAGACTATCTCCTTCACCTAACTCGACAATACAACTGCCCTGCACAAAGCTTCCTTCACACAGCATCGGTAATCTGGATTCTTCAATAATCATGGAACTGTTCAGCTCCAGAGCAACAGCATCCCCCTCACATGGCTGTGAAGCGAGCAGACAGCCGAACTGCACCACATAGGTTCCGGCATGTCCTACAATGACACTTTGATAGTCCTCAGAAATTGTAAATCCGCTTTGAATGGTGCCTACATCAAATACAAAGGCATCCTGTGCACAGAACTGCTTATCTGTAAAGGACTGAAGACTGACGGAAGCAAATTGTACAAGGGGCGCAGATTCTCCGGCTGGTCCGGTTGCCCCCTGCGGTCCCTGTGGCCCCTGGGCTCCGGTTGCCCCTCTGGCGCCGGTTGCGCCACGCTCACCCGGCATTCCCTGAGGACCCGTTGATCCGGTAGGACCCTGAACGCCTGCTACTCCCTGTGGGCCGGTATTTCCCTGAGGACCACGTAAGCCCTGCAGGCCTTCTCTTCCCTGAGGACCCTGCAGACCTCTTGGTCCCTGCGGACCCCTTGGACCTCTTGGACCCATGGGACCGGTAGGTCCGATACCCGGATACGGGCGTGGCGGACGCGGCGGTCGGTTGCAGTCACAGCCGCAGTCACAAGCTGAACCGCCATCACTATTGCAGTTGTAATATTCCTGTGCAAAGCCCTGCTCATCCTCTGCAGAGCGGTTATCGTCAAAATCCCGGTCGCATCTGCAGCCACAGTCCTGCCCGGCTTTTGGCTCATCAAATCCACGGTAGGAATCGTAGTCGTCATATTCGCAGTTATCGTCATATCTGTTTCGATACATAGCTATTCCCCTTTCAAGAGCTTTTCTTTCCTTACTCACTTCACTATATGCGCAACCGGGCATTTGTGTTAGTGAAAATGCACACACTTAGGCGATATTCCCAAAACATGACAGTGATGCTTTGGCAATTTCGTAGCCGTGCTGTAAAATAGCATCATAATCAGATGCTGATACCTTCTCCAGTGTTGTCTTATAATCGGCAACCCGCTGTACCTCAGCCTCCTTCATACTGCTGCGAACCCATGCATCCCTTTGTTCCTCTGGCAACGCACAATGCTGCATGATCTCCTTTACTGTTGTACCGATTTTCAGATAGACACCATTGTGATATCTGCGGAAGAAGTCAATAACCTCCTGAGAACGTAAGGATTCCACCTGATCCATATTGATATCCAGCAGGCGTTTGAGATTTTCAATGGAAAAGGAATACTTTCTTGTTTTATGCTCGATATTGCCGGATGCATTGGAGACAATCAGATAGTTGATATTCCTGTGCAGACCGCCATCCTGCTCAGTGGTGAAAAGCGGGTCAAGCCCCATATTATCATAGACACCGCCATCCCACAGATGCAGTACACGATCCCTCGGCCGGACTGTGATCGTTCCGGTAGCATCCGTCCAGATATACTTGTCTGTTTTCAGCTTGTAGGGGCCGATGAGTACCGGAAATCCGGCACTTGCCGCAACAGCATGCGACAATGCAAAAGACGGATGCATGACATAGCTGGAATCCCGTTCCCCCATTCTTGCACTGGAAAAGCGAAAGTCCTTACCAGATTCATAAGCTGTTGTGTTGATGGTCCATGCCGGACAGCTTGCAATATCCTGCAGACAGCCCTTCACTGCCCAGCGCTGTTCCATCACCTTCGCCAGAAGATTGACCTTTTTATCCCAGTAATAGGGCTGCAAAAACAGACGAAGCAACGCATGCCACTGAATATCCTTCTGTGTGATACACTTCTTAACAGCAGGCAATACCCGTTCCAGAAACTGTGTATCGCTCGGCCATTGATTGGCATTGCAGGCGTAGATCAGCCCCATACAGATACTGGCACCGGATACTGTTGAAATATGGGAAACCCTGCCCATAAGCCCCTGTTGGGCAAGATATCTCAGTACGCCAAGATGATAAATCGCTGCGCGCATACCACCGCCGGACAATGCCAGTCCGATATGCAATTGTTCTTTTTTCAAAATTTCACCCTTACTAACGTATGCAAAAAAGACGGCTGCAGTACCGCCTGTTTTCGTATGAAGAGATGGATGCTTATGTAATCATCAATATTTCATGCATCCATTATGAAACGCAGTTTAACTTTATCCGTTAAAGCAGTATCTGACTCTGCAGCTTTGCACTGACATGACTGCAAGAACCAGCATACTCTTTTGAAGCCCGTTAAAGGGCGGATGATCAGGAGCTGCGCAGTGCTTCCTGAATAACGTACAGTGCCCTATCCTCATCCTTTTTATGCACGTAGAGATAATACATGACATCCTGATGTCTTGAATTTTGGGCAATAGCCGGACCTCCATGATGAACTGCCGAAAAATTTTTTGTTTTCAATGTGTAGACGATTCCTGCACCTTGTAAAGCATAACGCGCTTTCGCAAGCCGTTCCATATCATTTGTCAGCATAACTTCTTTTCGATTCCATATAGCAAGCATAGCATACCGCCTCCAATCCTCTTTCCTTCATTATATCCTCTTTTCCCGCCTATGTATATATAAAGGTAATCATAGCTACCGCCGATATTCCTCACCAAAGCTATCTATATCAAAATAAACGCTTCTTTTCCTGTTCGGAACGCAAAAAAGAGATTCCCTGCTCTGCTGCTTTTTCAACAGAACATGGAATCTCCGTTTATCCTTTTGTTGATCATCATCAACGCCTGTATGCGATCATACCTTATGAGTTTATGATGTAACTGCTTAGATATCCATGTATTTCTGTGCAGCAGTTACTATGGCCATTTTAAAGACCTCTTCCGCATTACATCCGCGGGACAAATCGTTGATTGGTGCATTCAGACCCTGCAGAATCGGTCCGATTGCTTCATATCCGCCCAGACGGGATGCAATTTTATAGCCGATGTTTCCTGCATCAATATTCGGGAAAATGAATGTATTGATATTTCCTGCAACCTTGGAGTCCGGTGCTTTCAACTTAGCAACCTCCGGAGCAACCGCACAGTCAAACTGTACTTCACCTTCGACTGCGAAATCCAGAGGCATACGCTTTAAGCGGGTAGCCGCTTCATTTACCTTCGCAACGCTGGCACCCTTTGCGGAGCCCAGTGTGGAGTAGGACAGCAATCCGACTCTTGGCTCAATGCCGAACTGACGTACGGTATGAGCAGTCTGCAGAGTGATTTCAACCAGATCATCTGCACTTGGGTCGATATTGATGGAGCAGTCTCCCATAACCAGATTTTCTTCGCCATCCTTCATCAGAATAAAGCAGCTGGAAACGATAGAGTTTCCAGGTCTTGTCTTAATCAGCTGTAATGCAGGACGTACGGTATCTGCTGTTGAGTATGTAGCACCACCTAGCAGACCATCCGCACAACCAAGCTTTACATACATGGTACCAAAGAAGTTTCTGTGCAGACATGCTTCTCTTGCCTGTGCTTCATCCAGCTTACCCTTACGCAGCTCGATCACCTTTGTAACCATCATATCCATGTTCTTGTATTCGATTGGATCCAGTGTTTCAATGCCTTCGATATCCCATCCGTTTGCTGCTGCAGAACCGGCTATTTCGGCACGGTTTCCCAGCAGAACAGGTACTACGATATTTTCCTTATGCAGACGGATTGCTGCTTCCAGAATACGCGGGTCGGAGCCTTCCGTAAATACGATACGTGTTCCCTTCCCCTTGATTTTTTCAATTAATGTATTGATCATAAAAAATCCTCACTTTCCTTGCCATATTTTATTATACACCGACACTTTGCATAAAAAAAGGAAATTTTCACAAATCAATGATTTCACAAGTGAAAATGCAGGATAACAGGTATTCCGGCATTATTTACATATATACAGTGCTTTTTTTCCGATATCTATGAAAGCCTCCTGAATTTATCTGCACATGAAATTACACCTCTTCGTTTGTTTAAAAAAGCTTTTTTCACAATGTCGTTCATTCTCCATAAACAAATTCAATGTTCCGTTTGCCGTTCAGATACCGTCAGTGCTTCATCCATACAGTTCTGAAAAAAACACTTGTATTTTCTTTCCTGCTGCTCTATAATCTACCCATAAGCAGAGTAGGTCAGGAAGCGTTAAGTACCATCTGAACGGGGAGTTGTCAGACGGGCGAAAAGTTTATCTTGCGGTTTCCTGGTCGCATCCCGCTGTTGCATGAGAAAACTTTTCATATCTCTTTTCTATATGCAATATCGGAAAGGAGGTATTTTTTTATGAACTTTGCGAAAGAAATCGCCGGGCTTCCCGGTTTGATGAAAACTAGCGCAGAACAGCTGCGCAAGGTTCCCGCACTTACCGGAACCGCCATGCTGACCGCATTGAATGTCGTTGTCGGCACACTGTTCATCCCCATAACACCAACGCTTCGTATTGGATTTTCCAGTATTCCGGCTGCTGTATGCGGCATGTATTACGGGCCGATCTGTACGGGCTTTGCCGGTGTCATTGCAGATACGCTGAAATATATCATTCGACCTGATGGTCCCTACTTCCCGGGGTTTGCTGTCAACGAATTTTTAACCGGAATGATATATGGCTGCTTCTTTTATAAGAAAAAAATCACCCTTCCCAGAGTGATCATTGCCAGAGCCTGCATCACTGTATTTATCAATCTGATTCTGACATCTCTATGGCTGAACATGATGTACCAGAGTCCGCTCTTTACCATGGTGCGGCTGATTAAAAATGTGGTGATGTTTCCTGTGGATGTAGCATTGCTGTATGCAGCGCTCAAGGGCGCAGAAAGAGTACACAGAACATAGCCTTGCAATATTGAAAAACTACGTTTTGAATGGTAACGTAGTTTTTTTATACTATCCCTTTAAACATTCATATGAACTGTATTTCTCTAATTCAAGTCTGAAAAAACGAAATGCAGGCACATGATAGAAATGGGTTTTATCCCAGTTTCCTATCTTTTACTGTCTGTATTTTATCCCTGGATATATGGCAATATCCGCCTGGATTTTTTTTGAGATATTCCTGATGATACTCCTCCGCAGAACAGAAGCTCGTCAATGGCTTCATTTCTACAACAATCGGTTCCTCATAACATTTTGCCAGCTCCTGCAGGGAAGCCTCGATAACCGGCTGATCTGCTTCATCCACATAGTAAATACCTGTTCGATATTGTTCCCCGATATCATTTCCCTGACGATGATAGCTGGTTGGATCAATGACATCATAGTATAAGGATAACAGGAAGCGCAGTGTAATCACGAGTGCATCATATTGAATATGCAGGGCTTCTGCATACCCGGTAGTACCGCTGCAAACCATTTCGTAGGTTGGGTTTTCCACATGTCCGTTCGCATAGCCGACCTCTGTTGCCACGATACCTTGCAGCTGTTCAAAATATGCCTGCATTCCCCAGAAGCAGCCGCCTGCCAGATAGATTTCTTTCATTTTCACACCTCCGATACAGCTTTGTGAAAGCTCAATTCATATGCGCAGTCACACGCATTCCTGCAGATAGGATAATAATTATAGTTTATCATATTCCAGCCGCATTCATTAAAAAAGTTAAAACAGCAGGTCACTTGAAAACAATCCGTGCATAAAGTATATGGCTATTTTAAAATAAGATGACAGCACTGCTCATTCAAAAACCTGTTCACAGCCGCCTTTGTGGGTATGGATGTCTGTCCTCCCAGAGTCTGCACAGAAATCGCACTGGTTGCGGAAGCAATTATCAATGCATCCTGCAGCGGATAGCTCTTATGAATACAGTATGTAAACGCGCCATGGAAGATATCGCCCGCTCCGGTCGTATCCACTGCCGATACGTTGAAGGCCTCTATATGGTGTATCCCCTGCGTATCCTCATACAATAATCCCTGATCTCCCAGAGTTACAACGATATGTCCCGCATTCAGTGCATGCAGGGCATCAAAGGTCTGTCTCCAGCTGTTTTCATCCTGTATGGACACCTCGATATTGCTGAACTGTCTTGCATAATCCTGAGAACAGACGAGATAGGTCACCTTTTGGGCAAGTACGCTTGTTTCCTCGTGAAAGGTTCCGGCATCCATTATACTGTCAATATCCGGATAACGGCTGAGTGCCTCCAATGACGCCTGCAGCTCATGACCGTCCAGTAAGAGAATTTCTGCCTGCTCTGGGTAATGGAACTCCAGCTTTCGCTGTATACCGGGACAGTTGAATATGGTACGATACCCGTTAAAGGAATTGGCGATAATAGCACTTACCGGTGTTGAAAAGCTTTCATCCTCCATAAGGTATGCTGTATCAACCCCTGCTTCCTTTAAAACTCTTCGGATTTCCGCACCGTAGAAATCTTTGCCACATCTGGAAATCAATACGGTTTCTGCATTCCATAGGGCACATAAATATGCCGCATTTGCCGCCGGTGCGCCAATACAGGAGAATGGCTCCATAATCCGATATTTCTGATTTTCTATCAATGGCTCCTGTATGGGAAATGTTAAATCATAGGCACACTGACCAATACATATGATACTCATCGCTGTATCCTCCTTCTAACGATACCTCATTGTAATGCTATAACCATGATATCATAATCATGCCGCTTTACAAGTACAGCGGGTTGAATTGCCATTCATCTTTATGAGGAAAAAGGTATTTCCCTGATAAGATTTATCATTTGAAAAAACACCTGTGTTTTTTTTCATGAACGCAAGGTGTTTAAGTCTTTATGAGTCAAAGGATGCGATGACCTTTAAAAAGGCTTCTCCGTACTTATCATATTTCACTTCACCGACACCGCTGACTCCCAGCATTTCTTCTCTTGAATGCGGTGCTTTCGCACACATATCATGCAGTGTCTTATCGGAGAAAACCATGTACGGAGGAACATGGGCTTTTCGTGCCAGCTGGGAACGGCAGATTCTCAGCAATTCAAACAGCCGGTTATCGCCACTATCTGTCTGTACCACAGGGGTCTGCACCTGCTTCTCCTTGACAATTTTCATTATCAGCGGACCATCTGTAGGAAGCAGCTCCTCCTGATGAATCGACAGTACCGAATAGCCGTCCTCACTCTGTTTCAGGATACCCTGAAATTGCAGATGCTGAAGGATTTCATAAAGATGATTGCGTGAGCTGTCCTTCAACGAACCATAAGCCGGATTTCTATCCAGATGATAGCTTTTGATTTTGGCGTTCGCACTGCCCTTAACAATATCTACAATCATCGTTTTCCCGAAGCGTTCTCCGCTGTGACGGATACATTCCACAAGACGGGATGCTTCCATACGGATATCACATTCCTCATATTGTGTCAGACAGTTTGAGCAGCTACCGCAGAAGCCATCACTTTCCTCACCGAAGTATTTTAACATGTAATGACGAAGACAGCTGGGAATCGTACAATAGAAGGTCATGGATTTCAACCGTTCCTTTTCCTTTTGCTGCAGCTCCATGCGAACAGCCTCTTCCATATCCTCATGACCGCTTCCCTGTTCAATCAAAAACTGATTCAAACGGACATCCTTGCCGCTGTACAGCAAGATACAATCTGCCTGTTCCCCGTCACGCCCGGCTCTTCCCGCCTCCTGATAATAGCTTTCCATATTTTTAGGCATATTGAAATGAACGACAAACCGCACATTGGATTTATCAATCCCCATTCCAAACGCATTGGTTGCGACCATGATGGTTTTTCTGTCATAGATGAAATCATCCTGATTATTCATACGCTCTGCATCGCTCAGACCGGCATGATAGCGTGTTGCCGCAAAGCCATCGGCGCATAGTCGATCACAGACCTCCTCCACTGTTTTTCTTGACAGACAGTAGACAATGCCCGCATCCTCCGTATGCTGTTTTACATAATGCAGAAGTGCCTGGTATTTATCCTTCGGCTTTTCCACAGCAAAGTACAAATTCTTACGTTCAAAGCCTGTCGTTATGGTATAAGGATCCTTCATATCCAGCAGCTGAAGAATATCTTCCTTTACCTGTGTGGTTGCCGTTGCAGTAAATGCAGAAACAATCGGTCGCTGCGGCATTTCCTTTAAGAACTCCCGAATATGTAAATAATGCGGTCGAAAATCCTGCCCCCACTGGCTGACACAGTGCGCCTCATCCACACATACCATGGAGATTTTCATCTCTTTTGCAAAGCTTAAAAATTCATCGCTCATCAGTCTTTCCGGAGCTACATATATGATCTTATAGGTATATCCGCGAGCGAGAGAAAGTGCCTTGCGATACTGGGCATAGGATAGGGAGCTGTTTAAATACGCTGCACGAATTCCAGCTTCGTTTAAGGTTCCCACCTGATCCTTCATCAGAGAAATCAAAGGAGAGATAACCAGTGTGATTCCCTCCAGCATCACGGCCGGGACCTGATAGCAGATAGATTTACCTGCCCCGGTTGGCATGATTCCCAACACATCATGGCGCTCCAGAATATTTGTTATCAGCTCCTGCTGACCTTCACGAAAGCTTTCATAACCGAAATATTTTTTTAAAACCTCATAATCCTTCATCATTTCACATCCCCACAGCTCGTCCTGTTTATTTAACCAACAGTCTGCTGCCTATTATAGTAACATTAAGTTACGTAATAATTCAATGAATACAGCTCTCCATTTATATAACTGATCGTATACTCCAAAGGAATCTCTCTATCGTCATAGGATATATTTTCCATAACGAGTGCTGTAGCCTCATCCTCCTGAAAAAGCTGCTGTGCATAAGCTCCATATAGTTTCTGTGTGAGAACCTTTTGACAAACGTGATGTATATGCAATTGATAATTCCTCTTCAATATATCATACAGCGATTGCTCCTCAAAGGTAATCTGCAGCAGATTTGGAAACATAAACGCATTGAGATGTGCCTTCTCAATCAAAATCGGCGTATCATTAGCATAACGTAGTCGAATGATGATATATACAAAGTCCCCTTCCTTCATATGCAGTTTTTTTGCAATTTTCTCATCTGCCTTTTCCATTGCAATTTTCAATAGATCTGACCGTGTACGATAGCCTGCCATCTGCATGGTTTCTTTCCAGCCATGTATGGTCTGCATGTTTTTCTCAATGCTGAACGTACTTACAAAAGTTCCCTTTCCTTTTTTCTTATGCAAAATACCTTTTGTTTGCAATATGTCAAATGCCTTTCTTACCGTCATACGACTTGTATGAAATTTCTCACAGAAGTCCTCCTCACTCGGTATCATCATTCCCTCTGCATAAATTCCATCTTCAATGTTATTCATAATATACTGCTCAATTTGTCGATAGATTGGTATTTTATTCTCCATACGTTCATCTCCTGTTAATGTACAGACATTCTAACATAACATTTGCACAATTTCCATTCTTTGGAAGAACAGATACAAACAACCCTGCATTCATTCCATTAAGGAGCTTTTGTGCAGGGTTGTTCATGTATGTTACAGAATATCTACTCAGGCAACAATCAGCAGCTCACTTAAACCACCAACAATTGCAATCAGAATGAAAATGATGAAAACCGTCGTAATCTTCATGTTCTTTTTATCCAGCAGAATCCAAGCCAATAGTGTCAGTCCCAATGGAAGCAGTCCGGGCATAATACTGTCGAGAATCCCCTGCAGACTGAATAGCATATCTCCACTGCGATAGGACCAGCCGGATACCGCACTGACATACTGGGCCGATATAGCACCTACTACAATCAGACCTACTATATTTGCCGCTCTTGTGATGATATCCTTACGTCCGCCGACAAACAGCACATCAGCAGCATTGATACCAAGCTTATAGCCTCTTGAAAATAATAGCCAGGTTCCGGGAATGATAATGCCAAGCCAGGCAACACAGTAGAACAGCGGTCCGGCAATACTGCCTGTGGATGCGGATAATCCCATGGCAATCGAACATAAAATAGGGCGCAGGGTTCCACCTATTAAGGAATCTCCCATACCGGCAAAGGGTCCCATCAATGCTGTTTTCGTACTTTGTATCAATTCATCCGGTATTTCCTCACCTTCAGCACGCTTTTCCTCCATTCCCAAAATCACGCCTGGAATAATAGAGCCGAAAGCTTCCTCCGTATTGAAAAACTGAGTATGTCTGTCCAACAGCTTCTGCTGTTCTTCCTTGGAATCATATAGCTTCTCGGATACAAGACCAAACATGCGGACAAATGCCGGAGCCATCATTCGTTCCATATTCTGACAGCCCAATGCAAATGTTATCCAGTTCACATAACATTTTCGTACATCTTTCTTTGATAAAATTGTCATACTTTTCACCTTCCCTAAGACTGTTTCACGCAGCGCAGATAGTCAAGATATGCAATAAATGCTGCCAGCACCGTGATTGCCACTATCGGCATTTTCAATATTGCCATCATAATGAACCCAACAAGAACATACAGTAATTCGATATTCTTTTTTAAAGTGAATTTAATCAACAATGCAAAGCCAACCGCCGGCAGAATACCACCAAGCACCTGGAATATAACACCCAGCTGATCCGAGATCAATGCAATCATTTTTGGAACATAATCTGCCCCGAAATAGCAGGCAAGGAAAATTGGAATAAAGCGGACGACAAATTGTGAAATATTGGAATAAATCGGAATTCTTGTTGCCTGCTTCAGCTTACCTTCCTCGATCCAGCGATCCTGCAAATGGACAAAGACTGCATTAAAGGTCGCAACACTATATACAGCCGCTACCCCAAGAAGACTCAGCGGTACAGAGATTCCCACTGCATATTCCGGAGATGCATTTGATACCAGCGCCAGCGGTATACCTATATAGGATGCAAAATTCACATCTCCCGGCACCGACATTCCCGGCGTTACCAGTCCCACATAAAGCGCCTGTATTGCTGCTCCAATTAAAACACCATTCTTAACATCCCCCAAAATCAGACCGATCAGAGCCCCTGCAACAATCGGGCGGCCAATCATATTCCATCCGCCAACTGTCCCCAACAGAAAGGTTCCATAAATGGAGCCCAGATACCCAAGTAACGCGATTAGTAAAGCTTGTAGTAAAGTCATAGTCCTATTCTCCTTTCACTAAAATGCTTCTTTCCATTCCATTTCTTTTTCACCCGGAACCTGTTGGAAATAAACACGTATTCCCATGGCATGCAGTTCTTCACACGCCGCTGCTTCACTATCCAGCAGGTACGAAAAGTAAGTAGCCTTTTTCGTTCCCTTTCGATTGCTCATCGGCCCGATATTCAAAGCCTTCGGCAGCACGGTACAGTTCTTCTGAAGCTCCAAAGCGATGATCGGATCCTTTACCAAAACCAGTGTACGCTCACTACTCTTTTCCGCCTGTTCAATTAAAGCAATCGCCGATTGTGCAGATGCCACATCCAGATGTACATTCGGAGGTACAGACATCTTGTAAATATTGCTCATGACCGGATTGGATGCAGTGAATGCATCAACCAAAATAATATAATCAATTTTGTAATCATTCAGAACCTTTACGATACATTGTCCGTGAATCAAACGGTCATCACACCGTAATACAGTAATTCCCATACTTCATTTCTCCTTTCAAAAGATTAGATGATATCACTTTGTTCAATCCAGCGATAATCGGTTTTGCTCACTGCCTGCAAACTGTCTCTCATGTCTTGCAGTGATATACTTTCCCGTTTTACTGCAAAATCCAGTAACAGCGCTAAATTGACACCACACACAACATGACAGCCGGTCTGAGCACTTAGCACACTTGCCGCATGGAAGGGCGTAGCCCCAAACAGATCCGTAAAGATAACAAGCTCCTCTCCCTCCATGGCAGCGGCAGCTTTTTGAAGACGCTCAATCAGTATCTCCAGACCATCTCCTTCCCGCAAGGAAACTGCTAACAGATTTTCCTGTTTGCCGGCAATCATTTCAACAGCCTCCAGAAATCCATTTGCCAGTCCGGCGTGCGTGGCTATAATTCCTCCTATCATAAATCCTCCTTTCTGTTCGTTATTCGTTCTCTATTTCCTTTAGTAATGTATCCAGCCGTCTTAATCCTTCCTGTAACAGCGGTCTTGGACAGGCAAAGTTCAAACGCTCATATGCAGCGCAGGAAGAACTGAATTCTGCACCATGATTCAAAATCAAACCTGCTTCATTCAGCAGCCTTTCATGTATATCGGCATGGAATTTCATCCAGTAAAAATATGTTCCCTGCGGCTGAAATGCAACTATCTGATCAGCATGACGCTTCACGAAGGCAGTTATAAGGTTTCTGTTGTCCTTCAGGTATGTAAGCAGCGCCTGCTGCCAGTCATTGGATTTCAAATACGCTGCCTTCACCGCCTCCATGGCAAAGATATTGATACTGCTGATTCCAATGAGTGAACAATAATCTTTTAGCTTTTTTTTCATTGATTCGTTTTTCACAAGAATTGCAGATACTTTCAAGCCTGCAAGATTGAAGGATTTGGTCGGTGATACGCAGGCAATCGTATGCTGCCGTGCGTAGGTGCTTACCTTCATAATCGGTATAAATTTTGCTTCATAAACAAAATCACTATGAATTTCATCTGAGATGATGAGCAAATGATATTTCTCACAAACTTCGGAAAGCCGCTTCAATTCCTCATATCCGAAAACACGTCCGCTGGGATTATGCGGATTGCACAGGATCAAGGCCTTTACAGTATCATCTTTTTTCAATCGATTTTCCAACTGTTCGAAATCAATTTCATACTGTTGATCATGTACACACATATCCACTGGTATCACCCTTCTGTCGCTGTTTTCCACACACGTTACAAACGGGTGATAGCAAGGCATCAGCAATAGAATACCGTCCTTCGGATTTGTAAACAGATGTATGGCAGCGGCAATGGAATACATGACACCGGTGGATAACATAACATCATCTGCGGTTATATCATAAGCATATTGTTTTTGAAAGCGTTCTGCGAACACTTCATAGTACAGTCTGCCTCGATCACTATAGCCGTAAATAGGATGAGAAGCACGTTTCATCAATGCTTCTTTTATTTCATCCGAGGCAGGCAGATCCATGTCTGCCAGCCACATAGGCAGAAGATCATCGCGTTGCAGTTTATCCTGATAACGATCCCATTTTGTAGACTCTGTATGTCTTCTATCTATCAGCTCATCAAATGTATACATATCATCATCTCTCTCATTTTTTCATTTGATCAATCAAATAAGCTGTGGTTTTCATAGGATTCGTTATGGCACTGCCCATTGTAACCATATCAGCTCCTGCCGCCCATACACCACGAAGCTGTTTACTATCCCATATTTTACCCTCTCCATTCACCAGACAGCTCGTCCTGCTTTTCAATTCGCGAATCAGCTGAATATCCGGTCCGCCCAGGTTGTTATGCATCGTATCTCTTGTATAGCCGCTTAATGTAGAGGAAAGGATGTCAAATCCTGCTTTTTCACAGATGATGCCTTCCTCAACCGTAGCCAGATCCGCCATCAATACGATATCGGGATATGCGGCTTTCAATCTTTGTACAAGCTCAGTTAATTCTTTCTCATTTCTACCCCGCAAGGTACCATCCAGTGCGACGACATCACATCCTGCCTCAATAACAGCTACAGCTGATTCATAATTCGGTGTGATAAAGACACTGTCATAAAAATCCGTGTCCGCTGATGGCATGACTTTATTGATTCCTATCAGCGGTGCATCTGTAAGTGCACGTATGGCTCTTACATTTTCAGGCCAGCATGCCCGGATCCCTTTGGCTCCGCCTGCCAGCACACATTTTGCCATCGTGACCATATTTTCTGTGCCATACAATGGATTATCTTCGTATGCCTGACAGGAAACGATTAGTTGTCCCTTCAGGCGCTGTAGAATTTCCCGTTTTGTCATAGGCGCGCCTTTTTATACATTCTTGTATATTTCTCGAAATATTCATCATTGACATGCTCAGTGCCTTCGCTATTCAAGCTTACAAATACAGGTGGTGTTACTCCTTTTTCTTTTATATAATAGGCACACTGAACACTGATTGCCTGTGCGATAAAGGTATTGGCCATAGATGAAGTCGGGCACACCGCAGCAGCTACCCCCTCCATCTGTACTGCACAATCTCCGGGCACACCACAGTTATCAATCACGATATCTGCAATATCCATCAGCATTTTTCCACTTTCATGACGGGATGAAACAGCGTTTGAATGTGCAATATTGGTGATTGCAATGACAGAAGCTCCTCGTTTCCTTGCTTCGATTGCCATTTCTATAGGGTAGGCATTTCTTCCGGAATTGGATGCGATCAATACGACATCCCCTTCCTCTATATCATACAAATCAGCCAGTATAGCCGCATAACCGCTCAGTCTTTCCAAAAACGAGCTTTTTGTAGGATGCTCTGTCATCGTCAGCTCACTAGTCATAATGGGAACTACAAATGCGAGACCTCCTGCACGTCCATAGAATTCTTCACAAAGTGTATGGGAATGACCGCTTCCTGTAACGTAAAACGTTTTGTGTGCCAGAAAGCAATCTGCAATCAGCTTTGCCGCCTGGTCAAGCTGTTCCTGCTGGGTTTCCCTTACCTTGTTTAATACATCAAATCCAGTCTCAAATACTTTATTTATCATTTTTTCCTCCTTAACATGTATATACATGTAATAACCGTAAAATTTTTTATCATTGCGGGCAATGGTTGAGAATGTGCATATAGAAAGCCTTATAATCATGGTTGCTGTTGAACGCATGTCTTGGTATCAATATGCTGGATCCGTCATGGAGTGTCAGCAGCAGAAGCTTTTTGAAATATAAGAAATGTGTAATTTCCTCATACGGATAAGAATGTTGCTTTTTTCCTGTGTGTATCAGCAATGACTCTTTGGCTGAAACTATCTCGATTCTCTCATAAGTTATTTCTTTATGTTCTTTTAATATCTGCTTTAATAGTATATGATTCATAAATGTATCGCAAAAAGTCAGCCATAAAAAACAAATCACCAGAACCAGAGATATCGCTGCCGGATGTTTCAACTGAAATGCTGGAATACTAGCAAGCAGCATAATTGCGACCATCCATCGCAGCACCGTTTTCCTCCGCTTTACATCTGCATTCTCCAAACTTCTATACAGCGTAAAGCGTGCAGCATCGCGATAATCTAATTCATAGGATATCTGCATACGCACACCCTCCTTTATGGAGTTTTCTCCATAATATTTTATTATTTTGAGTTTTAACTCCACATCCATATGATACCATGGATGTATATACATGTAAATAGTAAAATAACACTATTTTCTATTTTTTATACAAAACTTGTAACCGCTATAATAATAAAAGTATGACAAATGCGTATCAGATGATACAAAGCATTGTTGTGTCCTGCCCCTATATGTTTTTTCTCAACCTCAACATAAAAAAACAATACGACCATATAGACCATCGTACTGTTCTTTATAACTGATTTATCATGAAAACTATTTTGACAATAAAGCCCGAAATGAATTTATTTCTAAGATTCATCTCTTGTTTTGCCATAGATAACTCTAGCAATATTTTCTCTGGCAATACGGACACTTCCAGCATTATGCAATCCATATCCACTGGTAAGTAAATCAAGAATAAACAGCTGTGAGACCATGGATGAGAAGGTTCCTGCATTCATTAAATTCACTTTTCCATAGCTGATAATTACACAATCTGACAATTTGGCAAGCGTCGATGTTATGTGATTGGTTATCGTTATTATTTTGCAGCCTGTTTTTATTGCTACTTCAGCCGCTTCGATCAGATCCTTTGTTTCACCGGATACCGATACAATGATAATCAAATTCTTTTCATTACAAAGACTCGCCTGCATTAACTGTCGATGTGAATCCGTCACTGCCTTTGTCTGTTTACCGAATCGAAAAAGTCTTGATTCGCCCATGGAAGCCGCGAGACCGCTTGTACCGATACCGAAAAAATAGATATATTCAGCTTCCTCAATCAACTGTATTGCATGATTGATTTCTTCCTGCTGAATCATGGAATCCGTTATCTGAATTGTTTGTATCAGATTATTCTTTATACATTCGTGCTTATCTGTCTCCTGCTGCTTTCCGTCATCGTCGATTGCCAATAAAAATTTCAATTCCTGAAATCCTTTCAGCTTCATTTTCCGACAGAATCGTACGATTGTCGCTTCTCCCACGTTCAGCATAACGGCAAGCTCGGACAGCGTTAAATCAATAACCTTGGAATTACTCTCGATTATGAAATCCGCTATTCGCTTCTCTGATTTTGTGAAGGATGGATAATATGACTCAATAATGCCTAATGTTTGCATGAACCTCACCTCTATTATATTCTTTCATGTCTATCTGCTTTCATTATACATGAAAACAATTTAATTTCACGAAAAAACAGACGTGTTCCATACCTTTCTATCCTGCATACCCTTTCTCAATCAGATATTTACGTACATCACTGATAAAATACAGAGATCCTGTAATAACAAGAGGCTTCACTTTTTGTAATGCATGTGGAATCGCCCGCTCATAGCTCTCCATCAGATGTATATGCTTTCTACCCTCCAGCAGTCTCACATCCAATGCACGTTCATTGTAAAAGGGCACAACGAGAATTTCTCCACATACTGTTTCCAGCTCCTGCAGCATCGCTTCGAAATTCTTATCCTTCAACACAGAAAACAGTACCTGCACATCCTCCATCTGCTTCAGCGTTTCACACAGGGCATGAATACCATCCGCATTATGTGCGCCGTCCAAAATGATGAGAGGCTCTTTTGAAATTGTTTCAAACCGTCCGATCCAGACAGCCTGATGCAGACCTGTTCGCAGCTGTACTTCTGTAAGCCGGATATGCCCCTGTCTTTGCAGATATAAGCATACCTCTATCGCAAGGGCAGCATTTCGACACTGATACCTTGCTTTTCCATATAATGCAACATCCTTTAAATTCCCATAATCAAAGGACAACCCGTCAGCTGTTTCCTGTATATTTGAAATTTCCCCTGCCTTTATACATTGTGCATGAGCCGAAGCGGTATGCTTCTGAAACACCTGCAGACAGCACTCCTTATCCTCTGCAGTGATCAAGTCAATACCTTCCTTCACAATTCCAGCCTTTTCTTTTGCAATTTTTTCCAGAGTATCACCGAGAAATTCCATGTGATCCATTCCGATATTCGTAATCACCGACACGAGCGGCTGCAGGATGTTGGTTGCATCCTTTCGACCGCCAAGTCCTGTTTCAAACACGCAGAAATCCACTTGTTCCTCCAGGTAATAGAAGACCGCAATGCACATATCGATTTCAAACATACTGAGGTCCCATTCCATCCAGCTGTCGTAATACCGATTGGTGATTCCAAGAAACGCTTCCTCCCTTATATCCTGATTATTGATCCGAATACGATCCAGATGGGTAATCATAAAAGGAGATGTGAAGCTTCCTACCTTGTAGCCGGCTGCCTGCAGGATACTACGGATATCATTTGTCGTGCTGCCCTTGCCATTCGTTCCGGCGATATGAATGCTTCGTAAACGATTCTGCGGATTTCCAAGTGATGCCATATACTGCTTAAAATGGTCAAGTCCATAGCCTCGATTTTTTCTTTGTTCAATGATGGCAATCACATCCTCTGCTTTCTGAAATCTCATTCACTCAGCCTCCAGTCGATAGGAGTTCTTCCCATTTCCTCTAAATATCTGTTCACAGTGGAAAACGGCCGGCTGCCAAAAAAGCCTCTGGATGCGGATAACGGGGATGGATGTGCAGACATCAGGATGCGATGCTGTCTACCGGTAATCAGCTCTGCTTTTTTCTGTGCATGGCTCCCCCACAGTACGAAAACTATTCCCTTTTCCTGCTCATTCAAAGCTGAAATAACCGTATCCGTAAAGGTTTCCCAGCCCTTTTTCTTATGTGATGCCGCCTGTCCTTCCCGTACGCTCATAACCGTATTCATCAGAAAAACACCCTGCTTCGTCCAGTCTGTCAAGCATCCGTGAGACGGTGCATCAATATTCATATCACTCTTTAATTCCTTGTAAATATTCTTCAGGCTGCGTGGTATTTGTACGCCCTTTCGAACAGAAAAACAAAGTCCGTGCGCCTGATCTGGCTGATGATATGGATCCTGTCCGAGTATCACCACCTTCACTGCTTCAAAGGGGCAGCTTGTGAAGCAGGTGAATAAATCCTCCCTTGGAGGATAGATTGTCCTATGTGCATATTCCTCATCCAGAAACTGCATCAGCTTCCGGTAATATTCCTTTTGTTCTTCCTGCTGGAAGAGTTCCTTCCATTGCTTCATGTTTTATCACTTCCTCAAACGGTATAATCATATCATAATTAAAGGAGAGGTAACAGTACCATTCCTTTGATAAAATTCTGAAACGATATAAAAGCCGAAACTGTAAAAAAAGAAAACCATATCCTTTATAAAGCATGATTCTCTTAGAAAGATGTACACAGAATGATAAAAGGGATACCTTCAGATTGCCTCGATTCACAGATGAAGTTCACAAATCTTGAGGCACAGCATAAGGATAACCCGGACTACCCACTGGTTAGTCGAGCCATCTACTATTGCAGCAGGCTTCTATCAAAGCAGAAGAATGCACAGATGGATTTCAGCATTCTGATTATGATAAGATTAAAAAAGGTATTCTATTTGGATCTGTATCCAGCATGCTGGGGAAAAGGATAATGCCATCAAGGTATACTCCATTGTTGAAATCTTCAAAAAAGACTCTTCCATCGAATGAATAAGACACCATTCCTATGAGACAGAAAAGATTACACATGGCCGATATACCAATGCGATGTTTACATCCATAAACAGGAACCGGAGAAACTGTATATCTTGTACAATGACTGTTTATTTTCATATAAAAGAAAGTCTATGAATAGTTGTGGATTCAGCTTTTTTCCAAGCAATTCCCAACCGCCATGACTTTCCTTTTTAACAATTCTATTATTTTAAATCACTTCTTTTATCAATATCCCGTACCTCATCCACATCGCATGGCACAGCGATGACCTTTTCCCTGTATTTTTTCAAAATCTGTTTTCCACCCTGTTCATCCGCCAAGGCTAACAGCTCCTTGTAATATTTCCTGGGGAATATAGCAGGATTTCTTAAAATACCTTGACAGGTAACACAGATAATATGTTCTCCATCTGCCAGCTCCAGCAGCTTCTTAAATGTATGTAAGCGCAGATACGGCTGATCCGCAACACACAGCATTGCCTGATCAGCAGTACTTCTTTCAATTCCAAGTCGTATGGAAAACGATTGTCCTTTTCGGGCCTGCGTATTGAAAACCACAACTGCGTTATAGTCCCTTGCCAGCTTTTCAACTTCTTCATACTGTGTTACCACGATGAGAGAATGCGGGTTTAAAGTCGAAAGCTTTTGCAGTGTATGTGCAATCAGCGGCATCCCGTCCAGCTCATACAACAGCTTATTTCCCTGAAACCTGCGCGAATATCCGGAGGCTAACAGAATGAGGTCAGTCTTCATCCTTCTTTATTAAAACCTTTTCTGCTGTGATCGGCAATGTGCGAACCTGCACACCGCTTGCATGTGCTACAGCCGACGCAATTGCCGGTGCCGGTGTGTTGATAACAACCTCGCCGATGGATTTCGCCCCGAACGGACCATTATCCTCGTAGCTGCTTTCAAAATCAACCCGTATTGTACCGACATCCTGCCGTGACGGGATTTTATATTGCAGAAAGGAATTGTTGCGCATCCTGCCCTTACAGGAGTACGTGATATCCTCATAGAGCGCCATACCGATTCCCTGAGCAATACCACCCTCTGTCTGAATTCTGGCAAGATTGGGATTGATAACCGTCCCGCAGTCCACAACAGCCGCATAATCCACCAGCGTAATCTCACCCGTGAGCTTATCTACATCCACCTCTGCGATTCCTGCCATAAACGGAGGAGGAGAAGTCGGTGAACAGTGGGATGCACTAGCTATCAGACACGCACCCTTGCCGCCCGCAAAACAGCGGTTCGCAAACTCTGCCAGTGTGATTTCTTTGTCATCCTCCACTGCACGAAGCATACTTCCATCAAATGTGATATGCTCCTCTTCCACGTCCAGAAGGACTGCCGCCTCACGCAGAATCTGTTTCTTTAACTCCTCACACGTTTTCACAACTGCCATGCCGGTTACATAGGTCGTTGCGGAAGCATAGGAGCCGGTATCGTATGGAGATGCGTCTGTATCCACAGACTGTGTTATGATATTATCCACATCACAGTCCAGACATTCCGCAGCCATCTGCGCCAAAATCGTATCACATCCGGTACCCATATCCGTTGCGCCGATCGACAAGGTGTAAAATCCGTCATCCTGCAGCTTGATCACGGTTGATGCGATATCCACGTTGGCAATACCGCTTCCTTGCATGGACAAAGCTACACCTAGACCACGCACCTTATCTCCCATGTCACGGCACAGTGCCTTCTCCTTCCAACCAATCATATCCATAGCCTTCCTGAGACAGCGATCCAGTGCACAGCTGTTTAAATGCTCGCCATAATACTGCTTCATAACTTCATCTTCCTGCACCATATTCTTCAAACGCAGCTCACATGGATCAATATGCAGGGTATCCGCCAGTTCATTCACTGCAGATTCTACTGCAAACTGTCCCTGCGTAGCGCCATAGCCGCGGTATGCACCTGCTGTCATTGTATTTGTATAAACGACATCCGAAACAAAGCGGCTTGCCTTTACATGATTATAAATCGGAAGTGACTTATGTCCGCTTAAACCGACAGTCGTTGACCCATGCTCTCCATAGGCACCTGTATTGGACAGGGTGTACAAATCGATTGCACGGATTTCCCCATCCTTCATGGCACCGATTTTCACATGCATCTTCATTTCATGGCGGGAGTTGCTCGCCATAAAGGTTTCCTCTCTGGTATACACAAGCTTGCACGGCTTCTTCAGCTTCCATGTCACAAAGGCTGTAAAGATTTCGGTACAGCCTGTCTGCTTGGCGCCAAACCCTCCGCCGATTCGCGGCTTGATCACCTTGATCTGTGATTTTGGTAGCTCCAGCGCATTGGCAACCATGCGCCGGATATGGAAAGGCACCTGTGTGGAGCTGACCACATTCAAGCGGTCAAAGGTATCCATATAGGCATAGGAGCGAAAGGTTTCCATCATCGCCTGTGCATTGGCTTTTGTATGATACTCACGTTCCAAAACAACATCGCATTCCGCAAACGCCTGATCGACATCACCAACGATGCTTTCATCATGAGAGTGCAGATTGCGCAGCCGTTCATTCCCGATTTCACACAGCAGCTTATAGTCCTCTTCCGCATGAACGATAACCGGATGGTCGAGTGCCTTTGTGAAATCCAGCACAGCATCATATACTTCATACTCAACACGAATCAGCTTCATCGCCTGCAGCGCACTCGCTTCATTCTTTGCGACAATGATGGCAACCTCATCACCGACATACCGTACAACCTCATCCAGTATCAGACGATCATATGGGGATGGCTCGGGATAGGTCTGCCCTGCCAGCGTGAATCTTGATGCAGGAACATCCTTATAGGTAAATATGGCTTCGACACCGGGAATGCGTTTCGCAGCACCGGTATCGATGGATTTGATTCTCGCATGCGCATGCGGTGAGCGAAGCAGCTTGATGACAAGACAGTCCGCAGGAGCCAGATCATCCGTATACACCGGCTTCCCGCTAAGCAGAGCATAGGCATCCTTCTTTATAACGGGCTGATTGATGTACTTCATGCGGCTTCCCCTCCTTTCAACAGCCAGGCTCTGATGGCACGAAGCTGTCCCATATAGCCGGTACAGCGACAAAGATTCCCTGCCAGCCAGTGCTTGATTTCCTCATCTGTCCAAGTCCTGTTTTCCTTTTTCATGGCAAGCACCTGCATCATCATTCCCGGTGAACAGAATCCACATTGCTCCGCCCCCTCTTTTGCCATAAAATCCGCAAATTCCTTTGCCTCTTTTTCCACACCCTCCAGCGTGGTAATGCGATGACCATCCGCGCGTCCCACAGGCACACTGCAGGACAGCACTGTTTTTTCATCCATCCATACGCTGCATAAGCCGCAGTTTGTCGTTTCACAGCCGCATTTCACACTCCTGTAGCCCTGTTCGCGCAGAAACTGCAGCAGCGTCTGCCCTGCAGGAACATCTGCCTGTATTCGTTTTCCATTTACGGTAATTGTTACATTCATGCGGCATCCTCCTTCAGCTGTTTCAAAAGACGCAGCGTTAATGCATAGATCAAAGCAGAACGATATTCTGCACTCCCCCGCATATTATCTTCACATTCCACACACGTCTGCATATGCTTTGCGATCATTTCCTGATCCTCACTCCAGGGCATGGTAAAACGCTGCGCACGTTTTGGGCGGGAGCCTGCGACAATACGCAGAGATTCCCCTGCTTTTGCGGCAGACATATTCAGAACCGGAAGATCCGTAGCACTTCTTCGCACACAGGCAAAGGCTGTGTTTACCGGCTCCTTTTTCAGCACGACATGCGTCAGAATATCCCGTTCATACGGCATGGCTGCATACTCCTGTAAGGAAATCCTTCCCTGTTTATGCAGAATCACCTCTGCATCCAGACAAAGCAATGCGCATAGTACATCAGAAAAGCCGAAGCGGGAATACAAGGAGCCTCCCAGCGTAGCAGTATTTCGAAACTGTACTCCTACGATATCCTTCAGTGCATCCGTTAACAGCGATCCGAATGCTTCTTGCAGACCTTCATGGGTTTCCAGTGCACGCAAAGAGGTCATAGCACCAATCGTGAAGCTGTCCTCATCTTCTTCAATCATATCCAGATGCAAATCACATAAATCAATAGCAACCGGAATCGTACGTTCCTGCATACGCAGCCACAGCATCCCAGCGATAATCTGATTCATTCGGTTTTTCTGCAGAAGCTCATATGCTTCATCGAGGCTCTTTGCCTTGCAGTATTGCTGAATCGTCAGCATAGTTATTCTCCTTCCATATAAGAGTAGGTTCACTCTTAGTTCCAATCACTGTAAAGGTATCCCCGTACAGTTCATTATAATACGTACAGCAGGCTGCCGTCATTTCCGGACGCGGCCCGCGTATATGTGCATACAGCTTTCCCTGATGCAGCAGCACAAGCTCATCCGCATACTGCAGGGCCAGGTTGGGATCATGCATACTGATCAGCATACTTCTTCCCTGAAGCTTCAGCCGCAGCATCTCCTGCAGAAACTGATGCTGGCGCCGATAATCCAGATAGGTACACGGCTCATCCATCACCATAAGGGCAGCATCCTGTAAAAAGGCTCTGGCAACATAGGTCATCTGCAATTCTCCACCGCTGATTTCCTGTAATAATTTTCCTTCAATATGGGACAGGTTCCAGTCCTTTAACAGTGCATGCACCTGCTCGTACTGTTTTTTCGAAGGCAGGGCAAACGGGGAGAGTGTACGTGCAAAGCCGCTTACGATACATTCCTCCACCGCAAGATCCTCTACGGTTTCCTTAATCTGGGGAACATAGCTGAACAAAGCGGCAAGCTGTCGCTGCTTCAGCGAATGTATATCGCTCTTTTCATGCAAGATACAGCCTTTATAGGGAATATATTGCAGAAGGGAACGAATCAGTGTTGTTTTCCCGCTGCCGTTCTCTCCCAGCAGCATAACGATGCGGCCCTTTGGTATCGCAAAGCTGATATCCTTTAAAATGTCTCTGCCCTGCAGCTGTACTGATAGATGTTGTATGGAAATCATAAATGCAGCCTTCCCTTCACAAATAGTACCACAAGTGCAAGAGCACCAAACAGACTGGTAAGTATGCTGATGGGTATTTCAATCGTCATAAGGGTCCGTGCCAGTGTATCGCACAGAAGCAGAAAGATCGCTCCGCTGACTGCTGTAATTCCCATCGTCTGTGAAATCGGCTTGCGACAGGCGATACGGATAATATGGGGTATCAGCAGAGAAACCCAGCTGACGATTCCCGCAACACTGATCACACTGGAAATCAGAAGGGTAGCCAGAAGCAGGGATACCCATCGTATGAGCTTCACATTGACGCCAAGGGTGGAGGCCTCTTCTCCAAATGAAAGCAGCTGTATCTGCCAGCGCAGCAGATACAAGCCACTCATTCCAAGTGTGCACAGCACAAGGGTAAGAAGGACGGCAGACCACGAGGCATCGGAGAACCCGCCCATCAGCCAGTATTCCATATTTGCCAGCTGCGTTGCAGGATCTGCATACAGCTTCATCATCATCATGAGAGAGGTCGCAACCGCCTGCAGAATCAATCCGGCAACCACCAGATTCAGGATTCTGTTCCCTCTGACGCGGGAGGCAAGCAGAAAGGTCAGAATAACCAGCAGCATACCTGTAAGAAAGGCACACAACTCGATAAACCAGGATTCCTGATAGAAAAGTATCGCAAACACCGCACCCAGAGAACAGCCACTGCTTGCACCGATAACATCACCGCTAGCCAGAGGATTTCGGAAAATCGTCTGATAGACAACGCCGGATACCGCCAGTGCCGCACCGCTGATACTGACCAGAAGAATCCTTGGCATCCGCAGATTCCACACCAGTGACTGTGTCAGCTCATCACTGGAAAACAGCAGCGCCCTTGCGATATCCGAAAGGCTGCTGCCGTATCTGCCTGCGCACAGAGAACCCAGAGCCAGCACTGCCAGCAGCAGTCCAAGCCAGAATCTGCGTCTCATATCACAGGCCCAGATCGCTGTCCTTTACCTCTATGTGATAGAAGGTACGGTAAAAGTCCTTTGCTTCCTGCTTTACTGTATCCATGGAGAGATTATCCGGATACAGCGTTGCATATGCCCACAGTGCACCCAGACAGCTGGACAGATTCGGGGTATCCCAGGTTTCCAGCGGACTTGGGAATTCATACACCTGCTTCTTCTTTACCGCGTTTAAGGAAGACAGTGCGGAATCCTGCAAAACACTCTTCACATCTGCACCGCCGTTTTCAAGGAAAATCACATCCGGATTCATATCCAGCAGGGTTTCTTTCCCAATCGTACTCCAGCCCTTTCCAGCCTTTGCCATGACATTTTCAGCCTTCGCACTCTTCAGGAGGCTGTTCTGGAACATATCGGAGCCTGCTCCCTCCAGCAGACTGCTGCCGGACATATACACCTTCTTTGCTACTCCGGTATCCGTTATGTATTTTTCCATCAGTACATCACGATAGTTGAAATAATTCTGTGCTTCCTCTCTTGCACCAAGCGCGATTGCAATCAGATTAACGGCTTCATCATATTCCGTCTGTGTTTCCGGATTCAACAGGATAACCTTCATTCCGGCGTCCTCCAGCTTTCCGACATAGCTCTTCAAAGCAATCGGCAGAAATGCAACATCCGCCCGCGTTTTGATGGCAGCCTCTACATTAAAGGACTTTTTATTTCCCATTGCCGGAAGCTCTAGGATTTCAGGAGCAGCCTGCTTATAAATTTCACGCTGATCCGCTTTCATTTCCACACCGACCAGCTTGTCCTTCTGACCAAGACCGATCACCGTACTCGTTGCGATATAATATCCGCTGATCGCCTTCTCTGCAGGCTTATCGAAATTTACCTTTCTGCCGGCCTGATCGGTAATGATAAAGCCTTCACTTACTTTTTTTTCATCTTCCTTGCCTGTATCCGTACACGCCATCAGAGACAGCGCCATGATAGCAGACATAGCTGTCATTAAAAACCTTTTCATATCTTAGCCTCCCATTGCTTTCAGAATGTATTTTTTTACATCCTCATATGCCATCACATCCAAATCAAAGACGATCACATCTTTTCTGGCTGCTATTTCATGAATATATTGTATATCATATTTCTTTAAAACACCAAGAATGTTTGGAAATTTATCTATACTATCCAGCAGTGTTTGCAGGTATATGGTTTCCTTTTGTTCCAGATGTCCGATTTCATCGAGAATCAGGATATGCTCCTGCAGCCTGCACGCCTGCTGTAACAGCTGTGTGCCAAAGCTGTTGAATACTCCCGGTATCACTTCGTTCCACGTTTCATGCTGCATCGAAAAGCGCTGATCGTTGTGCCCCATTGCATGCAGCGCATGCAGATAAAAGCCGGCTCGCCGCTGTTCCTCATAAAAAGGGAGTGTCAGAAAGCCGCAGACAGACTTATGACACTCCCGGATACATTCCTGAATGCAGGTCGATTTTCCAATCTGTTTCTGTCCAGTCAGGAAAATCTTCATACTATTCCTCTTCGCTCTTTTTCTTTGGCAGAATCAGATTCAATACCGTAGCAATCACAAAGGTCATGATGATACCGTTCTGTGCAAAGATGTTTCCAACCCAGGAAGGAAGCTGTGCAAGAACAGCTGGTACATTTCCGATTCCCACTCCCAGACCAATGGCCAGAGCAACGATCAGACCGTTACGCTCATCCAGCGGCTCTCTTGTTAAAGACTGGATACCACTGACCAGAATCATGGCAAACATAATGACAGCGGCACCACCTAACACAGACTGCGGCATAACAGAGAATAAGGCACTCAGCTTCGGACAGAATCCGCACAGAATCAGGAATACAGCACCTGTCATAATAACAAAGCGGTTAACGACCTTTGTTACAGCGACAAGACCGACATTCTGTGAAAAGGAGGTGTTTGGCAGTACACCGAAGATTGCGCCCAGAATAGAGCCAAGACCATCAGCCATAACACCACCCTGCAGCTCTTTATCTGTGGCTTCCCGGTTCAACCCGCCGTTTGCGACACCGGAAACATCTCCGATCGTTTCCACAGTCGTTGCGATGAACATGATTCCCATCGCTATAATTGCCTGAGAATTAAACTCAAAGGCTACCGGCATAAAGGCCGGAAGTGCAAACCAGCTGGCAGAGGACACCTGTGTAAAGTCCACCATACCAAGTATAGTAGCCAGAATATAGCCTGCGACGATACCAATCAGTATAGAGGCATTGTTTATTGCTCCCTTAAACTGCTTGGCAATCAATATGACAATGATAACGAAGGTTCCAACAAGCAGATGATTGGTGCTTCCGAAATCTGCAGCGCCGTTTCCTCCTCCGAAGTAGTTGATTCCTACCGGCAGCAGGGAAAGTCCGATCGAAATGATGACCAGACTGGTCACAACCGGTGGAAACAGCTTACGCAGCGGCTTGATGAAATACCCCATAACCATTTCAAAAATACCACCGATAAAGCTCGCCCCCATCAGGGCACCGTAGCCAAACGCCGCCCCAATGGCCTTTGCTGTTCCGATAAAGCCGGAGCTGGTACCCATTACGATTGGCAGTCCGCTTCCGATTTTCCAAAACGGATACAGCTGAAACAGGGTCGCAATACCTGCGACAAACATAGCATTCTGAATCAGTGTCATTTTTAATACACCGCTCATTTCCAGCATACCGCAGACGATAATCAGCGGGGATACATTCCCCAGAAACATCGCAAGAATATGCTGAATCCCAAGTGGCAGCGCTTTTTTCAGCGGTACCGTTCCATCCAATTCATAGATGGAGTCTTTCTTTTTCTCTTCCATTACGTTCTCCTTCAATGAAAAAAGTTCCCGTCGATTATGCGGGAACCAATCTTTTATCATAGATATAATAAAATGATCAGTTCCGTAGTCCCAGAGGTATCGGTCTGGGGTAGAGACATTCGCACCATACCACGCGAATTATACGAAACGTAAAGATTTTACCACATATTGTATTATTTTTCTACATAAATAAACACTTTACCTGTCAGCTTTAAAAAAAGTGTGATCACACCGTACAGGATATCCGATATTACAACCTGCAAGCTTTCTTTTTCCTGTATACAACAGCTGACAATGCTGACCCCTATCCGAGCGATTGTGGAATACAAGCCGTTGGAAATCAATGGATACTTATCCATATAATGTATACCATCCATTGATTTGAACTATATGTAAACAGTCACAAAACAATCATACATGTTAAAATAGAACTATAAGATGTATAGAGAATGAAAAGAGAGGTGAATCAATGACAAAACTGAAAAACAAAATCAAAGAAGCGGTATCCTCTGTATTACCGATTACCTGTATTGTATTTTTATTAAGTATCACAATCACTCCGATGCCGGTGGGTACCATGCTGCTGTTTGCCTGTGGTGCCGTAATGCTGATTATCGGCATGGGACTTTTTTCCCTGGGTGCGGATATGTCCATGATGCTAATGGGAGAGGGCATCGGCACCATGCTCAGCACGTCAAAAAAAAGATGTCTTATGGTATGCATCACCTTTGTCATCGGCTTTATCATAACGATTGCAGAGCCTGATCTCACAGTGCTTGCACATCAGGTTCCCGGCATTCCGGACAACACGTTAATCTGGACAGTCGCTGCCGGTGTCGGCTTCTTTCTGGTCATGGCTTTGCTGAGAATACTGTTTCACTGGAATTTGAAATATCTGCTTATGCTGTTTTATGCACTGGTATTTATGCTTGCCTACTTTTCCATGGATACCTTCATGGCAGTAGCCTTTGACAGCGGCGGGGTTACAACCGGTCCAATCACGGTCCCCTTTCTCATGGCACTGGGCATTGGTATGGCCAATGTCACGCAGAAGCATGCAGAAGAGGAGAGCTTTGGTATCGTAGCGCTGTGCAGCATCGGTCCGATTCTGGCAGTCCTGCTGCTGGGCATTCTGTATGAGCCACAGGGTGCGACATATACACCGTTTGAAATGGCTTATGTGGAAACAAGCAAGGATGTCATTCGGATTTTTCTGACAGAGCTGCCGCATTACATGTGGGAGGTAAGCAAGGCACTGCTTCCCATCCTGTGCTTCTTTCTCCTGTTTCAGCTTATCAGCAGCTATTTCAACAAACGTGCCATCATTAAAATTCTCGTTGGCGCTCTGTATACCTTTCTCGGTCTTATTCTGTTCCTATGCGGAGTCAATGTCGGCTTCATGCCCGCCGGTTATTTCATAGGAACGCAGATAGCAGCCTTGTCCTATAACTGGATTTTAATCCCCATCGGCGTGCTGATCGGCTTCTTCATTGTGAAGGCGGAGCCGGCTGTGCATGTGCTTACCCGTCAGGTGGAGGATATTTCATCAGGTACCATATCGACGAAGGCCATGCTGTATTCTCTTTCAATCGGTGTTGGCATATCGCTTGGAATCGCCATGCTGCGCATATTGAGCTGTATCAGCATCATGGTATTTCTGATTCCGGGGTATCTTACAGCAATTATACTGAGCTTCTTTGTACCTAACGTATTTACAGGCATCGCCTTTGATTCCGGCGGTGTAGCCAGCGGTCCGATGACAGCCACCTTCCTGCTGCCGTTTGCCATGGGTGCCTGTGAGCAGCTTGGGGGAAATGTTTTACTGGATGCATTCGGCATTGTAGCGATGGTGGCAATGACACCGCTTCTGACCATCCAGATTCTTGGTCTTGTGATGACAAAGCATAAAAAGACAGCTGCCGGGGAGCTGCAGGAGGATAGCATTATGGAGTTTGAGGAGGTCATAAATGAGCGGACAGAAAATTAAGTGTCTGGTGATTATTGTAAACCGGGATAAAGGAGAGCAGGTCGCAGAGCTATGCCGGTCATACCAGCTGTATTTCACCTATGGCATTCTCGCACTGGGAACAGCAGGCTCTGATCTGCTGGATTATCTGGGAATCGGTGAAACGGATAAGGAGCTGCTGTTCTGCTGTCTTCCTGCCCAGCTGGAGCATGAGGTTATGCATCGGATCGCAAAGGAAACACAAATCAGAAAAATGGGGCACGGTATTATGTTTACCATGCCGCTGAGCGGAATCAGCAGCCTGTTTCAACGTAAAATTTTATGTGGAAGAATCTATGAGGAGGAAGAGATGGAACAGAAGGAACGTAAGTATGAGCTTGTTATTGCGGTCGTAGAACACGGCTGGCGTGATCAGGTTATGGAAGCTGCCAAGGAAGCGAACGCCACCGGTGGTACGGTTCTCCATGCCCGTTCCCTGCATGAGGATGATGCGACCTCCTTTCTCGGTATCAGGCTGCAGGGTGAAAAGGATATCGTTGTAATTTTATCCGTCTATGAGAATTACAAGCAGATCATGCATGAAATCAATATGGCTGCAGGTCTTCAAACCGAAGCCAAAGGTCTTATTTTCTCCATGCCGGTGGATGAATTCATCGGAATGTAAACTGAAAAAGCTTCAGCTCATGCCTTTGCTCAATGCAGGTTTGTTACATCATGATGAAAAGGGTCAATGCTGACCCTTTTTTCATCTTGTTTCAACGTGAATTGTTCCAGCCCCTCAGCGATAAGCAAGGTGCAGCAACGTCCCCTGTCTTATCTCACGTCGTCCGCTTGCCGCTTAGTCGTGATCCGTTTCCTTATCCCATTCCAGAATTGTCCCCTTGTATGCATCAATTGAATACTCATATTCTGTGGAGCCTTTGCGAAATTCAATTTCATATACCGACATACCGTCATCGTTTTCCAGCTTCGCCTTGGTGAAGGTCACACTGCCTGCCTGCAGACCGGCGTGTGAGAGTGCTGTGCTTTTTGCACGATCCACTCCGATATAGGAAGCGGATGGCTTTGACTGCTCCTGATTTTGAATTTCCAGCCGTTCAGATTTTCGTTCTCTGACAGCCCCGCTTTCTGCATCAAGCTCATAATCATATTCCATAGTCGCAGTCACAAATTCGATTTCATATACCTGCCTGCCATTTTCATAATCCAGCTTTGTCTTTGTAAAGGTCGCAGCTTTTGCACTCACACCGGCATCCTGCAGCGCTCTGCTTCTGGCATCTGCTTTACTGATCAGCTGTTGTGAGGCTGTTGAATTGCCCTTGTTGTTTTCTGGTTCACTGCCTGAAGCTGCATTCGTTTCCATATCCTTTTCCAGAATCGTCCCATCCTTTGCGAGCAGCTTGTATTCATATGTCTTCTGTGCAGTTTTAAATTTCAGCTCGTAAATCTCCTGCGCATCCTCTTTGTTTAAGGAAGCCTTGAGAAAGGTTCCGTCACGTTCCTTCAGCCCTGCATTCTTCAGCATCCTATTCTTTGCATCCTGTAGCGAAATCGGGGACGTATCTGCTGCGGGGCCTTGTTTCCATGTGTCCACATCCCGATCCAGGATATGTCCGTCCTTTGCGGTAATCGTATATTCATAGGCATGCTCATCCGTATGGAATTTCACCTCATATACGCTTTGTCCGTCATCCTTTTCCAATGCCGCCTTTTCAAACTGTGCCGCTGTAGCTTTCACACCGGCATCCTGCAATGCAATTTCCTTTGCCTTGTCCGCATCGATACGGCTGTCTGCTTCCATCGCGTTCGTTATTATAACACCACCGCCTGCTAAAACTGAGATACCGCCGATTGCCAGTAATGCCTTCACAGATGTGGAAAGCTGTTGTATTTTTTTCATCATCTCATTCACTCCTTTATTTCCTTTACACCAGTAGTATAGCAGAGAAAGATGAAAGCAATATGAGAATACATATTTATTTCATCGGTACACAGAAGGTAAAGCAGGAGCCCTTTCCCTGCACACTTTCCACCTTCATATAGCCATGATGCAGCTGCGCAATCTCCTGTACCATCGCCAGTCCCAGACCGCTCCCCTGATTGCTGCGGGAAGCATCCGCCTGATAAAACCGCTGCCATATATGTGCAAGCTGATCCTTCGCAATTCCCCTGCCGTCATCCGTCACCGATAATAAGACCTCTGCGTGTTCCTGCTTCAGATCAACCTGAATATGCCCGTGCTCTTTTCCATAGCGATACGCATTGGCAATCAGATTTGCAAGCAGACGCTGCAGCAGCTCCCTGTTTCCCATGACCAACACATGCTCTTCCAGCTGCCAGCTCAGCGCGATGTTCTTCTCGCGTATCAAGCGAAGATCCTCACAAACGGAAGCACATAGGCTGCTGAAGTCAAGCTTCACCATGCATATGCTATCCCTTTTCTGCTCCATGCGTGTCATCATCAGCATATCATTGATAAGGACGGACATCTTCTGTCCCTGTCTTTGAATCAGCCGCAATGCATCCGCATAGGTACTCTTGTCCTGTTCCTCCTCCAGTGACAGCTCGCATTGGGAAAGAATCACCGTTACCGGGGTGCGAAGCTCATGGGACATATCTCTGGTAACCTGCTTTTCCGCCTGAAAGGACGCCTCCAGCCGATCCATCATACCGTTGAAGGTATCTGCCAGCTGATGCAATTCATCCTGTCCCTTATTCAGCTCGATCCGCTTCTTCAGATCCTGTCCCTGCTGAATACCGGAGGCTGCCTGTATCATTTGCTGAATCGGGCGCAGAAACCGGCCTGCCAGAAAATACCCGCCCGCAAGTGCCAGTAAAATCAATACGGGAATCAGCCACATGGAAAGGATAACGATTGCATCCATCCAGCGTGCTCCCTGACTGCGGGATACTATGCCGCGCAGCCACAGATCCTCCATGCCTTCTCCCTTCAAGGAGCGATCATACAGATAATACGTTGTTCCCTTATAGCGAAGTGTCTGCAATTTATTATCAGCAAAGGCAATATCTCCGCTTGCCTCTGCTATTGGATTTTCTCCATACAGCAGCTCATAATCCTCCTTATATAAGGTGGTATATATCCCATTCATCTGATCCAGATAGTCATCATCAATTTCAAGATACCCGTTTTTATACTGTATGTAAATATCTCTGTCGCCATCCGGATTGGCATCCTCCTTATTTCTGTAATACTCTACCTCGTCCACATTGTCACTGACCATTTCCACCAGAGAGTCCTTGATGTTTTTCTGTACGACATTATCACTGATCATCCACACACAGCCCAGTGTCAGGGCAGCCAGAACACTCATGGCCAGTGCAAACCACAGCGTGATTTTCGCACGAATACTCAGACGCTTCATGAAGGCTCCTTTATTACATAACCGCTTCCTCGTACTGTATGAATCAGCTTGCAGGTGGATGCGCCATCGATCTTTTTACGCAGATAGCTGATATAAACATCTACCAGATTCGTGCCTCCTGCATAATCGAAATCCCAGATATGCTCCTCAATAGTTTCTCTGGAAAGCACGATATTTTTATTCAGCAGCATATATTCCAGCAATGCATATTCCTTTGCGGAAAGCAGTATCAGCTTATTTGCGCGGTGCACTGTATGCGTAGCCGTGTCCAGAGTTAAATCGCCGACCTGAAGAAGGGAGGTCTGACTTCCCTTGGACAGACGGATCATCGTTCGGATTCTGGCCATCAGCTCAGCAAAGGAAAACGGCTTGATCAAATAATCGTTAGCTCCGCTGTCCAGCCCCAGAACACGGTCTTCAATGGAATCCCGCGCACTCAGAAACAATACAGGTGTCATTCTTCCCTCAGCACGCAGCTGCTTCAAAACCGCATAGCCGTCCATCACCGGCATCATGATATCAAGAATTACAGCATCGTAATCGGCAACAGCCAGAAACTCCAGAGCCTCCGCTCCATCAAAGCAGGCATCTACCGTATAGCCTTCCTTTCTGAGCTTTTGACATACTATATCATTCAGATCACGTTCATCCTCTGCAAACAATAGTCTCATTCCTGCATCTCCTTCCTTTGCTTCCATAGTATCATACAAATATGAAAGTAACATGAGAAAGCTATCACTTTTATCTTAGCAGTATTATGCTCCATTCTCCACAGTCTTTTCAAGAATTTGATACCTGCGTCCTCTGAAGGTTACGTGTTTTTCAACAGCAGCAATTTATCTTTATTCTTTTAGTTTACTGTGAACAGCTTTACTTCAAAAAAAGCCACCCTGCTGCGAATTACACAGGGTGACGCTTTCTGTTGCTTAATATCTTCTTTTGATCTGCAGACTTTCCAGATAATCGTAGATTTCGATATCTCTTCGTTTCATCGCATCCAGGATATGGTGGGGATCCTCCAGGCGCATACCGCCGGCCGTGATCAGCTGCATCATATTCAGAATATCCTCACTTGTGCGAAAGCCGGTCAGCAATATTCCGCCTTTACCGGCAGGCAGCAGAATACCGTTATCCATAGGATTGATATACAGAGTCACAAACAGATCCTTTTCCTTATACAGCTTCAACAGATAGGTGTATCTGGACAGACCCCATACACCGGCCTTACGATCCACCGTGAAGGTCGCATGATCAATATCCTCATATCGTATTTCCTGCAGAAACGGTGTCACATCATCACTGCATAACACATGCAGGATCATATTCCATTTCTGACGATCCTTATATGCCGGAATAATGACAAGTGCATCCTCACGCATATCATAAATCTGACCGCCGCCCAGACACAGCGGCACCCACATAATCACAGTAAAAAGCGGAAACAGTACAAGGAAGCCGATTTGCAGGATACGGATATCCGCAAAATCCTCAAAGCTATCCGCAAGACCGTACATAAAGCCACCCAGACATAATGACAAAACAAGAACAACCAGAAAGCTTGAAATAATCTTTTTTCTACTTAATACCTTTCGTTTGAATTTCATATTTTCTGACATGATATATCCCTTCTTTCGCTATCATTATATCCGTAAAAGTTCACCTTGCCCGCGTTTTTACATAAGCGGTTCATTTTCCGACATCAGCGGTTTATCGAAGGCTACCGTTGTACGAAACAGCAGATGTGTGCGTTCCCAGCCGGCGCTGAGTGTTCCCTGATAATGACGGGCGATATCTCTTATATTCTGCATGCCGAAGCCATGTGCAAATGCGTCCTCTTTTTCCTGTTCCATGCGTATACAGCTGTTTTTCATTTTCCACAGAATCGTGGAATGCTGTTCCACCATGCGCAGTAAAATAAACGGCTCCTCTGCGGCAAGACAGCTTTCCAGTGCATTATCCAGCATGTTGCAGAGTACCGCACAGCGATCAATTGGATCCATGAAGCTGTAATCTATCACATCGCTTTCCAGCTGAAAGCGAATCCCTGCCACCTGAAAACGCGGATGATACAGCTGTAATATCTTATCAATCAGCTCATCACCTGTTTTCTGTACATTCAGCATATGCTCAGTTTTCACAATAATATCACTACGATAGTCATCAACCGCAGGATTTCCCTGCTTCATCTGTTCCAGCAGCTCCACATGCTTTTTTAAGTCATGCATGGATTTCATGATGTATGCATTCTCTTTTTGAATGCGTTCATAGCGCTCTCTGTTTTCCACCATATGCTGTGTCTTCACCATCGCCTGCAGCTCCTTTTCCCGACGGATTTCCAGACAGAAGCAGATCCGATACAGCTTCATCACCAGTATCACCAGCACCTGCAGGCTGCAGATGATACCGGTATCCACATGTATCCCCTGACTTCCTATATAGGCACAAATGATTAAATAGAGAAAAGCCGCACCGGCAAAAACAGGCACATAAAGCTGTTCATATTGAACATGCCGATAGTAAAACAGAAGCAGCTGTATGAGAAATACGACTCCGCAATACAGACAGCCCTGCAGCCAGTCTGCAGGCTCTGCATGAAAGGCTGGATTCTGCGTGCTGATGATCTGAACGATAATCGCACCGGCTATCAGGGAACCGATAAAAAACAGATGGGACCGCCAGTCGTTGCGATACAGCAGGATGGACAGGCAGAGCAGAACCGCCAGCAAAATCCGCAGTATGGTTATAGAAAGCCAGGGCGATATGAGAATCAGAAAGAATCCGGTTATCAGATAGGGCAGGATTTTAGCCAGTGAGGAACGGTATTGCGAACGCATAGTTTCATGGTAGGAATAGCAAAGCGTGCACATCATCAAAATCTCAAAGACCCGCAGGAACAAGCTCATGCGTACTTCTCCTGAAAGCTGCGCCATACCGCCTTCACAGTTTCCACACGTCGTCTTGCCAGAGGCAGTGTTTCACCGGTTTCAAGCAGAATCGTGTCTTTCTCCATCGATACGATGCGGCGTACATGGACGAGGATACCCTTGTGACATTCCACAAACAAGGCAGCATCCAGACGTTGTTCCCATATACTCAGACTTTCTCTGCTTTCAAATGTTCCCTCCGGGGTATGAAAGCGGGTGCCTCTTCCCATTGTTTCGACATACAGGATGTCTCTTCGCTTGATTCTATGATACGTATCACGTTCCTCCAGAACGAGTGTCTGTCGGTCATCCAGAGAGAGCACCTCATCCAGCTCACTGTATAAAAGCTGTGCATTCACCGGCTTCAACAGATAGCGTGCAGCCTGAATTTTGTAGCCCTCCACACTGTATTTTAAATATCCTGTGATAACAACGATAATCATATCCGGTGCTATCTGACGCAGCTTTCTGCCAATCTCTATACCATTTTCCTGCCCCACCTCAATATCGAGAAACAGCAGATCACAGGGGATGGCTTTTACATGCGCAAGCAGCTCATTTCCGTTATGGAAGATATCAATGCGCCGCTGCATCAGTTCCTTCCTGTCAAAATATACATCTGCCAGTTCTTTTATATGCTCTGCTTCTTTTCTTTCATCATCCAGAATTGCTATATGATACATCGGTATCTCCCCTTGTCTTTATAGTTTATTATACCATGTTCCCTTTTGTTTCTACCCCTTATTTTTCAAGTATGGAAATTTCTGTCCCTGTCATAAATCTCCTGCTTCTTTCCGATTACACATTCCTTTCATTCCATTACGCCGTGGTATGCTTATAGGGCAAAGGAATGATCAGACACAAGCTTACGGAAATCAACGCACAATACAAATACTTATGCAGATTTTGTTAATTGTTCGTTTAAATAAAAAAACTTCCTATTGAAGCTTTTTCATCATATTATTACTTTTGTGATAATGTCTGTGTTATATATTCTTTATAGTGTTTTTCAAGCTTTTTAAAATCATAACACCTCTTCTTTATTTTATCCTGTAAGGTATCGTTTACATATGCTTCATAAAGCTTCTCTGCTTTTTTTAAAACCATTTCCTTATTTTCTGTTTTATTCAGCCACGAGATTTGGTTTATTAACAGATTACTGTATGTATTCACATCTTTTAATGGCCTTATTATTTTATAAACAGAAGGATCATGCAAAACAGGAAACATATGATTGAAATTTATCGCTCCCCACTTCCCTCCATTTATTTTATGAAAATCCATCGTATTTTTCATATTTTTATGCTTATCTTTAGGTGATGTTAAAGGAATGACATATTCAATATCATCATGTGTCATAAGAATACCGATAAATGGACGCATTTCACTCACCGATTCCCGGTGTTCAGCAGATATTCCCAAATCAATGTGTTTTCTTAAATAATCAGTATATGCAACATCTATTTGTAAAAACTGTACCCTTTTATTTTTGAATCACCACACATAACCACCCCTTATTTAAAAAAGCCAGCTTGCGCCAGCCACTTTTTTAGCTCTCACTTTTAGATTTCTCCAGGGTAGAGTACACCGCTTTTTTAGCTCTCACTTTTAGATTTCTCCAAGGTAGAGTACACCGCTTTTTACCTTCATTATTATAGTACTACAGAAACGAAGACATGTCACATCTGTTTAAAAATTTTTTAGAAAAAACTTTTATAAATTTCAAACGACACTTATAAAACAAATAAAATTGGAATTATTTATAACATAGTGCACAAAATGCAAGAAGGAAAGATTACCAGATCCATCTTTCCTTATCTCTTCATGTATGCCAACTTAGAAAGCTATTCTTTTTTGGCATATGCATTAGCCAGTGCCGCACCCACTTCCGCATTATGATACACAAGCTGAATATTCGCCGCAAGGCTTTTTCCCTGTGTTGCCTTCACAATATGTGCCAGAAGGTATGGCGTTGTATCCTTTCCCTTAATATTTTGAGCCTTTGCGCATTCCAATGCTTTCTCGATCATTGCATTGATATAAGCTGCATCCATGGAATATGCTTCCGGGATCGGATTTGCTACAAGAACACCGCCCTTTATTCCCAAATCCTTTTTCACATGCAGCATATGTGCAATTTCCTCTACCGTATCCATACGCTGCTGTAGTCTGCAGGAACCCTCTCTTGTGAAAAACTCAGGAAGTGTATCACTTTGATAGCCGATAACAGTTACCCCTTTTGTTTCCAGATATTCCAGCGTGCGCGGAATATCCAATATGGACTTGGCACCTGCACAGATTACCGTTACATCACTTTGTGCAAGCTCTTCCAGATCGGCTGAAACATCCATCGTTTCCTCATAGCCCCGATGAACGCCACCGACACCACCTGTCACAAAGAATTGAATACCTGCCATGGCTGCACACATCATCGTTGTTGCCACAGTGGTTGCCCCCATTCGCCTTTCAGCCACTGCCACTGCCAGATCTCTTCTGGAAACCTTCATCACAGTATCCGCACTGGCCAGCCTCTGCAAATCCTCCTGTGAAAGACCAATTTTTATTCTGCCGTCTATGATGGCGATCGTTGCAGGCACGGCACCTGCTTTTCGGATAATGCGTTCACAATTTTTTGCCATTTCCACATTTTGCGGATACGGCATGCCATGGGATATGATGGTTGACTCCAGTGCCACAACTCCACGATGCTCCTCAAGCGCTGCCTTTACCTCTTCCTGAATATCCAGATAATCTATGTACTTACCCATTATTCCCGTCTCCCTTCACATGGTTTTCCAAATCCTTCCAGAAATTCAATACAGACGCAGGCGGGATAATTCCATATTCACAAATAATCGCCTGAATATCGGAAGCCGGTGTGATATCGAAAAACTGGTTCACAACATCAATTCCATCCAGAGAATCAAAATCATCCTTATTCAGAATCTCCCATGCGCTGCGACGCTCCAGAACAACCCGATAGCCAACCTGCGTACGCAAGTCTAGTTTATATAGTTCGCTGGCGATATACACTTTTTTCTTACAGGCCTTCGCTAATCCGGCAATCATAGCCGTTCCCATTTTGTTTGCGACAGAACCATCGGCACACAGGGTATCCGCTCCCATAATAACCATATCGGCTCTTGGAAGGAATTCATATATGGATGCATCTGTGATATAAATCACCGAAACGCCTGCACTTCTCAGCATGTTCACTGCCAATCTGGATTCTCTCAACGGACGGGATTCCGTACAGATGACTGTAAATTTTCTTCCCATTTCTGCCGCCTTCAAAAAAATACCCATCAGCGTTGAGCTATAGCTATGCATCATGATGACCTCTTCATCCTGTATCAGCGAAGCCCCATACACTCCAAGCTGCTCTACCGCCTCAAATGAATACGCAATGATATTGGAGCACAGGCTGATCACTGCCTGCTTTTGCCGGTATACATCCTGTTTCTCTTTCAACATTGTCTGTTTCACAAGCTGCCAGGTATTGAATATCGTAGCCATGGTGGGCTTTAAGTCCAGCATCTGCTGTGCGATGTGCTCCATGCGTTTCTGTAACTGCCCCGTATCCTGAAATTCCTCCTGCTCACAGGCCAGACGGAATGCCCATGCAGCAGCTCTGCCAAACGGACTACCGCCCTTTACATTCATACTTTTGATTTCTTCAATTACATGCTCAGCATTTTTAAATTGTATGTCCTTTACACGCATATAAACGCTCCTCTCTATATTGCTTTTTCATCGAATCCCATAATCCAGGTCAGGATAAAGGTAACACAGGCTCCTACACCGCAGCCAATCAGCAGGCCGGTAAAGCCGGCACCGAGATATGCGGGAATCGTATACAGACTGAATGCTACTGCTGCTGTTGTCCCCGCCAGACTTGCCCCTGTGATTGCACCGCCAATCGCACCGCCAATACAAACTGCGATAAACGGCCTTTTATACTTCAGATTGATCCCGTACATGACCGGTTCAACAACACTGCCCGCAAAAAATGAAGTCAATGACAGCGTAATCGCATTCTTCTTGATTTCAGGATTTTTTGCCTTTAAGCCAACCGCCAGACCTGCCGCAACCTGACAAATCAGGCTTGGAGCATGTGTCATAATCACCGTATCTCTTCCATAAGCTGCAATATTCGGTACGGAAACCAGACCGAGAATCGCAATATGCATTCCGAAAATAATCAGTATCTGCCAGGTGCCTCCAATCAATGCTCCTGCCAGTATCGGACTGAAGTCATACATACTGGTAAACAGGGAGGCAAACAGATTTCCTCCCCAGACACCGATTGGACCGATTGCCAGAATCAACAGGGGAAATACGGTCAGGGTGCTCAGAAATGGCACGAAAATACTTCTCAATGCTCCCGGAATGATTTTCCGCAGCAGCATTTCCACCCTGGAAAGAAGATAAATAGATAAAATCGCTGGAAGAACAGAGCTTCCATAATAAACATCCGTTACAGGAATTCCCAAAAAGGTTACACTTGCACCATCCGCAAACAGCCCTGTAAATGCCGGATTCACAAGCAATGCCACAATCACCAGAGAAACTGCCATGTTTGTTTTAAATTTCTTGGCAGCCGACCATCCGATGATGACTGGGAAAAATGCATACAGTGTATCCGATACCACATTCAGTACCTGTATGGTACTGTTTGCTTCGTCAACCTTAAAGACGACAGTGAATAAAACAGCCAGCGTTTTTATAAATCCACAGGCAAGCATCGCCGGGATGATCGGTGTAACAATAGCTGAAATCGTTTCCACCAGCATACCGAGAAGAGAACGTCTTCCCTTTTTTGTCTCTGCATCCAGATTCTCTGCAATCATTTCCTCATTTATGTTGACCCGATCCCCGCATACTGCCGCTACCTCATCAAAGATGTCGTCAACTATACCACCTAATACTATTTGATATTGTCCCCCGAGAATGACGACTTTCATAACCCCCTCCAGCTTCTCGAGCTGCTTCATTTGCACTGCTTTTTCATCCTTTACAACAATACGAAGTCTCGTCATGCAGTGTGCTACATCACAGACGTTGTCTACACCGCCGACATATTCCAGTATATCGGCCGCAAGCTTTTGTTTTTGTATTGCCATGGTTACTTCCTCCATTTTCAAGATTATTTTCTTTTCGTCAGCATTGGTACAATGTGCATGGTCAGATATCCAAGCTCTTCATCCGAGGTATCCACCCTGTATTTCTGCTTTAGATGCTCCCGGATATGCAAAGCACATTCCCATTCAGACTGATATTTTTCCTTTACCAGCTCATGCATATTCTGTTCCTCACGCAAAAAGCTGTTCTCATGCCGGTCATTCAGTACTCTGCCCAGAAAATATTTCAGATGCGTAATGAACCGTGTATAATATATGGATTGCTCGTCCAGCTCAATCTGAAAGGTATCCTGAATAATATCCGTCAGCTCACTCATAATGATCGTCATTTTCTTATTCAGGCTGTGCCCGTACGATGACATGGCATTGATTAAATGAAAGGCGATAAAGGCTGCCTCATTCTCATCAAAATGTACATGCAGCTCATGATTGATCAATTCCACCGCCTGCTGTGCAGCGTCATATTCCTTCGGATAAAACTGCCGAATTTCCTGTAACAGCGGATTCTGGATATCCTCATGAGCCTGTAATCTTCGCACGGAGAATGAAATATGATCCAGCAGCGTAAGAAACAGCTGATCCTTAAAGTTATAATTCAACAGCCTTTCCGCCAGAGCTACAACCTTATTTACCGTATCGATATAGGGAAACGGGATTGACTTAATCAGCTCCTCCACATAGCGTTCATTGGCCTTTTTTTCCACAACGAACACCTTTTCTATCAGACTGGACGCAACGATATAGCGCCTGTGCTTGATACAGCGGACACCGATTCCCTTCCCCAGAAGAATCACTTCCTCCCCCTTTCGATCAGCCCCTACAATCGCATTATTATTGATAACACGAACAAATGTATAACTCATTCTATCTGCATCCTTTCAGTAGTATCACGTACCTCCATCAAGGTCTCTCCGTGATAGACCTCCCGTTCAAAAACTGTCACCTTCTTGTGCTCTGATTCAAGAATAATGACATACACATCGGGATCATAGCCGGCTTTTATCACACCGGCAATGTTCATTTCCGCAAGCAGCTTTCCTTCAGTTATCACATCTCCTTTCCTTACATGGGTTTTCATATACAACCCGTTTAACTGTACAGTATTTATTCCAAAATGGAGCAGCAGCTGCAGACCGCTCTGGCTGCGGATTCCAATTGCATGCCTGGTTGGAAACACCGCCTCCACAACTCCATTAACTGGCGCATATATACAATCGTCTTTCGGATAAACAAAACAGCCCTGTCCCAATACCGCATCACGGAACATGGGATCCTTTGATTCCTGCAGCGGCAGTACCTCACCGTCACAGGGGGATGCTATATAAATGTCTGCTGTAGAATTACAGCTTTTTCTTTTTCTAAGTAATCTCATAATTTCCTCCATAAACGTCAGAAAAGGCCCAAAACGTCTCTGCGTTTTGAGCCTTGCCTTACTTTCTTCATAAGTTACAAACTCTATGATTCCTATATTCTTTTTACACCTTTATTTAAACACTGCCGGATTTTTCTGTCAATCCTTTTTTTAGTTTTTATATTTCCAATATTTAACATGATGTTTATTCGCGACATATTTCTTATAAGCACTGAAGCTTATCCTGCCTATAAAGTCGATTCATAGATTCTAATTCCTGCTCACGACCGATACACATATCGTTTCCATACGCCAAGGTATATTACTTATGAGTATATTATCATTCAAATACATCCGCACGGATAAGAAATTAAAAAAGGAAAGTAATCGCTACCTTCCTATCCGTTACGCTTACCATCACTTTCTAAACCTTATTTGTAATCATTCATATTATAACCCAGCTCTGAAAAAATCCGATTCTTTTCTGCCACACCCTCCTGAATTTCAGGCAAATTGTCAAGTGCCAGTGATAAAAACAATGTATCAACGATCAGGGACTGTACAATCAGTGCCGTGTGACTTGCCAGCCGCAGATTATTTTCCACAGCCGATACAAACAGCGTTACCGTTGCCTTGCTTGCCAGCTCCTGATTGCCATACTGGGTGATGAGAATAATCTTTGCCTTTTTCTGATTCGCAATATTGATATACTGATGTGACTGTACCGATTTCCCCAGAGTCGTAAAGCAGATAAGCAAATCATCCTCTGCCATATTCAGATTGGACTCCAGCTGAAGATGCACATCCTCATAGTAGATTACCGGAATATTCAGCCGCATGAATTTTATCTGCAGCTGCTTCACCAGTGTACTGCTTGCGCCCAGTCCGCTCAGATATATCTTACGTTTATGCTCATTTGTATCCCGAATCAGCTTTATCGCCTTATCCAGCTCCTGTGAATCTATGATATCCGTAGTAGACTGAATAGAAGTAACAATAAAGGCACTCAGCTTCTTCAATACGGAATCCGGTGTGTCTGTAGGCATGATTTTATCCAGAATCATGTCTGAATTCTCATTATAGAAATTGGCAGACAGATTTGCCGAAAGGGAGAGTTTGAAATCGGAATAGCCCTCACAGCCCAGCTTGCGCGCAAACCGGATCACGGTTGCCTCACTAACCTCCGCCTGCAATGAAAGATCCTTTAAGGTTAGCGAAAGAATCTCCTGACTGTGGGTTAATACATAATTTCCTAACTTTTTTTCTTTTGCGGATAGAAACGGCATGACCGATTCCAGACTTGATATGATATTAACTGCTTGCATAAACTCTCCTTCACTTGGCTTCCACACATCGGGTGAAACCATCTGTGATGCTTGTAATGAAGCATACACTTACATATCACATTCTACCAACGGAGTGAAAAAAATGCAATATGTTCCCGGCAAAGGGTACCATATGTTCTGCACAAGGCGCGCTATAAGCCTTTGCAATCATCGCTGAAAGCTATATGACAGGCAGACTGTATCCTAACACGTATATGTCTGCAACGCATGTAAAACCGCATGAAGACTTGGATAAATACCCGTACATTGCTCATAAAGCTCCTTTGTCGGCGGCACCAGATCAGGAACCATAATGGTAGAGCAGCCCGCCTGTATGCCTGCCCTCACACCATTGATACCATCCTCAAAAACATAGCAGTCCTGCGCCTGCAGATTCAGTTTCTGTGCAGCTAGAAGGAAGATATCCGGGAACGGCTTTCCATGCTCTACCTGCTCCCCGCTCACTACAGCGTCAAAATAGTCTGCTATTCCTGCCAGACGCAGATTGCTTTTGATCAGCTCCATAGGAGCACTGCTTGCCACTGCCATGCGAACTGCATGCTGCTTCAGATACTCCAGAAGCTCCACAACACCCGGTTTCATGGGAACCTGTTTGGATAATGTTACGATAGCATGTGCAAACAATTCATCTGTCAGCTTCTTTGCATCAACCCTTGGCCAGTATGTATTCACAATTTCACTCATACGGGTACCGTTCGTACCACGCAGCTCATCCAGCATCGCAGGATCAACCTTTAGGCCGTAAAGCTCTGCAATATAATACCACTCCTGATTATATACCAGCTCTGTATCGAACAGCAGACCATCCATATCAAAAATAGCTCCAGCCCTCATACTGCCTCCTTTTTCCTATGCAGAAGGTGAATTTAACAGAAGGAAGGAGAGATTTTCTTTATGCCATGGTGATGCCAGTACGTTTTTATGTAGCTTGTACACGATGGTCCCCTTCCTTGTCTCTATCGTGAAAAGAAAATGAAGCAGCTTGATTTTGATAGTAGTCGATACAATATCCTCATGCGGAAGAAACAGCAGGGTATGCTCCTGCGGCGCTCCATTGATATCATCAACCGCCAGAATAGCGATTCCCTGCGCATTGATATGCAGTATATGATCCTTCATCGTATGCATGATTTCACCCAATCCGTTTTGGTAGGCTCCAATTCCTGCTTTCACTGTTGCACAAAGGGTTCCATGCTGCGCAAAGCAGATCTGATGGCTGTTTAATATGTCTCTGATCTCCTCTTCCTTCATAGCTCCATCTCCTCCTGCATTATGCTGCCTGACGTTCCCTCAGCAGCTTATTGAAATCCACGATTCCCTTATGTCCGGTATCCACCAGCGCTTCCCTGTCCATGCCGGCAGCTCCGGAACCGATATATTCCAGTACCATGCACAAATTCATCCCCGTTATCACACTGATTTTCTCCGCATACTTCGCGTCCTGCAGCAATCTCGCACTGCAGTTGCAGGGAGAGCCAAAGAGCAGATCGCAGAAAATCACAACACCCTCTCCGGTATCCACCTTTTGTATAGCAGCTTCCAGCTTCTCCATAAATTCTGTGATTTCCTCACCGGGGAGAAGACACAGCGCCTGCATCTGCTGCAGCTCTCCGCAGAAAATTTGCAGCGTATCCAGCAATCCCTCCGCCAAACGGCCATGACTTGCCAATAATATTCCTTTCATTTGTGTTCCTCCTCATTTTGCACCATATGGGCATCCGATTTTCGGAATGCCCATACGGATTATGTTTCATTACCTGAGAGAGTATTCTCCCATGTTGTTATGTGTTTAAAACAATCCGATTGCGGCACAGAGCAGTGCAATCACAATGGTGAAGAAGACAAGCTTCGCTACACTGACATGCTTTTTGCTGATCAGATAATAATAGATAAACAACACACCGATGGACAGAATACCCGGCATGATACCGTCGATTTTTTCCTGTACGCTCAAGGTTGCCTCATCAAAGTTTGCTGTGATAGCAACTGCCAGATTAACCATGGAAGCAGTCAGTGCACCCATCATTGCCATACCAAGGATGTTCGCACCTTCAATGATATTGCTCATCAGCTTACTTGACATGATATCCTTGATTGCAGAGCGCCCCTTTGTATAGGTCATTTTGGTAAAAATAATCAATTCGCCAAGCGTATACATCGTACCGAGAAGCAGCAGCCAGAAGCCGGCAATTGAGCCGCCCTGTGCCAGAGAGCAGGAGGCCAGAATGAACAGAGTGGTAATGGTCCCTGCACTGAAGGAATCCCCCAGTGCCGCAACCGGCCCCATTAACCCGGTTTTAACGGCAACGATGGATTCGGAAGGAATCGCATCCGGATTGTTTGCCTTTTCCTCTTCCATTGCCAGCGTAGTTCCCAGAATCAGACCACCGGCTGTCGCATTGGTATTAAACAGCTCCAGATGACGCTGCAGCGCAGGAATCATATCCTCCTTGTTCGGATATAGTTTTTTCAAAGCCGGAATTAAGGCATATGTATATGCAATAGACTGCATACGTTCATAATTCAGTGACATTTCCGTTGTAATATACCATCTGGCGATTACACGGTTGACATCCCGTTTTGTCAATGATGTTTTTCTTTCCTCAGCCATCTTCTATGCACCCTCCTTTTCTCTTTCACGTTTTTCCAGTACAACCAGCACTGCAACACAGCCTGCGACCAGACCAGCTGTCAGGGTATTCAGACCTACTGCCTTTACAACAATGAAGCCCAGTACCGTATAAGGAATCATCTTCGGCTTTCCGATCATGTTCATAATCAGAGCAAATCCGATTGCCGGCATCACACCGCCTGCAACCTCCAGACCGTGCATAACCCAGCTAGGCACGGAGTTCATGAAGGTCAGCATAGCATCCTGCCCAAACATAACAATTAAAAATACAGGAAGAAACAGCAATGGAATCTCAATCAGCGGCGGATACACCACTGCACATCTGGTAATGCCGGAAAGGTTTCCCTTTGCCGCAAATTCATCAGCTCTATGCACAAAGATAACATTGATCATTTTACGCAGGTTTGTCACAAAGGAGCCCAGCAGTCCCATCGGAACGGCAAATGCTATCGCCTGCTCCGCCGTAAGCCCCGTTGCCAAAGCAATCGGTATGACGGTTGTCGCCGCCAGTGCCGAGTCCGTCGGAAGATTCCCTCCCGGCGCAATGATTCCTGCAAACGCTGCGGCAATACCGCCGCCGATAATCAATCCCTTTGTCAAATCCCCGTAAATCAAACCGGCAACAACCCCTACTACGATAGGACTTGCAATAAAGAAGAATGCAAAATATCCACCAATCATTCCCCGGGCGATCCAATACATCAGACCCATTGCCACCGCCATGATAACCAACTGTGTACCACTCATAATAACCTCACACTCCCTTTCATTATTTCAGCTTCTTTTCAATCGATCCAAGACTTACCGGATCATTTTCCGGTATCGGCTGCAGGAACACGTTTACACCCTCCGCCTTCATTTCGCTTAATTTTTCGTATTCTTCAACGGTAAGCGCAACCCCCTGAACAACCGCTTTACGCTGTGCACTGTTCTGCACTGCACCGACATTCAGCTCCGGCAGCTGAAGGCCGTTTTTGTATACCGTATATGCAGATGCCACATCCTTGAATATCAGCAGCACGGTATCATTTTTTCGGTCAATCGCTGTCTGCACATCCCCCAGCTTGACAATATCAACCTCGCGATCCGGTACTGCCATGCGATAAATATCACCCATGAAAGGATCATCCACCAGGCTGTCATCTGCCAGTATCAAACGATCAACCGGACGGAACTTGATCCATTTTGCCACAATCTGTCCATGTACCATACGATAATCAACACGAACCATATTCAGTTTGCCCATAGCTTTTCCTCTTTTCCTTTTACCCTGTCGGGACTTTATCTTCTTTCGATTTTTACTACCTGACGTGTATCCGCACTCTTATGCACAGCCTCTGCAATCAGCTCTGCTTCCAAACCGTCATTCAGATTTGCGACAAACGGCTTATCATGGAGAATGCAATCCACAAAATCGTTTAACGGATCAATTCCAAAGCCGATCGCACGACCGTTATGGTTCTGGATAAAGCAGATATTCGGGGTATACTGCTTTTGATCATCAAAGAATTCAACACCGCGTTTCTGGGAATCCACACGAATCATTGCATGTTCACAGAGAATCTCAGAGCATCCGTCATCTGCCTTCGCAAAGCCGTTAGGCAGAATCCACGCATTTTCCACAGTCCAAGTGCATCCGTTTTCAAATTCCAGAATTGCTGTAATACTGTCATACGTATCCACACCCTTTTCCTGCAGGATTCCCTTATGTCCCACAGCATACACCTGTACGACCTCACATCCCATATACCAGCGAATCAAATCATAGCAGTGTGTTCCGACAAAGTGGACCGGGCTGGAATCGGATGACCAGTTCAGCCAGTTGATTGCGACATCATAGACATTATCCATACGCATATAGCCGCGTACCGGTTTTCCTGTCCCTGCATCTGCAAGCTTGTTTTTAACTGCTATGGATGCCGGATCCCAGCGCTTGTGGTAATCCACCATAACACGGACACCGGCTTTTTCCGCTGCCTCGATGATGTCATAGGCATCTGCAGAAGTAGTTGCCAGTGGTTTTTCCACCAGAACATCCTTTCCATAGCGTATGGCGGTCATCACAGGGTCCTTATGATACGGATCCGGTGTTGCTACGGAAACAGCATCAATTTCCTCACTTTTGAGCATTTCCTCCATGTCGTTATACGTTTTCACCTGATAATCCTGTTCCACTTTATCCGTGATTTCCTTTTTTAAATCACAGACTGCAACAAGATTAACGTTGGGATTTGAAGTGTAGGCATCCAGGTGATTTTTTCCGTAAATCCCCGCGCCTACAACAGCAATATTCAGTTTTTTCATACGTTGCTCACCTTCCTTTAAGTATTGCTACATTGAATATATCATAAAAGTAGTAATACTTCAATATATTTTTATAAATTTGTAGTTTTACTTCTTTTAAATCGAAAACAGCCTGTATAAACTATTTGTAAGACCTTTCATCATGCATATGCAACTCTGTATGAAGTAATGCTTCAGTATGTATACTTCAGCTTAGGATTTGTTCTGCTTTAAAAAGCAAAATATTGAATAACGGTATCCATACACAAACGGTACTGTCAACTACGAATGTATTCCATCCTTTACAGAAAGATTTCCTGCAGCACGCATTCAGCTTACTACCCCTGCCATTTCAATTATGACTGTAGGGCTTTTCCCATCATGACACATCTGATGATCCTTTTGTAGCGCTGTTGGAACTGACAAGTTACCTTATCATAAAAAAAACAGGAATCAGCGAGGTTCCTGTTTTAGATATTTGATAATAAATTCATCACAGCTGCATGGCTTTCCATAATAATATCCCTGATAAATATCGCAATGCAGAGCTTTCAGCAGCTCCATCTGTTCCCTGGTCTCTACAAATTCCGCAACGACATGAAACTGCATAGATGCCGCAAGCCTTGTGATACCGCGCACGATATCACGCGAACGTTCATTTTCCAGAATCTGACGAACCAGACTGCCATCCAGCTTAACTTCATCAAATGCATTTTCCTGCAGATACATCATCGAGCTGTGCCCCATGCCAAAGTCATCCATGCTCATTTGAATTCCCAGCTGCTTCAGTTCCCGGATGCGCTCCAGAATACGTCCGGAGGTACTGAGCAGGGAACGCTCCGTAACCTCAAGAATCAGCTGGATGTCATGCAGATCGACTTCCTGAAGAATTCTGCGCACCTCCCTGACGAATACAGCGCTTTCCAGCTGCTTCGGTGATATGTTTACAGAAATCGACAGGGGCGTACCTTCCTTCTGTAATTTCTGTGCGTCTTTGCATGCTTCTTTTATGATATAAAGTCCAAGCTCATCCAGAAAGCTTTCTTCTTCTGCCAGCTTTACCATCAGCGGCGAGGAAATTCTTCCGGCTACCGGATGCTCCCAGCGAAGAAGAGCTTCCGCCCCATGTATATGCTCGGCGTTATCCCGCTGTATCTGATAATGCATATGAATCTGATTTCGCTGCATGGCGTTCTTTAAATCCATCGCCAGTGTTTTGGCAGGGAAATGATATAAGTAGTGATCATCAAGAAAATCCGGAAGTGCTCCGTTTGCCTCACCTTCCGCCATATCGGTTTCCATTGTCCGCACCGCCGTTTCAAATTCCTCACTCTGCTGGTTTTCGCTCAGACGAATAAACGGAATATACAGCAAAGTCCCCAGAATCAGGTTAAACAGCTGCAGCAAACTGCCGGAAACAGAGCCGCATGCCTCGTATCCGCTCATGAGAATCGGAACCGTCCATTCCACGAAATGTGTGGGCAGAGGTACCAGCTGCAGCTGCATGGCAAACGCACTGGTCAGTGTCAGAACCAGAGGAACAAGCAGAAACGGCAGCAGCATCAGCGGATTGAAGATGACCGGAAAACCGAATATTACAATTTCATTGATATTGAATAAAACGGAAATCCCCGCTACCTTGGCGAGCTTGCGGTTATTACTCTTTCTCGCTTTTAAAAGCATCGCCGTAATCAGACATAATGCAGCACCGCAGCCTCCCATAAAGACAAACGTATCCAGAAAAGTCTTTGTGAATATTTCCGTTGGAAGCTGTCCCGCCTGTACCAGCTGCTGATTGATCAGAATACCGGGCTCCAGAAACTGCTTTGCGACCATCTGCAGCGTATTGGTACCATGTATTCCAAAAAACCAGAGAAAATGTGCAAAGAATACATACAGTAGAGCACCGGGCAGCCCTTTTCCCACTTTTTCAAACAATCCCATAAATAAATAGGCACCGAAATTTGTAATGTTGACTTCTCCAAACTGTGCACGCAGCACTGCACCGATAACAGCGAAGAACAGAGCAATCGCAGCAATCGGAAAAATCCCCTGTATGGCTTTGTTAAACGTATAGCCCGCACCGGCAGTATGCAGCTTTTCAAAACGCCTGCCGCAATGCATACCCTTGTGGAACAGCCAGCAGGACAGCATTGTGATACACATAGCTGTAAACACCCATTCCGGATGGAAAATCTCATTGGCATATTCCATTCCTCCGCAGAATGCCAGATAGGAAACCATGGCCACCACAGGATAAAAGAAAACATCGTCCAGCGCATGCAGCTGCCCATAGGAAAGTGCAATCGTGATAATCAGAATCAGTGCAAGCGAATTCAGTGTTATTTCATACAGACTGTTAAAAACGGTAAGCAGAGCTCCGTGATGAAAGGAGGTCAGAAATGACTGGTAGGCATCCAGTGGAAAGCTGGACAGCAGCAAAGCAAAGCTTCCAAGGATAAGAAAAGGGATTGCCAGCATCAATCCGCGTTTAATTGACAATATAAATATGGAATCAAAAAATTTCCGGTACCCTTTTTTCATACGTTGCCCTCTACAATATCTCTATTTTACCATAGAACCAGGGATGCAACAACGCTTTCCAATAGAACCAGCAGCACAGCACCTGTGTATCTTCAGAAAAAGCAAAGGATATAGAAACAGCAGATTTTTCCTGATTTACGCAAATTCCCTTTCTTATTTGAAATGAACAGGACACACTTCATTTGAGGGAAATATCAAAGTTGATCCTTTTTGATAATGTTTCTTTGAATTACCGAAAGCACAAGAGCCTTATCCCCTGCCTACGCATTTTTTATATTCCCCGGGTGTTATGGAATACATATTCTTAAATGCCTTATATAAGCTGATATCTGATTTAAATCCGCATTCCAGCGCGATTTCCTCGATTGTTTTCCCTGTAGACAAAAGCAGGATTTTCACCTGTGAAAGCCGCTTACGTATAAGATATTCGTATGGAGTCATCCGCATAACCTCTTTGAAAACTCTTAAAAAATAGTATTCACTGTAGCCGCCAGCCTCTGAAATATCCTTCAGACCGATATCTCTGCGATAATTCTGCTCGATAAAAGAAACTGCCTTATCCACCATTTCCTGTTTCATACTGCCAGGCTGTGCCTCGTGCAGCTGATAGTGAAGATCACTGTACAGGCGAAGCACGGAAGAGCTGATGGAATACTCGTCCACCAAATGATATTTATCCAGACTCTGAAAAACGGAGTGAAAGAAAATTTCTGTTTTCTTATGAAAACGAAGGTCCTGAAGAATTGTTTCCTGCTTTATATATCCCTGAATACTTTCCCCTGTTAACAGTGCGGCATATACCTCGCAGCCTTCATCCAGATAAATCGAAAACACAGAAGCATAGGACTGAATCAGCGTGCAGGAGCCAGTCAGCGCCGTATAATCGCTGCCCTTTACCAGGATACCTGTACCCTGTGGCAGATACAGCACAAGATATTGGCGATCGTCATGTTTATGAAAATGCAGAATATGAGCTTCTATACATGTAAAATGTGCAACATGCTTTACCATCTGCATATGTACCTGTGCAAATTCTGTTAAATGTATTGTTTCTTCACGCAGGATATGGTTTTTTCCATTCGAAAACACAGGCATCACCTCATATGTATTATAGCATCTTATGAGGAAAAGACCTGTGTGTTTTTTTATGTGAATGGTTCCAGCAGCATATGTGAGATAAACGCATCCGAAAAGCCGGTATCCGAAGCCAGTAGAATACAGTGTCCATTTTTACAAAGCAGCTCCATACGTGTGCGATTTTGTTCCAGAGCATATCTGCAGCAGCCTTTTAATGCCGTATTACCGCTAATCCGTACAGCTTGTTTCAAGGCTGTTGGAAGAATCCCTGTTATACACAGATCCTCTACATGCAGATGCCGGCCGAAGCCTCCTGCAAGATAAACTGCTTCAATTTGCTCATAGGAGCATTGTGCTCCAGCACATACCCGTTCCAGTGCGGCAGCTATCGCAGCTTTCGCAAGCTGGAACTCACGGACATCCTTCTGGGTCAGAAGTAGTCCGTCGAAGAGGGTAACCTGTTGATTCAGATATCCACTGACATCCAGCAGTGAAGCGGTAAGAAGGCAGCTGATGAGAGAAAGATATCCGCTTCCGCAAATTCCCACCGGCTTACCGTCATGAATAGTCTGCAGTCGAAAGCCATTCTCCCAGCGTACCTCGCTGACTGCCCCTGTTACAGCACCACAGCCGCAGCTCATGTTTCCTCCTTCAAAGGCAGGTCCGCAGGCGGCACTGCTCACGCTCAGCATGCCCTCATGGTATAGAGCGAGCTCTCCATTTGTTCCCAAGTCCAGCAGCAGTGAGCTTTGTTTGGTCTTTTCCATATCCTGTGCATAAATTCCCATCAAAATATCACTACCAACATATGCGGAAATCGGAGGTAGAACCTGTATCTCAAATTCCGGTATAAAATCCGGAAAAAACTGTTTTGATGAACAAATGACCAGCTCCTTTTGTACACACTCATATGGTGCAGCTGCCAGTGGTATAGGGTCTATCCCAAGAAACAAATGTGTCATGACGGCATTTCCGCAGACGCACATACGGCGTATATCCTTATTCTCAACAGCTTTCAGCTGTGCACGCAATCCCTTCAGCAGCAGCTCCTGAAGCAGTGTAGGCCCCTTTTCATGAGCATGCTGTATTCTGCTGATCACATCACTACCATACCGTCGCTGCGGATTGAGAAAGCTTTTTTCCAGCAAGACATTTCCTGTCTGTAAATCCAGCAATACAAGAACGACAGTTGTCGTACCGATATCAACAGCAAGTACACAGCCTTCCTCATGATGACCAGCCAGATGCAGCTCTTCCACTCCCACGATCTGCATATCCCTCTGCTCATGCAGCAGTTCTCCTTCAATAGCCGCCTCACAATTTCGATGCTCACAGGCCAAGCGAATTCCCTGTGCAAGCTGTACCTTGGACAGCAGTTTTCCTTCTGCATCTGTAACAGGAAGAAAGCCCTTTGTGACCTGAAGCCGGCACTTTCCGCATTGTCCTCTGCCTCCGCAGGACAGATCGAGCTGCGGATGTTTTTGAAGCAGCAGCTCCAGAATATCGTCATGCTTCTGAAATTTTGTCACGCAAATTCCTCAAGCAGTCTTCCTGCCAGTGATACAGCATCCTCCGTAAACAGGTCTGCTCCGATTTCATCTGCGTAAGCCTGTGTCACAGGTGCACCGCCGATAGCGACCTTCACACAATCTCTGACACCTGCTTCCTGTAAGGCATCCAAAACCACCTTAAAATATCCCATGGAGGTTGTCAGCAAAGAAGACATGCAGAGTACATCCGGCTGATAGGTCTTTACAGCCTCCACAAACTTCTCGGCGCATACATCAACACCGATATCAATCACCTCAAAGGATTTCGCCTTCAGCATGAGTGTACAGAGATTTTTCCCAATATCATGCAGATCCCCCTGCACCGTTCCGAATACCACCCTTCCACTGAATTTTTCTTCTTTTTTCACAAGATAAGGCTCCAGTATTTCCATAGCACCATTCATACAGCGGGCACTGATTAGAACCTCCGGTATAAATGCCGTTCCTTCCGCCCATTTCTTTGCTACGATATCCATGCCCTCCAGTAATCCACCCTTCAATATTTCCTGTGGCGATATCCCCTCCTGCAGAGCACTCTCCACCAGGGCATTCACCTCCTGCATCTTTCCAAGCGGCATCAGCTGCTGTATCTTTTCCAGCTTATCACTCATTTTCCTTCACTCCTTCAATCGCTGCACCATACCGGTGGGCTTCTTCAATGAATGCGATAAAATTTTCAATCGGTACGTTACCCTGCATACGGTTATTCAGCGTAAACACCATACGCCCCTTCCCCCGCTGATGGAAAACATCAATAAAATGTCTTGTTTCTTCCCGTACCTCCTCTACGCTACCAAACGGCAGCACACGCTGAAGGTCAATTCCAGCCCAAAAGGAAATCTGATTCCCGAAGGTGTCCGCAATTTCCTGTTCTTCCATCGCATACTTCTGAATCGGATGCAGAACATCAATTCCACTTTTAATTATATCCGGCAACAGCTTTCTCACATCACCGCAGCTGTGCAGCCAGACATGCAGACCGAGGGAATGCGCATACTCACACAGCTCAACGTAATACGGATAGTAGAATTCCCGAAACATCTCAGGTGACATAAACGGCCCCTTCTGCATCCCAAGATCATCGCCGAAAGCTATACCGTCTATATGCGCCTCTTCGACACCGCGCTTTGCGGCGCGTTTAAAGAAATCCACAACTCTTCTGCATACATGATGCACATCCTCTGGATTCGTGTATAAATCCATTAGAGAGTTTGTCATGCCTCGATAGTCCCACAATCTTGTCCACGGACCATCGGAGAACCATGCAAGACGATAGCGTCCGTCTTCAACCGGCGCATTGCAATACATTGTCGCTTCTTCCGCATCCGGCAGATGTTCACTGATTCGGCGAATCACCTCCCAGTCCAGTGCATGCTCCTCATCTACACCTACAATTTCTTTACGACCGATAGATGGATCGGCCCCTGCTACATCACACCATGTATAACGATCTCCATCTTCCGCAAACAGCTTTGGCTTTTTTAAATAAAACACCTGCATATCCTCCGGAAAACGTTCCAGCAAATCTTCTACCGGCTTTTGATCCTGCAAAGCCAGTTCATCAATATGAAGCCAGTTTCCACATGCCACACCAACGCGCGGTGTACCATTCCCCTTTAGCAGAGATATCATTTCTTCTCTTGTCAGCGGCAGCATTTCCGCCTTTGGAAATTTCCTGCGATCACATACCATATGGTAACCTCCGTTCACTATTCACCTGTTCCAGTGTCCTGAAAAATCTCTGTATATTCTCCCATTTTGCCTTGGGTGGCAAATCACAGCCTGTCGAAAGGACGAAGTTGGAATATGCACCGCATTCTTTCAACAGAGCCCTCTCCTTTTGTTCCAGCTCATCCGCACTGCAGCCGCAGAAGCAGCCAACCGGATCCAGATTCCCCATAATCAGACAGTCGGCCGGTACCTGTTCCAATATCTTTTCCAAAGAAACAGCATTTCCAAAATGCCATGCCCCGCAATCGGATGATAATATTTCCGGAAGGCTCTGCACAGTATTCGGGCCGCAATTATGATAAATGACCGTAAAGGTATCATCCTGCAGCTCCTCCGTAATTTCTTTGATATAGCTGCTGGAAAACTCCTGAACCATCGTTGGTGACAGAAGACCCGCCAGTGGTTCTGCCAGTATGACACCTGACGCACCCACATCCTTGTATGCCTGTATATACTGCTTCAAAAAAGTGGTAACCTTCTGCAATACCAGATGTACAAGCTTTGGATCCATGATGCACTGCATCATGATTTCACTCACATCCATCAGTCTTCCTGCGAGTGAATAGGGCCCGCAGACACCGCCGAATACCGGACGGTCGCTTTCCTTTGTGATATTCTCCACACCTGCCAGATATACAGACATGCGCCCTTCTTCCATTTTCGGAATACGCAATGCTTCACCATCCTCTCGATTTTTTATGATTCCGCTTGTTACAGCAGGAATCTCTCCCTCATGAAAGCTGACAGGACAACCGAATGCCTGCGCCTCTACAGACAGATCCATCATACTGACCAGCGCTTCCTGCAAAGGAAATTCTTCTTTGATTCTGCGCATGACAGCACTCTGCATTTCAGCGTTCTGTACCAGCTCCTGTACGGTAGTAGCGCATTGTGTAACGGCAGGAAATGACAAGATTGCCATGGCATGCACATCCTCATCCATTAGATGCTTTTTCCATTGCGTATAACTGTAATTCATAAGCACCACATCCTTTCTACCTTAATCATAGAAAAAAAAGCGGCAGTTGAACATGGTATATCTTGTCGGGTATCTTCCCAAAATTGCGGTTTCATCCAGTTGCATCAGAAGCTTTACATTTTTTCAGGGACAGTAACAGTATGACAAAAACGCTGCTATGCCATATTTAGCAGTGAAACATGGCATATTCGATTTAAAAATGGTTCCACATGCTTTTTTTTATATGAGAAACTTAGATATTATCAAATCTCAATTTTTAGCACAAATTTATGGCCGACCATAAATTGGCCATATTAAAATATGGTTGAAATATGGTTGAAAGTGAGTATACTAAATCTAAGAGGTGATTTCATGAAAGAATCAAAAACACTGGAGTTCAAAGAATCCATAACAAAATCATTTTTGAAAACAGTAAGCGCTTTTTCAAACTATGATGGTGGAGAAATCATTTTTGGAATTGATGATGATGGAAATATAAAAGGTCTTTCCGATCCCAAAAGCACTTGTCTTGATATTGAGAATAGAATCAATGATAATATTGTTCCTCTGCCAGGCTACAGTCTTAAGATTGACGAAACAAATAAAATAATTTCACTTGTCATTAAAGAAGGAAAGAACAAACCCTATCTATACAACTCAAAGGCCTATAAGCGAAATGATACTTCAACGATCGAAGTGGATTCCTTCGAATTAACAAGGCTGGTTTTAGAAGGAAAGAAAATCAATTTTGAAGATTTACCTTCATCCAATCAAAAAATGGACTTTCATTATCTGGAAAATAAATTAAAAGAGCATATTGACATTAAAATATTCAATCAAGATACTTTAAAAACTCTGAATCTTTACAATGTGCAAATCGGGTACAATAATGCTGCGAATATTCTATCAGATAACAACTCATTTCCAGGAATTGATATTGCTAAATTTGGCGATAGTATCAACATTATAAAAAAAAGACTGCTGCTGGAGAATATGTCTGTGTTAGAAATGTATGATGTTGCTGTCCAAACGTATAGAGATTATTATCAATATGAAGAAATTGAAGGCAGCTACCGTAAAAAGGTCGACCTTGTACCAGAGGAGGCATTCCGTGAATCTGTTGCAAACGCACTCATTCATCGAGCATGGGATTTAAATGCAAATATAAGGATTTCTATGTATGATGATAGAATAGAAATAACTTCACCAGGAGGATTGATAAACGGTATTACAAAGGATGAATATATAACAGGAATGATTTCAATGCTTAGAAATCCGATTATCAGTAATATATTTTATCGATTAGGAATCGTTGAAATTTTTGGTACCGGAATTCTCAGAATATTACATGCTTATGAAGAAAGTATTAAAAAGCCTATTTTTAATGTAAGCACAAATACGATACAAATCATATTACCTGTTTTTGATTCGAATCCTGTTTTACAAAAAGATGAAGAACATCTATATGCGGTGTTGAGTAAAACAAAGCCTATGTCGATTAGTGAAATATTGCCACATGTAACGTTTAGCAGGTCTAAAGTAAAAGAATTATTGAAAAAAATGGAGAAGGACGGTATCGTGAAAATCAAGGGAAGAGGTAAGGGAACAAAATATTATTTATAAATAAGTTTGAAGAAACATCTTAAAAATACCATTCGTAAGGGGTAATCTAATGCTTTCTGGTTTGTTCAAACAATAATCAAATAAAAAATATACGATAGATACAACGCAAAAAATCTTCAGGACCATAGTCCCGAAGATTTTTATGTATAGTTTCATCAAATGCAGGGAAATCACGAATGAAGATGCTTTAGAGCTGAGTCCATCTTCGTACCTAAATCACATGGTCGCACATTGTGTACCCTATCATTCGTCTCTGTTTGATTTTATTAGGTTGGCACACGCTGTGTACCCTATAGTTCTGATCCGTTGGTTTCTATCAGGTGAGCATACCAGTAGAAGGAATCCTTTTTCAATCGCTTCTGGCTGCCCTTTCCGAAATCATCACGATCTACATACACAAAGCCGTATCGCTTACTCATTTCCGCAGAGGAGGAAGATACGATATCAATCGGTCCCCATGCACAGTATGCGAAGATATACACTCCATCCTTAATACATTCCTTCATCTGCTCAATATGCTTTTTCAGGAAGTCAATACGGTAAGGATCATGAATGCTTCCATCCGCTTCCACGGTGTCCAATGCACCGAAGCCGTTTTCTCCGATCATCAGCGGAATCTGATAGCGATCCCAGTATTGAGACAGACAGTTATAGAATCCCAGCGGATCCATTCTCCACTCCCATGGTGTCGGCTCCAGATTTGGATTTTGTTCCGCCTGCATCGGCGTCATATCATTTTTATCGGAATCTACAACTCTGCTGTAGTAATAAGAAATCGCGAGGAATTCCATTGTGTTGTTGCGAATAACCTCTTCATCCCCATCCTCCATCTGAATGTTGATATTTCTTTCCTTAAAATAACGTAGTGCATATACCGGGTATTCTCCGCGCAGCTGTACATCGGAGAAGAAATACTGCATCCTGTTTTTCTTCATGGTCAATACAACATCCTTTGGACGGCAGGTTGCCGGATAGAAGGTACAGTCTGCCAGCATCGTACCAAAGACAGCATGCGGATCAATCTGATGTCCGACTTCCTTGATTTTTGCACATGCCACAAACTGATTATGTACCGCCTGATACATCAGCTCCTCCATGTTTTCCGCCTGATCATCATAGATCCCCAGAGAACCAAACTGCACCGTCGGAACCAGATTTACCTGATTGCAAACAATCCAGTATTTCACTCTTCCCTTAAAGCGCTCTACAAGCACTTTTCCGTAATTCACGAAGAAATCAATCACCTTTCGGTTACCAAAGCCGCCATATTCGGTAACCAGATGCAGTGGTATATCATAATGAGACATCGTGATAATCGGCTCCATACCATCCTTTATGATTTCATCAATCAGATCATCATAAAATTTCAATCCTGCCTCATTTGGCTCTGTCTCATCCCCGTTTGGAAAAATGCGTGACCAGGAAATGCTTGTACGAAAGCACTTAAATCCCATTTCCTTCAGCAATGCAAGGTCATCCTTATAAGTATGATAGAAATTGATTCCGTAGCGTTTCGGATAATAGCCTTCTGTATCTGCGGCCTTGCGTTTGATTTCAGCAAGCGTTCCACCGCCCTCTTTTTCTATTTTGGCACGGTTTAAGCCCTTTGTATACTCATGAATGTCACTTGTGGACAAGCCGCGTCCGTCTTTATCATATTCCCCTTCACACTGGCAGGCTGCAAAAGCACCGCCCCACAGAAAGTTATCAGGAAATGTTTCAGGTACCTGTTTCATAATAATATCTCCTCCTCTATATTCATCGTTCTACGTAACCATTTCAGTCGTTTCAGCAATGAAAGCGCCGCCGTAATCAGCCTGCCAAGCACCAGCAGATTGATAATGGTCACCACACCGTAAGTACCATGCAGTATCATACCGGATACAAGCATACCGCCATCCAGTATCCAGCGAATCACAGGATAGGAAAGGCCTGTTCTTTTCATCAAACCAAAGGTTACACAGTCATAGGGATTCTTTCCACAGTCAGCATAAATGCTTAATGCAATGGACATTGCGATAATGCCAATGCCTGCCATGCAGAACAATACACGATGAAGCAGTGTATCCGCATGTACCAACGGTGTAAGAATCCGTATGGTAATCGTCGTAACAACGGGAAATATAATCGTTCCCGCATGAATCTGTTTTCTATCGATAAAAAACGCTGCCAGCACAAATGTGAAGGATAACAAATTGTTACAGGCATCCACTGATAGCTGCAATGCCTGACTCATCCCCTGCAGCAGCGTATTCATGGAATCTGCACCATTACCGCCTGCAAGGAACAAAACCGCAGCAACTCCCATCAGCATACCGCCGGCAGCACAGAGACTGCATCGATAGAAGAAAGAACTCTGATGCCCGGTTTCTCTTCTGTTCTTTTTCATCCCGGTTGCCTCCAAAGTGGCAAGTATCTGCGTATCGCAACAGCGCAAAGCCCCTGTAGTTTTGGATAGGCTTCCCTCTGCAATGCGATGACGTCAATGTTCAATAAGCCGGGGGCAGGAAATACCTGCACCTTATAAATCAGCTCCGTTAGATTTTATCACCTGCTTGTACCAGTAGAAGGAATCCTTACGAATTCTCGCGCACTCCTTTGGATCATCATCGGTACGGTCTACATAGATAAAGCCATAGCGTTTTTTCACGCCGTTGCTGGTTGACAGCAGATCAACCGCAGACCATGGACAATATGCCAGCACTTCTACTCCATAATCAATTGCTCTGTGCATTGCTTCGATATGGTCGCGCAGGTATTTAATACGGTAATCATCATGAACACGTCCGTCCTCTGTCAGGGTATCAAATGCTCCCATACCGTTCTCTGTAACCATCAGCGGCTTGTTATAGCGAGTGTAAATATCGCGGAAGATGTATTCCAGACCTGTCGGATCAATTGCCCAGTCCCAATCGGTTGTATCAAGATTCGGATTCTTGCACATCTCATAGAAGCCCGGATGTGTTTCAAAGCCGGACATGTCGCCCTTTTTGCCTGACCAGTTGACACCGCTGTAACGAATTTCCTTACCTTCTTCCATCGGACATGCCTTTGCACACTCACTTGCATAATAGTTCAGTGCCAGAAAATCGGAATAGCCTTCCTTAATCAGCTCCATGTCACCTTCTTCGATGACCGGTGCAAGACCGTGCTCTTCCAGATAAATCATAGCTGACTTCGTATAAAAGCCCTTAAAATAAATATCCAGATAGAAGGCATTACGCAAATCGTGTGCATTTTGTGCAGCCATGACATCCTCCGGCTTGGAAGTAAGCGGATAGACCGGGGAATACCCGATTGCCGCACCGGCAAGACCACCCGATACAAGCTCATGGACCAGCTTACAGGCAATGGCATGTGCAAGATTCATATGATGATTGATCTGATAGCGCAGCTGATTGTTGTCTCTCAGCTCCTCCGGTATGTAGCATTTCTGTGTCCAGTATTGAACGATGATGCTTTGCTCATTGATAGTCGTCCAGTATTTCACCTTGTCCTTAAATTCATTGATGACATAGCGGGCAAAGTATGCAAAATCCTTTACTACCTCTCTGCTCAGCCATCCGTTATATTTTTCCACAAGCGCCCATGGCAAATCATAATGATACAGCGTAACAATCGGCTCAATACCATTGGCCAGCAGTTCATCAATCAGATTGCGGTAATACTGAATACCCGCTTCGTTTACTTCTCCAACTCCATCAGGAAATACGCGTGACCAGGCAATGGAGAAACGATAGGTCGTAAAGCCCATTTCCTTCATGAGGGCTACATCTTCCTTGTAATGATGATATTGGTCACTGGCGATATCCGCAGTAGCAAAGCCGCGCTTTGTATAATTCTCTTTATTGATGATATCCTGCTGGCTGGCTTTCTTGCCATCCTCATAGGCAGCACCCTCTACCTGATAGGCACTGGTAGCAGCACCCCATAAAAAATTGTTTGGAAATCCCTTTGACATGGTTCAGCCTCCTATTTTTCTTCTATTTTCTTATTCATGATTTCAAAAAATGCAATCAATTCCTTTGCCAGATTAAGCTCTGACATAATTGTCATCAGCGTATCCTGTGCATGTGCAAACAGCAGACAGGGCTCATAGGTTTTTCCTCTTGTTTCATTCTGAATCACCTCGGTCTGTGCGACATGTGCCTGATGAATACATTCCTCCGCCTCTGCAATTTTCTGTTTCGCCTCATCGAAGTGAAACTGCTTTGCCTGTGCCAATGCATCCTCAACCCGCAGCCGGGCATCACCTGCATGCAGAATAATCTGCATAGCAACATTGACAAGCTCATTTTCCATAATATCCATAGGTAAATCCCCCTTTAGTTCTGAGAAGGAGCGTTTTCCTGTGCTTCTTCTGCCAGCTTTTGTTTTTCAAATACCTTGAAGAACGGGTACCAGATTGCAAAGTAGACAACAAACAATACAACTGCCCATAAAATACCACGCATATCCTGTGTAATCATAACGGTGGAAACCGGTACAGGCACCTGTCCAACCTGATTCAGTGTTGCCGGAATGTTCAGCCATCCAAGGCTCATAACAATATAGACGATAGCAGGTCCAACGATGGAATTCAGCCACATTGGCAGCATCAGCAGCGGATTGAAGACAACAGGCGCACCGAACATGATTGGTTCATTGATGTTGAAAATACTTGGCCCGATGAAGATTCTTCCCAGTGTTTTCAGCTGCTTTGATTTTGAGAAGCACATGAGCACATTCAGCGCAAGCGTTGCCCCCATACCGCCCATGGTAACAAGAGCCGCCGTAAACACCGTCTCACTCGTCGCGATATTCGTAGCAGGAAGTCCCTGTGCCACCATATTGATATTTTCCTGAATACCGGCAAGGAAGATCGGTGTTGTAACCGCGCCAAACAGCCAGGAGGAAATACCCATACTGTACAAAACAGCAGGAATAAAGCAGCAGAGTATGAAACCGGGCATGGTCTGTGCAAAGCCTGCCAGTGGTGAGAAAATCCATAAAACGATTTCAAATATGTCGAAATTACAATATTTTGTCAGAACCATACCCAGACCAAGCGTAATCAGGGTAGGCAGTATGTAATTGATCCAGCCGACAACGAAATCCGGAATGGATGTGGAATCCTCCAGTACATGCAGCTTGGAATACAGATTGAAGATAATGGATGTAAACAGTCCGGCTACGATACCGACAGCAATACCGGTAGCACCCAGACGTCCTCCCTGAATGACCATATTTCCTGCTTCATCTGTTCCCGGAATGATGAACATCATGAAGACTGCCATGGAAACGATACCGCAGTTGGTCAGGTAGAACGGATGATTCAGCTTTTCCATACACTGCTGTCCGACTACGAATGCCAGAATCAAAGAAATCAGTCCGAAGCTGTAATCGGCAATCATGCCAAGATCCGGAAGTGCAGGCAGGTAGGAACGGAATACGTTGTAGAAGTAGATGACAGAACCCGTTAAAATAAACGGTATGATTTTCTGCATGGATGATGATACGGCGGCAATCCAGGGCTTGCTGCAGATTTCATTCATCTTTGGAGCAAACACTGTAGAAAGCCAGTTCATAAACTTTTTCATTTTTCTTTCTCCTCAGTCTTTCCTTTTCCCCATGAACCCTATATAATAATCATGAGGAAATCATTAAACAAACGCGTGATTTTCTTCAAGCTAAGAGTGCCATCTTAGCTTTTTTATTTCCCCAGTGTATCCAGTGCCAGCTGAATCAGTGCATCTCCGTTGAGCTGTGCATAAATATCCTGTGGAATGACAACAACCGGAACATGATACGGATCACAGAGTGATTTCCATTTCGGCAGCTCTCCTCCGTAATGCGGTCCCAGCATAAGTATACTGATGCTTGACAGATAGCCGCTGACATCTGTATGGGACCGTGCTTCGATCGTTGTGTCCAGCTTGCGTTTTTTTGCTGCCTTGCGTGCCTGATTTGCCAGAAAACCACTGGACATCCCGGCTCCGCAGCACAGCATGATGAACATCTTGTCCATAATGACTCCTTTCCGCTTTTTATGAGCGCTGTACCTTGTACACCCATATTATCTTTAAAATTCACGTGCTTCTCAACTTACGTTTTGCACCGCATGGTGCAAGCTTTTCCCTGAAGGATGTAAACTGCTTGTTTTGTTTCTTTATAATATAGACAGGCAAAAAAAACACTGCTGCATTATTAAAAAAACAGACCTTTTCATCGAAACTTAATTATTTACAGCTGATTCATTGTCTGAGAATGAACATTTGCACCATGTGGTGAAATCTTCTGGTTGTACAGTGTTTGCGGGTAAATTATAATAGATATAACAAGTGTCTTTGCAAGGGGAGTTGGTATCATGAAGAAAAAACACGTTGAGCTGCTGCAATTTCTGCTACATCACGCTACAGCGGTTACCAGTCGGCAGCTGGCCGCCGCTTTATCAATTTCCACGCGGTCTGTAAAAAATTATGTCAATGAAATCAATCTGCTCGGCAATCAGAAGGTGATCCTTTCCAGCAAGCAGGGATATACCGTTCAAGCAGCACAGGCAAAGGAGCTTTTATCTGTAAAAGAGGAAAGTATTCCGCAGACCAGTCTGGAGCGCGGTTTTTACATTGTGAAGCAAATCATGCTGGAGCATTCCTCCCACATGGATCTGTATGACCTCTGCGATGCCCTATATGTCAGCTATTCCACCATTAAAGCGGATATCGCGAAGATGAACAGGGCATTTGCGAATTTTCATATTGAATTCACATGTGAAAATGAAGAGGTTCGTCTGCATGGCAGTGAAAAAGACAAGCGCAGACTTGTCAGCTATGTTATGTATGAGGAAACAGATCAGCAATTCATGGATGCCAATATCATCACCAGCAGCTTTCCTGAATTCCCGGTGGAACAGGTCTCCATGATCATCCGCTCCACCTTCCAGAAATATAACTATTATATCAATGATTTTTCCTTCGTTAATCTGTTACTGCACTTCGCCATTATCATCGACCGTGTAAAGGAAGGAAATTTTGTTGAAACAAGAGACTGCGACTTTCTCATCGAAAGCGAAAATGAACGTGCACTAGTCGAGGAGCTGTGCTCCCATCTGGAGGAGGCATTGTCCATCAGCTTTAACCGCAATGAACAGTTTGAGGTCTATATGCTGTTTAAGACAAATGCAAATTATTCACTGCCAAGCTCTGAGGATAGTCTGAAAAAGCTGGTTGGCGAGGATATTCTCGCATTAACCAGAGATATCATTCAAAAGGTGAATGACAGCTATTACATCGATTTGAATCATGAAACCTTTCTTACGCCCTTTGCATTGCATTTAAAAAATCTTCTGCTTCGTGTCCGCAATGATACCTACACAAAGAATCCCATGGTGGATGCTATTAAGTCCAGCTGTCCGACAGTTTATGATATCGCCATTTTTATCGCTATGGAGCTGATGCAGCGCTTTCATGTGGATATCAATGAGGATGAGGTTACCTTTCTTGCCCTTCATATCGGTGCGGATATCGAACGCCAGAAAACCAATGACGGAAAAATACAGTGTATCCTGCTGTGTCCGGACTATATGAATATGACAGCCTCTATTTACAATAAGCTGCTGATAGATTTTGGGAATCAGATCAATATACGCAAGACGATTTCCTATGAGCATGAGTTGAAGCATCAGCATTACGATATGCTGCTGACCACCATACCCTTAAAATGTCCGCTGCATAAGGAGGTATGTCTGATACCGCCCTTTCCAAATCCAAACAGCCGGATGGATATCCAGAATACCATAGACCGCTATCGTACAAATAAGAAGAACTATATTCTGAAAAAGAAATTTCACGACTTTTTCTCCTCCTCTTTGTTTCTGGCAAATGAAGACACCCCGAACAGAGATGACGTGCTGCCATTGCTGTGCAAAAGCATGGAAGAACTGGAATATGTCAATGAAGGATTTCTAACCAGTGTCATGATTCGCGAAACAGCCGCCTCCACTGCCTTCGGCAATATCGCTATTCCACACTCAATGGAAATGGAGGCACTGAAAACGTGCATCGGCGTTGCAATTTCTAAAAAAGGGATCCAATGGGATAACCATATCGTCCATGTGGTTCTGCTTGTCGCATTGAACAAAATTGACAAACAGATTTTCCATGATCTCTACGAGGCTCTGGTGGACCTGTTCAGTAAGGAGGATGTTATGGAACGGATGAAGGAATGCACTTCCTTTGAACAATTTGAGCATATGATGTGCGCAAGTATTTCCTATCAGGAAGAGGAAGCCGCATGAAAGCATGTATTTTTCTCGATATCGACGGTACGCTGCTGGATCATGAAATCGGTATACAGGAATCCAGCAGAATAGCGATTGCACAGGCACAGGCAAACGGACACAGGGTCTGCCTTGCGACAGGACGCCCCAAGCCGGAGGTGGATGATGAAATACAGGCTATCCCGTTTGACGGCTGTATTTATTCCTGCGGTGCTATGGTAGAGAGTCATGGCAAAGTCCTTTTTTATAAGCCGTTTTCACAGGAGCTGGTACTTCACATGATGCATTTACTGCAAGCCCATGCGATCGGATTTAATCTGGAAGGCAGCCGAACTTCTTTTCTTGACCCTATTGGATATGACTTCTTTCATTCACTGTTTCAAAGATGCATGGAAGACAACAGTGAGCTGGCAAGACAGTATATGGCAGCGGTCCGCATGCATCCACTTCAAGAGGTAAAGGAAACAGACACCCTGCAAATCATGAAAATCGCAACCTTTATCAACGAGGATTCCCTTTTGCAGGAATTTGACAGACAGCTTCCCGCACAGCTGAAGCACATTCACCATGGTTTTCATGAGGGATGTACAAATGGTGAGATATACCATCATACTATCACAAAAGCGACCGGTATTGATTGTCTGCTGTCTCACTTTGATATTCCACTGGAAGCCTCCATAGCGATTGGAGACAGCTTGAATGATGCGGAAATGATACGGCATTGCAATCTAGGTGTGGCGATGGGAAATGCCTGTGAAGAGCTGAAGCTGATCAGTGACATGATTACCACGACCAGCAAAGAGGATGGAATTTATAACTGTATGAAAAAATTGAAACTTATTTAGCAAGCTGAACATAAAGTTTGCTTTTTTTTCTGAAAGTATTGCTAATTATAGTTAAATACCGTACAATATAAATAGATAAACACCTACAAAAAATTGAAAACCCATATAATTATAATTTTATCAAATTCTTTGAAACTTTTTCTCTACTTTCTTCGTTTATATTATAGGAACAGATTTTCTTACAGTTCCATTACAGTTTAGTAACATAAGCCGATGAATCTGCCGCCTGTGTTAGAATATACCCATAGAAACGCAATGATGTTGAAGAGTATGAACGACAGAGAGCAGAATACAGGTTAAAGGAGATAAAGAGTATGATGAGCAGAGATCTGATGAGACAGCAACCGACAAAACCGATGATTCTGAAAAACTGCGCAATCTGCAGACAGATTATCAGTATGCGAAAAATTCTAATTATGGCGGGAATCATGCTGGCATTTATTTTCAGTACCTATCTGTTCTGATCCTGTTGATTTCCTGCATAAATCGTGGTAAACTTTTCCGTATCCAAACTGTAAGATTCTCTGCTGGTGCTGCTCATCCGGGCATCACGGTGGAGATTTCTTCTTTTGGACAAAAATTCTTAACGTTTCTTACGATTTTATGAGTTTTAATACAAAAGCAGTCACTTATGCTATAATGTGATTGCAGGAACAAAAGGAAAGAGATTTTGCATGTAAGGGGTGAGATACCATGAATGAGGAGAAGCTTTCACCGCCAAATGGCGTTGAAGAACATAATTTGAGGGAAAAGAAAGAAATGGAACAGGATACAGGAAACTATACGTATGACTTCTTTACATTCCGCAATGTACTGATCAGTGCGGTTGTGCTGGGTGTCATAATCCTCGTAATTTCACTGGTTCGCTGAACTATCTGAATGCAAAGTCCCTTAGAGGAAGCCGTGTGCTTCCTTTTTTCTTTTGTGAATGGAAAAAGAGCATTGCACGCTTCCTTTACTAGAATATTTTGCTACCTCTATCGTAACCATGATAAGCAGCTTGTATATGATTTCACAGTCCGCCAGACCTTATATAAGCGAAAGGACTAAGACGCTTTGCCTCAAACTATATCCCTAAATCAAACTGTAACACCCCTAATATGTAAAAAACGAAGATAAGCTTTCAACATGTTCCCAACGCATGGATAAATCATGTTACAATATATAAAACCAAGAGGAGGTCCTGACATGAACATACATCATATTTCAATTTATCAGAAAGGACCTCATTTAAAAAGCCGGCACAGCTTTCATCTGTATATTATTTAGTTTTTTTATCATATGAAAGTGAGGTCTATTATGACGATAGAAGAAACTATGCAAGGTGAATCTAAACATATATAAAGCAGCTCTGCCGAAGCGCAGTGAAACATACATAAAAACTATGACTGCCTTCGCAAATACGAGTGGTGGAACACTCATTATCGGAATTGACGACTCCACCCGTTCTGTAATTGGTATGGATAAGGATTCCGTGTTTCAGATTATGGATTCCATAGCGAATGCTGTTTCGGATAGCTGTGAACCACAAATAGTGCCGGATATCAGCTTCCAGACTATAGAGGGTAAATGCATTGTTATAGTTGAAATATATGCTGGTACCAACCGTCCTTACTACCTTAAACATACAGGCAAGGAAAACGGCACTTATATCCGTGTGGCAGGAACTTCACGCCAAGCAGATGCTGTCAAGCTCAAAGAGCTGGAGCTGGAAGGAACACATGCTTCATGGGATGAACAAATCTGCATTGGCTATGAAGTAAAAGAAGATGCCATAGATAAGCTTTGTCAGGATATACATAGATATATGAAGTCCGCTATAGATTCATCAGAAGAAAAAAGAAGTATTGCAGTAATTACAGTGGAACACCTTCTGAACGAAAGCTTCTGAAGAAAAGCGGAAATCAGCTGCTGGCCGCCAATTCCTTTGTTTTGCTTACAAGCGATTATTTTTAGATTTGCAAAAATACAATGTGCGTTATTCAAGGGTAATGATCGTGATGAATTTCTTGATAAAAAGGAATATTCCGGACCCCTGTATGAACAGATCGAAGAGGCTTATCGCTTTGTACTCAGACATATTAATCGAAGCGCTGAAATTAACGGACTGTTGCGTAAAGAAAGATACGAACTACCGGTTGGGGCTATCCGCGAAATGATTATTAACGCACAGTGTCATCGCAGCTTTATGGATTCCTCCTGCGTTCAAGTCGCTCTGTTTGACGATCGCTTAGAAATCACTTCCCCCGGTATGCTGTATGGCGGATTAACTCTGAAGGAAGCTGTGAACGGTCGTTCAAAAATAAGAAATAAAGCGATTGCGGAAGTATTCAGCCGCATGGAGCTTATAGAAGGATGGGGTACGGGAATTCGTCGCATCATCAAAAGAGCAGAAGAATATCAGCTGCGTACTCCCGAATTTACAGAAATAGGAGATACCTTTCGTGTAAATTTATTTCGTAAAGAAGAAAAAAAGCCGATAAAAAACCATTATCTGAAGAACGACGGCAGCTAATTAAAGAGTATATCCGCGAGCATGGCTGTATTTCCAACCGGGAAGCCAGAAAGCTGCTAAATCTCGCTGAATCTACAACCAAAAGACTCCTGAAACAGATGGTCCTTGATGGCTGCCTGATTGAACAAGGAGAAAAGAAAAGCCGTATTTACCGCCTATGTGCATAAGGGTCAGAGAATACAGTCTTGTCCTATGTGATATTTAGCTGAAAAATGATTAATGAGCTGTTTCTTGAAATATGAATATAGTCGTAGAACCGCTCTTTTCTCTATTTAAGTTATTTTATATTATGTTTGATTTCTTCTATTTTCTATGCTTGTATTTATTTCTTTTATCTATCTTTAAGGATTTTTATGTAGCTTTCATGATATTTATTCATCTTTCATGCTGTTTGCTTTTTCCTAATCATTTGATATATCCGACCATTTCTATTCCATGGGAGCCATATAAAAGCTTCCGTAAAACTCCTCCGTATTCAATACATTAATAATAATCCTCGGATCTGCCTCTCGCAACAGATTCGCAATATCCGCAACTTCATATGAGGAAACGACGGTATGCAGCAGATACATTTTCTTTTTACTAAACCCGCCATACCCTTGTATACAGGAAATTCCGTGACGATAGTGGTCAACATACATATCAATAACAAGCTCAGGTATGGTTGTCGTAATTTGCATGGTTACACGTTCATAGCGATGATGAAATGTAGAAATCGTTTTTGTTGTGATAAACTGAAAAACAATGGAGTATCCTGCGTACAGCCATCCAAACATGAATCCAAATATGCATAATATTAAAGCATTAAAGATAAAAACCTGTTCCCAAATAGACCTTCCGATTTTATTGGAAACATAAAGAGCGATGAAATCCGTCCCTCCCGTTGACGCGCTTCCCTTTAAAGCGATGACAACACAAAGACCATACAAGAACCCTCCGAAAATAACATTCAGCACCAGGTCATGAAAGAGCGGCTGAAAACGACAGAAGCTTAAAAATACAGAAGCTAAAACAAATTGAATGGTAGAAAGTATGGTGAATTTTTTACTGATGCTTTTAAAACAAATCAATGCCACCGGAATATTTAACATCAGGATTGCGACGGAGGTTGAAATATGACAGCCATATAAAGCAGCTATTTTATCAATCAAAATAGCAACGCCGGTAAAACCGCTACTCAATAGATTACTCGGTGTAATAAAAACCTGAATGACATATGCCTGCAATAATGCTGAGATAACAACTGCGATACAGCTGAATAGATAACGTATTTTTTTGTTCTTCAATGAATGTGTTAACATAAGCGATCCCCTCTTTAATTTTCTACATTATTATAATTCCTTTTCATTTGAGAGTGGCTAAAAGGGTTTCCTAGGCGGTAGGAAAAATGCATTCTTCTGCCGATTGTGACAGGCCGCTTCATCTCACACAAACCGAATCTTTTCTTGAACATGATTATTGCAGCTAATCAACAGGATCTTGATAACCTTGAATGTGAGTTACAGAAATAGATCAAATGCTTGCAGCAGAGCTCCTTCAATATTTTAATGCATGGCATACAGACCTGAGGAATAACCTCCTTCTGTTTATCGCTTATGCAGGCATGACCTTCTTTTCCATCAGAGCCGCATAAAATCCTTTATCGCAGGAGCACTTCATATCGTATTTTAGGTACTGCGGCACAGCCTATCCATTATGACACTCTTTTTTCATAGTATTGGACTTTTTAAATAAGGAAAAAAGCATATCTCCCATTCAGCTATACTGCTAAGACAGCAGTCTCAGTCCTGACTATACAGAAAGACCAGTTGTACTTAAAGAAAAGAATAACACTTCTCTTTTCCCTCTGCACCTGTTTAAAAAAGGAAATTCCAATAACCAATTCGCAAAACTTCCTAAGAGTTAGGAAAAAATGTTAATTACTTATTGAAGATAATTCTATATAATACTATTTAGAGAGGATTGACAACATGGGACTAAATAAAAGACAGGAAAAAATCATCATGATGATGAATGACTCTAACGATTGGATTACAGGTAAAGAATTATCCAAGCTTCTAAATGTATCAGATCGTACCATACGCTCAGACATTGATTCCATTAATCGTTATTATGAGAATGCATTGATTGAGTCCAATCTTCGCTATGGATATCATTTGAATCAGGAAATTCTTCGGACGCTGAACATTGAAATCGAACAGCCAATCGCACAGACACCGCAGGAACGATGTATATATATCATACAGCAGCTTCTATTTCAACGAAATGAACTAAGCATCACCAATTTACAGGATCAGGTATTTGTTAGTGAATATTCGATTGATAATGATATTAAACGTATAAAAAAAATGATTGAGCCCTATGAGCAGTTAAGATTGGTACGCTCTAAGAACTTTATCCATTTAGAAGGTGATGAAGAGAGTAAGCGCAAGCTGTATAAAGATTTATTAGCTGAGGAAACACAGGGAAATTTTCTGAATTTGAATAACCTTGCGGCATTGTATAATGATTTCGATTTACTGATTGTTAAGGATACACTTGAAGAAACGTTTAACAAATACAATTTCCATGTACGTGAAATGGCATTTCCGATGCTGATGGTTCATGTGGGAATCGCAATCGAACGAATTTTACGACATAACTATATACATACGGAACGCGATTATGAAGAATTAAAGAAAAGTCAGGAATATGAGATAGCACGTGAATTTTTTCAGAATACAGCCAAGAAGATACGTATAGAAATCGTTGAGGATGAAATCGCGCTGCTTGCATTGTTATTGATGGGAAAGAAAGGAACCAGTTACTCAAAGGATCTGGTTCATGAATTTCATGATAGCTTAACAAGTGATGATATTATCGACGGTATGTTAGAAGTTATTCATGATGATTTTGATATTGATTTCGCACAAGACAGTGATTTGCGTATCGGTTTGAAAATGCACATGCAGTCACTCATGGAGCGCCAGATAAGAAAACATGATGTATCAAATGTATATCTGCAGGAGATTAAACGTAAATATCCTCTGGTATTTGAAATGGGAATACGTGTTGCACGGTATCTGGAAGAACAATTAAATGAGGTGATCGGTGAAAACGAAATAGGTTTTCTATCGCTGCATCTCGGTGCTGCCTTCGAGCGTGCGAACCTGTCGGGAAAATACCGGGTTATTATGATTTATCCACACGATCAGGCATTAAGTAATATGTGCGTCAAAAAAGTAGAAAATCGGTTCGGTGAGCGAATGGCCATTGTGGAATGTCTGAACTTCTTCGAACAGAAAACAATTCTTAATGCGCGGCCTGATTTGATACTGACAACACTCCCCCTGCAGCATGACCTGGATATTGCCACGATTCAAATTTCATTGTTTATCAATTTAGAGGACGAAAGCCGTATTTTCCAGGCGCTGAACCTATTGGATAAGAAGCATTTTCAGAAAGAGTTTGAGGAAGGTATATCCGGTATGATAGAACCACGATTCTTCTATACAGATGTTGATATAGCGACGCATGAGGACGTAATCAATTATATGTGTGATAATTTGCAGGCATCCGGTTATATACCGGAAGGATTCAAGGAATCTGTCTTGAAAAGAGAATCCATGTCCGCAACCTCCTTTGCCTACAGCTTTGCCGTACCGCATAGCTTCAATGTAATGAGCATTAAATCCAACATATCCGTTGCTATTTTGAAGAATCCGATTCCATGGGGGCCTTTTGAAGTAAAGCTGGTCATACTGCTTGCAATCAATGATGCAGACCGCTATATGCTGAAGCTGTTCTTTGACTGGCTGAGCAATGCAGTGAGTGATGCCAATCGGTTTGCGACACTTTTAGAAAGTCATGATTATAATGATTTTATTGCACGTATCGTTGAGTAAGGAGAGATATTATGATTGCGAAAACCACTGGAAATAATAAGAAACCAACAAAGCATTACAGAGAAAAGAAGCTGGGGCTCATCGATCGTTTAAGCATTGCATTATTGAAAAAACAGGATACCCTTGTAAAAGATACAGAGCATTCTCCCGTGTCGAATATCAGAAGATTCTTCGGGTATCTGATTGATTTCATGCTTGCCAATATATTCTGCGTAATTCCCTTGGTCATCATCCAAGCCTCCCTCACCGGCTCAACGAATACTACACAAATACTGGCTGGCATTCCGTTGCATTGGGCATATATTATCACATTCTTTGTATTCTTATTCTATACGTTTTATTATGTGTATATACCATTAAAAATATGGCCGGGACAGACACCCGCAAAGCGTTTATTAAATTATAAAATCGTAATGATGGATAATTCAAAAGCTACAGCCAAAGCTTTATTTATGAGAAATGTCATTGGGATGACCTTCCTTGAGCTTGCGGCCTTCACGACCACCTATGTCGTGCAGCTGATCGTTCTGACTGCCAAAATCGATTATCCCGCTTCCTTTGGCTACATTACCTATTTCATGACATTTTTATCCTTTATCATCACTCTGACAAATTACGACCGCCGTATGCTTCATGATTATCTCGGTAAAACAAAAGTATATATGCTTCAAAAAGAAGAGGTATCCGACTACCATGCTTTATAGCCGCAGCAGCACTGTCGACAGGGATGAGAATCCCTGTTTTTTTCTTGATTTTTCACTCTAAAATCCTTTTCTATTTTTTGTCCTATACTTCGTTATCCTTCTTTTCTCCGCTTTTTTGCCCCTTCTTTGATATCCTGCTTTTCGCTGCTTTTTCAGTTCTTCATACCGATATCTCACTTATCCTTACTTTTTTAGTTCTTCATTCCGATATCATGCTGTTCTCTACAATAGATAACTTTCCTGCAATATATCTATATTTATGGGTTCCATCAACTGCAGAAAAAGTCGATTTCCTATACCTTAGGAAATCATTTTCATGTTGCGAGCAGTAAACTTTTATTATAATCATTTAATAGATTTCTAATTATCTCTTTAGATGTTCTTATATGCCGGTATAGCCCGTTATTCCGGGCTTTTCCGGCACTTTTCATATCGGAAGAACCTCACAAATCTTTTTATTACCCCTCATGTTTTCACTCTCAAAAGTAGTAAAAGCAGTAGTAAATTCTGCGTACTACTTATGCCGCCTTGGTTTCCTCGGCGCTTTCCGCCGCAGCTTCCGGCTTGGCCTCTGTGGTGGTTTTTGCCTTGGCTTGCAGCCGTTCCATTTCCTCCTGTGCGGAATGGAAAGTAGCGTGGGCGTAATAGTTCAGCGTCATTACAATGTTGGCGTGTCCCATGATGTACTGCAATGCCTTGGGGTTCATGCCCGCGTTTGCCATTCTGGTACAGAATGTATGCCGCATGGTGTGCGGCGTCATCACATCGGGCAGCGGCTCCTTGTGGCACTTGTTGTACTTCTTGGCAAGGCACTTGAACATGGCGTCATAATTGACGGCGGTTTTGGGCAGGCCGTCCCGGTTCAGGAACAGGAAGTCCTTATAACCGTCAACCTCCATGCACCTGCCGTCCCTGCGCTTCTTTAACACACGCTCAAACGCTTCATAGGCAGCTGCGCTCATAGGCACTTGACGGAATCCGCTTTCTGTTTTTGGCGCTTCGATATAGTAGCCGTCCTCGGTGCTTCTCAAAAGCTGGTGGTCTACATTCACAAAGCGCTTTTCAAAATTCAGGTCGGCGGGCGTCAGACCGCAGAGTTCGGAAATACGAAGCCCGGTTTCCAGCAGGATCACCACCTCGTCATAATACTTGGCATAGACGGGATCGTTCTGCATGAAGTCCAAAAGCTCGTTTTCCTGTGTAGGGGTAAGCGGCACCTTTGGTACGGTATCGTCGTTGATAACCTCATTGATCTGGAAGTCAAAGGGATTCTTGCGGAGGCAATCGTCCTGTACGGCCATATAAAACATGGCTTTTAAGGAACGCTTGCTGTTGCAGATGGTGTTATAGGCAACGCCCTTTTCCTGCATACGCAAGGCCCATTCTTTTGCGTCGGACAGCTTTACGCTGTCAATGCTGGCCGCGCCCAGTTTATCTTCGGACAGAAGTTTCATCAACTGCTGGCGGCTCTTTTGGGTTCCTTTCCGCACATTCCCGCGCTGCCGGGTGTACTTTTCATAAAGCTGGCACACGGTCATTTTCTTGCCGATGGTGTCTATCCCGTCGTCAAGGTCTTTCTGTATCTGCTTGATTTTCTCGCGCAGGGAAAGACAGGGCCGTTTCCCGGCAGGTATTTTGTCAGTGGGTACTAACTTCCATGAGTAAACAAACTGGGGTTCTCCAAAGGTGTCAATGTATTTGTAAGCGTATCTTCCATCTGATCGCTGGCTCTCTCCAGACTTCAAAAGGCGGCCTTTGTTGTCCCGTCTTTTTTCATCTCGTTCTTTTCTTGGCATTTCGTCATGCTCCTTTCCATGACGGAAAGAGCCTTGACACGCTTATAACCTATTATAACACGCGCAAGGCCCTTTTTCACTATATTGTGTCAAGGGAATCAATGATTTTTTCAAACTGCTTCCGTTTGATCTGGATGCGGTTACCGTTCAAGATCACCCAGCCAGCGGTGGGGTTTTCCTCGGCAAGCCGACGCAGTTTGTTTTCCCCGATCCGAAAATATTTGGACGCTTCCTCAATGGTAAGCGTGTACTTTTCCCAAATAGGCACATCGTTATTACTCATAACATGGCCCCCTTTCTTTTCAAAACAAAGGTTGTTTTTTGTGAAAGTGGGCAGAAAATAACGGACGGCTGCTGGCACAGCTCCACGGGAATCTCACCCCCGCGTGGTTCTCACGCGGCCCTGCTCGTTGCCTGCGACGCTTCAAACGCTCGGACTACGACGGCAAGGGCGTATCATTGTCCTGTCTGCGCGTCGTCGCCCGCAGGCTGCCACACCTGCTTTACGGCCCGGTAAAATCGCTCCGCTTATCCCAATGAGGGAAAGCCTCTTGGCGCACCTGCCGCCCGGCTCGGCACAGACAGAATGTATCCGTCTGCCCTATGACGCGCCGCCATTGTCCTGCGGGCGTATTTGTCAAGGAGCAAAGGGGCCGCCGGGAAAACAGGCAGGCGGGGAAAGGGAAAGCCGCCTGTCTATGGCCGGGGCCTTAACCGTCAGTCGCCAATGGGACTAACGATGGAATGGATCAGCTTGATTTGCAATCGGCGCTTCATATACTCGTCAATGCAGATATGAGGCTGGCCGCTGCCGTCATAGAGCGTCCGGGTACACAGCTTATTGATATAGCCGTCGTAATGCTGCAAGACGCGCTCCACGGCTTCGGCGTTACCGGCGCAGGCCGCGTCGATCACAAAATCAGGCAGAGGGCTTTTGCCCTTGTAACTGGATTGCTTCATCCGCGTTTAACCTCCCTCCGGCATGAACGCCATCAATTTTATACGCAGGTCTTTTAGGGTGCTTGTCCTGTGGCGCTGTACTGCGCTGCGGGACATTCCCATCAGGCGGCCGATTTCTTCGTCAGTCAAATCCAGAACAAAGCGGAGAATCAAAATACTCTGCTCGTCTTTTGGCAGGCTGGCAAACGCTTCGGCCACAAGCTCGTTGTCGATATGTAGGTCATAGCCATGCGAACTGAATGTAAAGCTGTCGCAGGAATACCGATCTACGGTCGAGAGCTTGTCCCAATCAGCCGGGGAAAGAGCGTCCAGCGACACTTCACGGTCGCGGCGGCACTTCATTTCCCGCAGATAATCTATCGCCTCATGGTACAGAACCAGCTTGCAGTAGCGGTCAAACTGGCCCCATTCACCGTATTTGCGGGGGATCGCTTCCATCTTCTCACCCCCTTTCTGTGGGGGATGTGGTGGTTCTCTCCCTTTCCGCCAATAGAGCGAATGGAATCTCTCTGGCTGCCCGCTAAACGCCTCCTTTTTTCACTTTTTTGAAATTTCTTTTTGCGCCGGGAAACAGACCGCAGGAAACAACAAAATTCGCCCGGCAGGTCAAAGACCCACAGGGCGAAACAAAAAGCAATATGTTCTTTTCCTACATGGTATAGTACATACTCGCAGCCGCTTGTCCCCGCTGCCGGGGGACGGCTTTTTTTGACAGGCTAATCCCTGTCGGATTTTGTCGAAGTAGTTTTCGTTGCATGGCGGCTCCCTCCTAAAGCCGCCATGCCAGAACACGGTGCAGGGGTCGTCGAAGCAAAAAGAAACGGCGGCCTTGATCTACTCAAAACCGCCGTATCAGTCAGTGATACAGGAAAGCGCACGAAATCCTCTGCCCGTCAGCGGTTTTTTTCTTTTCCCCGCTGTGGAGGCAGATGTTTGAATATGTAGGTATGTTTCATGCCGCAAAGGCCAAAACATACCATGTTAGTCAATCAATTTGAATTAGAGTTCAATTCTTGCTTTCGATGGCTTATCTTCACAATAGGTAACTTTAATCGTTGTTCCCTTGTCAGGGACTTTGTTTCCTGCGCCAATCCATTTTCGGCAGATGTAATCTTTTCCGTCTATCGTATATTTGACCTTGATAGTATGCGGAAAGGCTGCGCCATCCATAGCATGAGCGCGGACAGGTTTACGATTCACTTTTAACCACCATTGTTTTGTAACTGAAATTACAGTTCCCATTGTTTCTTTTTCCATAAGTTATACCTCCGATGTTAATTTAGAATGAGTAATTTTCCATTTAGATAGCTACATATTAAAGCAAACTGCCCTTTAATCCCTTTTTGAAAACCAATACAGCCCTTTCGGTTCCCCAAAATGACATTGTGACAAGGCGATAGCTTTCCTTTTCCATTTCCTCTATTTTGGCATTGATTTTCACTGTCGCATTTTCAACAGTAATTTAGTTTAACAATTCTGTCCTATACATCATATCTTTACCTCCATATTTTCTAAGTGGATGATACCTATTTTCTATTCAACCTTTTCCTTGTTTGTAGTAAAAGCGGAACGCTGCTGCGCCGGTGGCAGCCAACTGTACCAGAACCAGCACAGCGAACAGGCCGAAACTCTCATAGTAGAACAGTTCATCCCAAAACAGAAGAACATCACAGAGGGCAGTCAAGGCAACCGTCCAGCGGATGTGCCGGGCCAGCCATTGCCAGAACACCAGCACAAGGACAACGGGCGGGACGATCAGCAGCGCCAGATTCAAAATCAATGTCGGGGTCAGTTCCATTGCGTCGCCTCCTACTTTTTTAAGATAGTGCCATATGTTTTTTGAACAAGTAATAAGTCGATACAAAATAACAGATTAAGATTCCGATAAAAGCTGCGTAAACAACAGCAAAAATTGTTAACATTTCATTAAGAGAAATATAGACAGTATATTCCTCATATCCAGTAAGCGTTAAAAAGAGAATTGTCCCAATGCTAAAAATCAAAGATACCATTACTGGCAAACCAAACTTAAAGATCATTTGTTGACGAATATATCTCCCACAATCTGTCTGTTCTACTCCCAGTTTCGATATAGTCTGAAATTGCTTTTTCTGTTCAATCGTATCTGTAAGTTGCTGTACGGACAAAATTGTGAAGCAGATTATAATAAGCACCAACGCAGCGTATGTCCCTACCAGCCGCAATAACAAAGCATTAGAGATTCCCTCATTATCTTGCAGAGTTCCTAATCGTACATAAAGCTGATTTTCTGAAAAAGCTCCAAGTCCAAATTGATACTTCCACATTTCCTGATCGAATCTTTCAGCGAAATCATATGCCAGCGGTTTTTCTGTGTTGCCCGCATAAAGGGAGGTTGCCATCAAAAGATTATTGCATATTTCATCAGGTACGATATACACAGCCTGCATACGACTTGTAAATAACACCATTCCTGTCGGGTCTTGATAATCCGCACCAGCTTTTTTGTGTAATGTTGAATTTCCAGCATGAATAGAGGACACTTCTTGATTAAACTGTGTAATTGTTTCTGGCAAGGTATCAAAACTCCATGCAATTCCATATTCATCTGAATCAAGTGTAATTTCAGGTAGATCAGACAAAGCACGCATTTGATTATAACTGTCAACAGGGATTGCAAGCAGAGGCGCATTTTTAACAGTTTTATCTATATCACCAGCTTGTAAAAGATACAGTTGTCCAGTAGCAGCTTTAGAAAGTGGATAGCCGTTTTCGTTCAGATACTTTGTAATATAGTCATAGTCTAAAGTGGTTTTTGGCAATTCCTTCAAGGATGAAGCTGAATAAGTTGTAAGAACCTGAACATCAAAAGGAGAGGTGATTTTCTGATACTCACTGGCACGAATAGCGTTGACCGGGAGCCAAGCCATCAGCACAATAGAGAGAATCAAAATACAGCTAATTACCCCCATTGTCTTTGCGGAGCTTGCCATTTTGCTTTTAATCTGTCCAAGGACAAACAAGTTCTGATAGTAAAAGTCAGATGGCTTTTTTATGGTCTTTGTCAATATCCACGACATATTTGAAAATAGGGCGAGGATTGAAAACGCAAGAAGTACAATCGCTAAAACGGGTGGCATTGTATAATAGGCTTCAATAGCTAATCTTTGTCGGACAAGGCTTTCAAAAACCTGATTTAATATCAAAAGTATAATTCCTTGAATAAAGCATGGAATTGTTAAAAATAGTAATGGTATGCTGCCAGATTTTCCATGCCTACATTCTATGAAAAACCAGATCGCAGCCACTATCGAAAGCGTAGCTACTATTACCAATGCAATGAGTTGCCAAAGAATATGCGGTTGAATTGACACTTTCATTATGAGTGCAAACATCATTCCAAAGACAGCGATTGAAGCTATGACTGCTATCACAATCCATCTGGAAAGTTGATGGTATAAAGTGAATTTTTCATTTCCTCGCTGGCTATTATGGAGCATATCAATTATTTTTAATTGCCGTACTGTGCGAATGTTTCTAATCCCCATTACAATAAAAATCGCACCAAAAAACAATAGAGTAAAAAGTATCGTATCTGGAAACAAAGACAAATATAGCTGCCACTCAACCTCAAAAGACTGCACAACAATATAGCCAACAATTTGAGATAATCCGATTCCGAGCAGTATTCCCAAAATGATGGATATTGCCCCCATAATCATGGTTTCCATGAAAAAAATAAATGCAACTGTTCTTTGTTCCATCCCAATAATTGTCTGGACAGCAAACTCTTTCTGCTTTCTTCGGAGCATATAAGTATTGACATAGGAAATTAGAAAAATCACCAATAAGGCGACTATGGGAACCGCTATTCGCATGGCTTTATTTAATATTTCCAGATTGATTTTAACAGGCAATGATTCATTATAATAAGGGCTTGCAATAGACATGAAGCCATAAAAAAGCCCTACCGATAAAATCAAGGTAATAACATAGATCAAATAGTCCTTTGCAGACCGTTTCACATTCCGTAAAGCCAATTTAGCGTACATCATTCGCTCCACCTCCCATCATGGTAAGGACATCCAAGATTTTTTCAAAGAAAGCCTTACGAGAATCGCTGCCTTTAAGAATTTCCATGAAGATTGCTCCATCCCTTAAAAAGAGAATACGCTTGGCATAGCTTGCCGAGAAAGCGTCGTGTGTCACCATCAGGATCGTGGCGTCAAGGCTTTCGTTAATACTCTGGATTGTGGAGAGCAAGGCTTGTGACGAGTGACTATCTAACGCGCCGGTGGGTTCATCCGCCAAAATCAGCTTAGGCTGGTTAATAATGGCTCTGGCACAGGCGCACCGCTGCTTCTGGCCGCCGGACACCTGATAGGGGTATTTATCCAGAATATCCGTGATATTCAGCTTTCCGGCCATTTCCCGCACCCGCCCATCAATCTCGCCTGCGGGAACCTTGTTGATAGTCAGTGCCAAGGCAATGTTTTCCGAGATTGTCAGAGTGTCCAGCAGGTTAAAATCCTGAAAGATAAATCCCAGTGATTCACGCCGGAACCGCGCAATATCCCTTTCCCTGATTTCCAGAATGTCCTTGCCGTCTAAATAAATATGTCCATCTGTCGCTGTGTCGATGGTGGAAATACAATTCAAAAGAGTAGTCTTTCCAGAGCCGGAAGCTCCCATTATACCGACAAATTCTCCTTTGTCCACTTCAAATTGAATCCCATTCAGAGCATGGGTGATATTTGTTTCTTCTCCATAATCTTTTTTCAAATCTACGATTTGTAAAATGCTCATACTCAAAACTCCTTTCAAGGCTTCCTGTTGCTAATAAAAAAGCAGAGCCAATCATAAAAAGAGTGTTCTCCTTTTATGTTATCGGCTCTGCGGCTGTGCGTCTGGCGCTTTAATAACGGTTATATGGAATTGTTCAATGTCGATTAGACATTCACTTTTGCATTTTGGACAAAAGAGAGGAAAATTTTTAAGTACGGTATCTTCCCGAATTTTGTCGCGTGTTTTATTCCCGCAGACTGGGCAGCGGATGAACTCTGTTTTCTCCATATTGTTCACTCCGAATTGCGATCATTCTTTTTCTTATCCCGATATTTCCGTATGAGTTTATTACGGATAGGAACGCCAACACCAAGCAAAAGCACAACTGCCAAAATTGTGAAATCCATACAATCACCTCACATTTCTTTGTTCTTCATAATCCGAATGGACAAGAAGATCGAAACCGCATACATCACGACAATAGCAAAAACCGCAAGCAAAACAAGAAGTATCGGAGAAGATTCAACGACTGAAATAATTGAGTTCCCGATAGCTGGCATTTTAGAGAGAAGAAGTAAAGTCACCAAAAAACCGGCCACTGGAATATACATAAATACTCGTCCTTTGATTGAGCCGTACTTGTAATATCCCGGAATCTGGAACACGGTATAGAGTGCAAATAAGAATACTCCTGCAATAGCGGCAGTTACAATATCAAATACGCCAACTGTTTCACCCAGCACTTTCAAGACAAGCGGCTGTGCAATCAAAGAAATAATCAAGGAAAGAAGTCCCATTGCAAGGACAAAAACATAGCGTCCGATCACAAGCTCGCTTTTACGAACAGGTAAAATACCAAACAGACGATCCATGCTGTTTTTTTCTGTAATGGAAAAGGTATATCCCGTCGTCATGGCAATAAAGCACATAGCAAATGATACCCCTGTCAGCAAAGAACGATTGATTGCGGCAAACACAATCGGCAGAAGCAGGGTAAAGCAAATCGTCTTAAAATATGGTTTTACCAATGCAATATCTAATTTTGTGGATTTCAAAATATTACTCATAATCGTCACCTTTCTTGCTTGTAAACACTACAATTTCATCAATGGTGGCAGGCTCAACGGTCAGGTTAGGGAAACCGCTAATATCTTCGGTTTTCATCAGAGCCTCAAATCCCGTAGGGAATGTACGAATACCAGCCGCCTTATTTTTCAGATCATCGGACAGTTCCTCAATTCCACCTTTTACAATGCGGAACATATCTACAAAATCATCTTTGCTGCCAGTAAAGTACAATTCGCCATAACTGATGTAGGTAATATAATCGGCTGCACGCTCCAAATCGCCTGTGATATGGGTGGAGAACAGAACACTATGCTCGCCATCTTCAATATACTCTGAAAGAATTTTCAAAAGTTCATCTCTGGAAACCGGATCAAGTCCACTGGTCGGCTCGTCGAGGATCAGCAGTTTGGCGTCGTATGAAAACGCACAGGCAAGCATTAACTTCATCTGCATACCTTTGGAAAGTTCTTTTACCTTTTTGGTTGGTGTAATGTGAAATTTCCGTAACATATCCGCAAATTTCTGGCTGTCCCAATTTGGATAAAATACCGAAATGGATTTTTCAACCTGCGACACTTTCCAATCATCACTGAAATAATTTGTATCGAAAACAACGCCCAGCTCTGATTTTACTTTTTGTTCTTCTGTGATATTATCCAGCCCCATCACCTTGACCGTGCCGCCGGTGCGCTTGAGCATATTCAAAATCAGTTTGATTGTCGTTGTTTTGCCAGAACCATTCGGGCCGATCAAGCCCATAATATATCCCTTTGGCAAAGTAAAGCTGATATTGTGAAGCTGAAAAGAATCAAAAGATTTTGAAAGATTCGTTACCTCTAAATAATTAGTCATCTGTTTTTACCTCCGTTAAAATGTCCAAAAGGCGATGTAATTCCTCTGTGGATAGATTTGCCATTCTTGCAGCTTTTATTGCTTCGGTGAGATTGTTTTCTACTTTGCAAATAAGCTGCTCCTTAATCAGTTCTGAACCAGACCCCATTACGAAACATCCGCGCCCCTGCACATTTTTAACAAAGCCCTCTTGCTCTAATTCTGTGTATGCCTTTGTCACTGTTAAGACGCTGATCTTTAAGTCTTTGGCAAGTGTTCTAAGGGAGGGCAAAGTTTCTTCGGCTTGAAGCTCGCCAGATAAAATAGCCGCCTTGATCTGCTGCTTAATCTGCTCGTATATGGGGACGCCAGATACATTTGAAATAATCAGTTTCATTGCTGCATCCTCCATGTGTTTTAACTGTTATGCTGTTGTGTATAACAGTATAACACGAGAGGCGTATCTTGTCAATATTTCAAGGGGGGACAATGATTTCCTCTGTCTATGTTTCAATATATGAATTATAAAGTTTAATCTTACTGCATATAGCAACATTCCATTGAGAAAATATGAAATATACAATGTAGATGGGTGGTGCTATATGGCAAATATCAAAGATTGTCCCGGCTTTGAAACTTTCGGCGCAGATGTAAAAGAGGCGCGGAAAGTCAAGCAGTTATCGCGTAAGACGCTGGCAGAACAGGTCAATATCGACTGGCGCTATCTTGCCAACATCGAAAATGACGGCACGATTCCCAGCCTGCCGGTTATCATACAGCTTATCAAAATCTGCGGGCTTCCCGTGGAACGGTATTTTAACCCGGAGATCATGCGGGAGGAAAGCGCACAGCGGCAGCGGGTCAGCCACAAGCTGAAACTCTGCCCGGAAGAATTTCTGCCGATCATTGAGGGCGCGATTGACGGGGCCATTCAAATTCAACAGAAGAATGACGAAACGGAGGGTGCATGACAACCCTCTGTTTTGTTTTTGGGAGGACGCAAGCTGCGCCCTCTCTTTTTTTGTGCGGTTTTCGGAAAAACCGGGATTTTGCGGGTATTTCCTTGGGGGCAGAACGCTTTTTAGGGGAAGAAGAACAAAGACAGCAAGCATAGGGAGTGTAGCCACACTCCCGGCAAACGGCTTCCCGTTTGTATCTTGGGGAAGTCCCCAAACCCCTGAATGAATGGAGGTGAGAAAGTGGCAAACCGAAAACGGAAGTTTGTGCTGCGCGTCCCGGTGACGCCGGAGGAACGGGCGCTGATCCAGCAGAAGATGGCCCAGCTTGGCACAAAGAACTTTTCCGCCTACGCCCGGAAAATGCTGATTGACGGCTATATCGTCCATATCGACACCGGCCCCGTCCGGGCGCAGACCGCAGAGCTGCAAAAGATCGGCGTCAACATCAACCAGATTGCAAGGCGTATCAACAGTACCGGGACTGTGTACGCGCAGGACTTGGAGGACATCAAGGGGGCGCTGGCACAGATATGGCAGTTACAAAGATCCATCCTATCAAGTCAACGCTGAAAAAAGCGCTGGACTATATCGAGAACCCGGACAAGACCGATGAAAAGCTGTTCGTTTCTTCCTATGGCTGTTCCTATGAAACGGCGGATATTGAATTTCAAATGCTGTTAGATCAGGCGTACCAAAAGGGCAACAATCTGGCCCACCACCTGATACAAGCCTTTGAACCGGGGGAAACCACAGCGGAGCAGGCCCATGAGATCGGGCGGCAGCTTGCCGATGAAGTGCTGCAAGGTAAATATCCCTATGTGATTACCACCCACATAGACAAGGGCCACCTGCATAACCACATCATTTTCTGCGCCGTGGATATGGCAAACCAGCGCAAGTACATTTCCAACCGCCAAAGCTACGCCTTTATCCGGCGCACCAGTGACCGGCTGTGCAAGGAACACGGTCTGTCTGTGGTAAAGCCCGGCAAGGACAAAGGCAAGACCTACGCCGAGTGGGACGCACAGAAAAAGGGTAAGAGCTGGAAAGCAAAACTGAAAATCGCCATTGACGCGGCCATCCCGCAGGCCAAAGACTTTGACGGTTTTCTGCGGCTCATAGAGGCGCAGGGCTATGAAGTCAAACGGGGCAAGTTTATTTCATTCCGCGCCCCCGGACAGGAACGCTTCACCCGCTGCAAGACCTTGGGGGAGGATTACACCGAGGAACGGATCACCCAGCGAATCAAGGGCATTGCCATTGACCGGGGGCCGCGCAGAAGAAGCGCCGGGGAAATCTCCCTGCGGATTGCCTTGGAGGACAGTATCAAGACCCAGCAGTCGGCGGGCTATGCGCGGTGGGCAAAGCTGCACAACTTGAAGCAGGCCGCCAATTCCTTAAACTTCATCACAGAACACCAGATCGACAGCTACGAGGGTTTGGAAAGCAGGCTGGCCGAGATCAGCGCGGCAAACGACGCGGCGGCCTCCGCCCTGAAAGACGCAGAACGCCGCCTTGGGGATATGGCGCTGCTGATAAAAAACCTCTCCGCCTACAAGCAGCTCCGGCCTGTGGCGCTGGAACTGCGAAATGCCAAAGACAAGACCGCGTTCCGGCGGCAGCATGAAAGCCAACTGATCTTGTATGAGGCGGCGGCAAAGGCGCTCAAAGAGGCCGGGATCACAAAGCTCCCCAATCTGTACGCCCTCAAAACCGAGTATAAAAAGCTGGACACAGAACGGGAACGGCTATCCGCACAGTACAGCGAAGCGAAACAGAAATTGAAAGAATACGGCATTGTCAAACAGAATGTAGACAGCATTTTGCGGACAGTGCCGGGAAAGGAGCATACGCAGGAACGATGAACATACCGAGAATGAGTTACCCCCAATACCGCAAGGCCCGCAGGCTCACCCATGAGTGCTGCAACTACTGTAACGGAAACTGCCTCCTGCTGGACGATGGGGAGGAATGTGTCTGTGTGCAGAGTATTTCCTATTCGCTGCTGTGCCGGTGGTTCAAGGTGGCCGTCCTGCCGCTGGACGCGGCCCTGTGCGCCGAGATCACCAAAGGCCGGGACGAGATCAAACGCTGCGCCGTCTGCGGGGCGGCGTTTACGCCAAACTCCAACCGGGCCAAATACTGCCCGGATTGCGCGGTACAGGTACGCCGGAAGAAAGAGGCCCAACGCCAGCGGAAAAGATACCTCCTGTCTACGCATTTAGGGCGGTAAAAGTCCACGGAAATCAAGGGTTTTTCCGCATGGTCGGCAGGCAGGTGGATAAAGTTATCCTGTTCCCCTCAAAACGGGGTTCTAAATGCGGGAAAATGGACAAAAAAGAAGCGCCGGACGCAGAGGCTTTGACACCTCAGCGCCCGGCGTTTTTTCAGCCTATTAACTGATCTACATAGGTAATCAGGGGATGCAGTTGTTTCAGGCGAAACATCTCAAATAACTTATCTGAACTTACCCATTGAACATCTACAACTTCTGTTTCCTGTAAACGCATTTCTTCAATCTTTATATCCCTATGAAACAGCCAAACATCGTAAAAATCCTGCACATTTTCCCGTCTGGTCTGATAAATCAATTTTTCACTTCCGGGAGTAAGCAGTATTCCTAATTCTTCTTTTACCTCTCGGATTGCTCCTTGCAAGCTGGTTTCCCCGGAAAATACAGAACCACCCGTACATTCCCAATAAAGAGGGTATTGCTTTTTCGGATGCCGCTGTGATAAAAGATACTGCCCCTGCTGGTTGACGATCCATACACTCACAGATAAATGATACAGCCCTTTGGGTATGATTTCTCCACGGCACATTGTTATTCCAGACTTTTCCCGTTTTGCATTATATAAATCCCATTTTTCCATTTTCATACCTCTTTGTGTGGGATCGGTGCTTGCCGAAAATCAAGTAAGTAAATATCCGCAATCCTTTCTATTTCTGTACGCTGATCTGCGGAATACTTATCATAAATCCCACCTGCTAACATACGGGCTGCCTTTGCGCTTTTAATTGCTGGAAGCACATCATCAAACACAATACAGTGTTCAGGTGCAACCCCTAATTTTCTTGCGGCCAATTCAAAGACATCCGAATATTCTTTTCCCCGCTGAACCTCATCTGTTGAACATAGAGCGTCAAATAATTCTAAAATAGAATTGTTCTTTAAGCATGGAATATAGAGCTTTTCCGGCAACCCCGTAGCAACTGCAAGTTTTATTCCATGTTCTTTTAAGCGCAGAAGATAATCAAGGGCATGGGGCAGCAGACCGACATGGTTACTGTATTCCTCGACCGCCATATTATTCCATTCCTCAATAATTCCCTCTACCGTTTCCTGCAATCCAAAAAGATCAATGGTATATTGTGCGGCTTCCTCAAAACTCCTTGCACATATTTCAGTTACATAATTTTCCGGGACGGGAAGATTTCTCTTTTTCAAAAACTGAATATCTATATGCTCCCATACATCCATTGAATCCAGAATTGTTCCATCTAAATCAAAGATTGCCGCATTAAAATCCATGTTTCTTTTCCTTTCCGCAAAATAAATCTTTCAGTTCCGCAGCAGCAGCTTTTATATCAGACTGCGCTATGATGGCAGATACAACAGCCAGCCCGTCAATTCCCATGGGCTTGAAACGCCCTGCATTTCCCTTATTGATACCGCCAATAACAACTATCGGCAAAGAAACGGCTGCGCGGATTTTCTGTAATTCTTCCATTGATACAGAATCAGCGTCGGTTTTAGTTCCAGTAGGGAACATTGCGCCAACTCCCAAATAATCTGCACCATCCTGTTGTGCCTGTATTGCTTCTGCAATGGAAGATGCAGATACTCCCAACAGCATATTTTCCCCAATTACTTTGCGGACGGCAGCCGCAGGTAAATCATGCTGTCCAATATGTACCCCCGTAGCCTGCACAGCCATTGCAATATCTATCCGGTCGTTTATGATAAGGGGAATATGGTATTTATCCGTAACCTGTTTCACGGCAACAGCCTGATTGTAAAATTCTAATGAGGACAATTCTTTTTCTCGGAGTTGTATCATTGTGCAGCCTCCTAAAATTGCCTGTTCTACCGCTTCTGTCAGGCTATCGCAGCTCATTAGTTGACGATCAGTAACAAGATAAAGTGTATAATCAAAGTTCATTTTGCACCTGCCTATTCTTTAGATAAACCATGCTGATACAATTCGTAGAAATGGTGCGTCGGGCCACAGCCTTTTCCAATCGCAAGAGAGTGTTCGATTGCCATTGTGACATAAGCCTTTGCAGATTCGACTGCAAGCGGAACACTTTTTCCCTTTGCAAGCTGGGAAGCGATTGCAGAAGAAAAGGTACAGCCTGTCCCATGAGTATTTTTCGTATCAATGCGGGATGTTTCAAAATGGTAGAAATTTTCTCCATCAAATAGGACATCAACAGCATTTCCTATATGATGTCCACCCTTGACAACAATCGCCTTACAACCCATGGCATATATTTTTCTTGCGGCAGCCTCCATATCTGAAACTGTGGAAATCTGCATATCCGCTATTTTCTCTGCCTCTGGAATATTCGGAGTAAGTACATCGGCCAGTGGAATTACTGTGTCTATCAAGGTGGAAACCGCCGTAGGATTCATCAATGGGCAGCCATTTTTGGCATACATAACCGGGTCGATTACGACATTTTGGGGCTTATATTGTAATAGTTTCTTTGCCACCGCTTTCATACATTCTGGTGTAGAAAGCATACCGATTTTTACTGCGTCCACTTCAATATCTTCAAATACGGCGTCAATCTGTTTTTCAATCATATCCGGGGTAATATCTTGGATGTCGATAACACGGCTGGTGTTCTCTGCAACAACAGAAACAATAACACTCATTCCAAATACACCGTGAGCAGAAAAAGTTTTCAAATCAGCCTGAATACCTGCACCTCCGCTGCAATCTGATCCGGCAATGGACAATACTTTTTTCATTTTGCATTTTCCTCCATTCTCTCGTTCCGATAGGCCATCTTCCAAAAAGCAAGCTCTAACAAACTTGCTTTTTCAAAAATATCAGCCAGATACTTTTTATTTGCTACTGATAACCCGGCACATTTATGCTCTGCAAAAGCAGACCATTCTTTGCAGCTTTCTGCATATTGTTCATCCGCATAATCTTTGATAAAGTCCCAATATCTTGACTGTCTGCTTGTAGGAACAGCCGCCAATTTGCGGAATATATAGCTGTAACTTAGCATACAGGGAAGAACCGCCATTAAAATTTCTTCATTCTTTCCATGTGACGCAATCTCAAACATGAAATCAATGTAATTTTGATTTTCAGGCAAAGGGGCGATCAGTTCAATATCATCATCTGTTATGCAAAATTGCTTTAGATAATCCAGCCGCACTTCCGATTCCGTATCATTTACAAAGTTCAGCATGGAGTAGTAAAGCTGAATTTCTCTTAATGTAGCAGCATGAAAAATTGCCTTTCCGTATATGCGGGCATAGTTTTTCAGATAGATACTATCCTGAATCATATATCTCTTGAATTTTTCAAGAGGTAGCTTTCCAGTTTGCACTTCCTGCACAAATGGGGTAGCTGCACATTCTTCCCAAATGGGGATGTTGTGGGTTAAGATGTCTTTCATAAATGCCATGTTTGATCCTCCTAAGATAAAAAAATAGAGCCTCTAAAACAATTAGAAGCTCTTTCAGACGCAATACGAGCGTAAGAAATTGCTTCCCTACGCCGGTATTAGCCGACAGGTCCAGAGGTCAGGTCTTACCTTTTTCAACTTGTTCAGTTCCCTCGCAAACACATATCATATCTTATTCAATTAAAAAAGGACATTCCCAAAACAGAGAATGTCCAAAAAATACGAATCTGTATTCTTCAGCTCCCTGCGTTGGTATTAGCCAACAGGTTCAAAGGGTCAGGTTTTAACCTTCTCAACTACAAGGTAGTCCCCCTGCTTGAGTATTATTATAGTTAAGAAGTCCCCAAAAGTCAAGTCTACGCATTTAGGGCGATAAAAGTCCACGGAAATCAAGGGTTTTTCCGCATGGTCGGCAGGCAGGTGGATAAAGTTATCCTGTTCCCCTCAAAACGGGGTTCTAAATGCGGAAAAATGGACAAAAAAGAAGCGCCGGACGCAGAGGCTTTGACACCTCCGCGCCCGGCGTTTTGCTTATTCGTCTGTGAAGTGGAACCGCTGCGCCGCAAAGTCGGCGTCACTCATGGTGTCCAACTTATCGGCGGTCTGGCAGGCCAGCGCTGCCATTTCCTTGTCCATGTCCGGCAAAGCTGCCCGGAGATTTGCCGCCGTCCTGCGGCGGTCGGCGTTGTGGTACAGACAGATCAGGTTTTCTTCTTCCACGGTGAAATACATTCCTCATACCTCCATTTCTTTTGATTTTTCCCGCGCCGGGGGCTTCTTTTTCTGCTCCTCCTTGGCGGCGGCAAGCTGCGCCCGGATGGACGGCTTCTTTTGTTTCTGCGTTGTCTTTTGGGTCTGCTTGGGCTTTTTGGCCTCCGCCTTGGTTGCCTCGGTCACATCCAAAAGGGAAATCTGTTCCCCGGCTTTTGCCCTTGCTTCCAGTTCCTCCATAGACGGGGCGTTGTTCATCATGCCGTCGATCATGTTGTAGTTCTGCTCGGTGGACATTTCCGCCGTCTTGATATGGCTTTCTGGCTGGGCGGGGATGGCAAAGGCTCTTGTGCCGTTTGCCATAATAAGATACCTGCCGTCCTCCGACTGGTGGTGGAATCCATACCCGGCGGCCTCCATCTGTTCCCGGCTCCTGTCGGTCAGATAGAAACGGCCTCTCGGCGTCTGGATTTGTTCGCCGGTCATGCACTCGTCCGGCGTGAGCTGCTTTTCCGGCTGGGCGAAAAACTCCGGCACCTGCCGGTAGTCGGCCCCCTCGTCCACATAGTAGGCGGTCTGTTTTCCATCCTGCCGGAACACCACAATATCCCCCATCGAGAGGGAATGTCCCTTGTAATCGGCGGGATGTTCCATGTTGAAGCGGCGGTAAATCTCGTCCAGTGTGATGTCCTTGTCCAGCGGCGCGGAGTAGATAAGCTGGTAATTCTTCCTGTCCACCGAAAGCCCATCCGCCTGCAATTCCTCATAGGAACGATAGCGGAAGTCGCGCCCCTCCGGGCCGGGCGGCACTTGGTAGATGGAAAAGTTGGGCTGCGCCGGGGCCTCATAGTCAGAGGCAACATATTCCTCCACCGTCAGCCCGGCAGTGGCGGCCTCCTGTTCCAGCTCTGCCTCGATCTGTTTTTTGTAGTCCTGCAAGCTCTGGTCGAAGTCGGCAAGCTGCGGCGGCTCCGGCAAGTGGTACTGGCCCTGATTGAGAAGCGGGCGGCACTCTTTTACATAGTCCAAAACCGCGTTGAAATAAGCGGTCTGTTCCGGCGTCAGGGTTTCCCCGGATCGCAGGGGACGCCGGGCCTCCTGCTCCATAGTGGCCAGATTGCAATGCAGCTCCATATATGGGACGAACTCATGCAGCAGCATATCCCGCTGGGCCTTGTCCGCCTCCCATGCCTCCGGCCCCTCATGGTGCAGCACATGGTTTTTCCAGCTTTCATCCTGTGCGTAGTATTCGTGATAGCCCCGGATATGCTGGATCAGGGAACCGTCCCCGTCGCCAAAGTCCTGCCGTCCCTCGTAGCTGTCCGGCTGGCCCTGCATGGTAAAATCAATGCGGAACTTGGTCTTGTCGTACCAATGGCCCGTATAGCCCGGCTGCTCCCGTTCATGGCGTCTGGCGCTGTCCAGCTCCTTAAAAACGGCCTCGGCTTCATGCAGCGGCATTTGCTGGCCGTCTTTCAGATGGGGGCTTTCACTCCAAAGGATCGTGACAACTGGCTCCGCTGCCGGATTCTGGGCGATCTGCCGCTTGGCGTTTGCAACGGCAATCTCACTTTCGATCTCGCTTTTCACAAAGGAATCCATCTGGCCCTTTTGCAGCTCATAGCCCTGTTCACACAGGCGGTTGATAAGCCCGATTACCTTGTCGTTATCGCCCACGGCCTCGGCATAGGCCACGATCAACTGCCGTTCCTCGCTGCCCAAACGCGGGGCGTTTTTCTCTGCCAGTTCAATCAGAGCGGCAGCCCGGTCAGCCGGGGACGCCTCCGGCATGAACGGCTTTCCATTCAAAAGGCCGTCGATCCCATTCCACGCCTGCGGCTGGGGAATGGCGTTGGCCTGTTCGGTTGCTTCCAGAAAATCATCCAGCCCGTCGCCGGTCAGGGGTTCTATTGTCCCAGCCGGTCGCTCATGGATGGCAAGGATTTCTTTTCCGGCTTCCGCAAGGGACAGGTCGGGATTGTCAAGCTGGCCTCCGTCCAGTTCTTTGTAGTCGGGACCGTACAGCGTGTAATCGTAGCCGGTTTCTGATGTCTGGATATACAGATATTCGCCGCTTTCCAGACGGTAGGCGGCCTCCTGCGGGGCTTTGGCCTGTTCCAGCGTTCCATCCCCGGCAATGGTAAAGCCCTGCGCCTGCGCCGCCTCCTTGGTTCCCTGCGACACTTCGCCGGTGGATTTCAAATCCGCTTCAATCAGGGTTTGCAGCATGGCTTTTACGCTGGCGGTCATTTCCTGCTGTTGCTCCGGGGGCAGCTTGGAAAATACGCTGTCCGGGTCTGGCTGCTCGGCGGCCTGTTCTAACGGCGCGGCCTGCGGCTGCTCCTGCTGGGCCTGCCGTTCTTTCTGAAGCTGGGCAAGGTGGCCGTCAATGGTGGTAATCAGTTCATGGGCGGTGGCCCGGATGGTTTCAAGGGAGGCTTTCAGCTCTTTCAAGTCCTTACCTGAACTCCAACCGGCCACATAGCCAAAGGAATAGTCGGAGGTGTCCAGCCCGTAGTGCTGGCAGACGGCATAGGCCACGCTTTCGGCCTGCACCTCGCGGGTGCGGCTGTCGGGGCGATCGGCCTGCTCTATGGCCGGGGCTTCCGGGTCGATGGCGTGGAGCTTGGAATGGGCGATCTCATGGATGGCCGTCTTTAGGGTCTGTAATTCGCTCATGCCCTCCTGAATGGCGATCCGCTTTTCCGTCAGGTGGTAGTAGCCGTGGGAACCGCCCGGAATGTCCTCAAAACCAATGGGAACCGGGGAGGTCTGTTCCAGCGCCTTGAAAAATTCCCCGTAGCGTTCCACGCTGCCGGTCAGTTCTTCCACGCCGATAGAGGGCAGCGGTTCCCCTTCGGTCTGGCTCACATCAAAGACAGAAACAATCTTAAAGGCCGGAACCTGTATTTCCTGTACTTCGGTAACAGGCTTTCCGTCTTTTCCCATCACCGGCCTGCCCTGTGCGTCCAGCTTTTGCACTTCCTTTTTCGCCTTGAATGGGGCCGGGGCCAGTATCTTGATGGCCTTTTCGCCTTTCTTTACATTGCGGTGAAAATCGTCCCGCCACTTGTTGTAGCCCGCCACAAGCTGTCCGCCCTGCATGGCGATCAGGAGGGTGTTGTTGAAGCTGTAACTGTGGAACTTGGACATGGTGGTGAGATAGGCTTTGTAGCGTTCACTCTCGAAAAGCTCCTGTATGCCGGTTTCCAGCCGGTCGGTGATCTCTTTCATGCGCTCGGCGCTGTTCTGGCCGTTTAAGAGAATGGGGGTGACAGGCTGCGGGGCCTTTGCGGGAGCTGCCGCCTCCGGCTGCACCTTGCTTTCCTCTCGCAGAATTTCCGGCGCAGGATAGGCCATCACCCGGTATTGTTCCGGCACTGGCTGGCCCTCATGGACGCGCTGCCATTCGTCGCTGGTTCGCAGGATATAGCCGTAATCGGTAAAGGTTCCCTGTTCCTCGTTGGCGATAAAACTTCCCAGCCGGTCGGTGTCAATGGCCGGTTTCCACGGGTCGGGAACGACAAACAGCCCGGAATCATTCAGATAATATTCCCCCAGACTGCGGTTGTCTTTAGCGTTGATTAAGACAAAACAATCGGTGTTTTCGGCGTAGTCCAAAAGCTGCCCGATGGTCTGCATTTTCGCCGGGGACTGCATGGCGGCGTTCAGCTCCGCCAGCTCCACGGCGTCCAGCCTTTGAAGCTGGGCGGCAAGGAAGTTCAGTTCGTCCACACTGGCGGCCTTGATTAAATCCTCCGGCAGTTCCAGCGGTTTTCCCTCCGGGGCAGAAAAGCCGCCAATGAACAAGTCCTGCTGGTTGTCGGCGGTGATGTGGATTTCCTTTAGGGCTTCCTGCACCTGTTCGGCGGAAGTCGGCAGGGAAAGCCAGTACCCATGCGCCCCGCCATTCTGCGCTTCGGCGCGGTTATCAAGAAAAATAGAAAATACTTCGTTCACGGGTTCCCTCCTTTCTGGGGTGGCTGCGGTCTGCTGCGGCTGCGCGGTTTCTTCCTGTGCGGGAAGCTCTGCGGCTTTTGCCGGTTCCTCCCCCTCGATGGTGTAGCCGGGGAGCAGGCAGCCGTTGACCTTGAAATAGTCAGCGTATTCCTTGGGGATGGCCGGGGAAATTTCGGTAAAGTAATGTTCGTGGGCTTTGATCCGGCCATTCAGGTACTTGTCCAGTTCTTCCCGGCTGGCAAAGACTTTCCGATCCTGTCCGGCGATCTTGGCCTGCCGGTAGCTGCCCGGCGCGTTAGTGCGGAGGCTCCAGCGGAGTGTCCACGAGTAGGGGACGGATTTTTGGGCGGCGCTGTCATACCGGGTATTCTCGGAAATGGAGTAATCCATCTGGTAAACCATGTTGCTGCGGATATGGCGGTATTCGTCCGGGGCCTCCCACTGGTTTGCAGTGTGGGTGACGGGAAGCGTCCGGGCATATTCAAGGGCTTTGTCCAGAAACAGGGTTCTTCCGGCCTGTTCCTCCCATGCGGCGGCCTGTTCTTTCAGGCGGTCAAACACTTCCTGTTCTGCGGCGGCGCTTTCCGCCCGCAGGGAAAGAAGCTCCGCAAGGGGTAGCTTTACCGCTTCGGAAAGATCGGCCTTGCCGCTTTCAAAGTAAATCCGGCGCTCGATCCGCATGGTGCTGGCCGGTTCTAAATCGTCATGGTCGTAGGAGCTGTAAGACATTTCGGTTTCACATCCTTTCTATGGTGGTGATCTGATACAAGGGGTTTGGGGCTTCCCCAAAGAGAAAATCCCCGGCCCGGCAGGTGCGCCGGGTCAGGGATTTTGCCGGGAGTGTGGCTACACTCCCTATGCTTGCTGTTTTTAGTTTTTGCCCCTCTGTTCCACGCGGTAGTTCACATACTTGCCGCCGGTATCCGCCAAAAGCACCGTCCCGTCATAGGTCTTGCCGGTTTTCATGGAGCGCAGGCCCTTTACCTTTGCCTTTCCGTCTTTAAGGAGCGCGGCGGCGATTTTCGGGGTGAACGCCTTGCCCCGTTCCTCAAAAAATCGGTCATTCTTCCACATGACAAACTGGCAGCTTCGGTTTCCGCAGTAGTAGTTCTTTTTGCCCTCGTAGACGCTTTCCCCGCAGCGCGGACATTTGCCGATAACCACACGCTCGGTTTGAAACAACTTCTGTGCGTCCTCGCTGATCTGGGAGTAGTTTGCGATCAGGCCCCTTGTCATTTCTACAATGCCAGCCATGAAGCCCTCCGGGTCGGCCTGTCCCTTGGCAATGGCCGTCAGCTCCGTTTCCCACTGTGCCGTAAGCTGGGGAGAGGTCAGCACTTCCGGCAGCACGCAGGCAAGGTTATGGCCGTCCTTGGTGGGAAGTAGCTGTTTGCCCCTGCGCTCCACAAAGCCCATTTGCACCAGCTTTTCTAAAATGGAGGCGCGGGTGGCCGGGGTTCCCAATCCCTGCCGCTCGGCGTCCTCCGGCAGATCATCCGCACCGGCGCGCTCCATAGCAGAAAGCAGGGTATCTTCCGTGTAGGATTTTGGCGGCGCTGTGAAATGCTCGGTGACGGCGGCAGTTACCTTGTCAAAGGTCTGTCCCTCGGTAATTTGGGGAAGTTCCCGCGCAGGCTCCGGGGCGGTGTCGTCGGCGTCTGTTTTGAACGACGCCTTAAAGCGGCGGTCAAGTTCTTTCCAGCCGGAGGTCAGGATGGTTTTTCCCTTGGCGGTAAAGGTGTTCCCGGCACAGGTGAATGTGTAGGTGACGGCTTCGTACACATGGGGCGAGGCCACGGCGCACAGCAGCTTGCAGCACACAAGGGACAGCAGTTTCTTTTCCCCCTCGGTCAGCCCGTCAAAGCCTTTCTGCACAAATTCCATCGTCGGGACAATGGCGTGGTGGTCGCTTACCTTTTTGCTGTTCAACACCCGGCCAAACTGCGAGGACAGGTCAAGCCCCGCCGCAAAGGGAAGCAGAGGCCACAGGCCGGACACAAGGCTTTCCGCCGTTGGCAGCATATCATCGGTCAAATACTGGCTGTCGGTGCGGGGATAGGTCAGCAGCTTCTTTTCGTAAAGCTGCTGGGCATAGTCAAGGGTCTGCTTGGCGGTAAATCCAAACAGCCGGTTTGCCTCCCGCTGCAAGGTGGTGAGGTCATAGAGGCGGGGCGGCTGCTCCGTCTTTTTCTCCCGTGTTACCGACACACAAACGGCCTGCGCCGTTTCACAGGCGGCTTTCAGGGTCTTGGCGTCGTCTGCGTTTCCCATGCGTTCACTGGCCGCCTCCATGCCGCCCGCCGCGATCTGAACAATGTGGTATTTCTCTTTCTGAAAGCTGCTGATCTTGGCCTCCCGGTCAACCAGCATTTTGAGGGTCGGTGTCTGGACACGGCCCACGGTCAGGGTCTTATGGTAGAGGATGGAGAACAGCCGGGTCGCGTTGATCCCCACCAGCCAATCCGCCTGCGCCCGGCAAAGGGCCGACTGATACAGGTTATCATAATCGGTTCCCGGTTTCAGGTGGGCAAAGCCGTCTTTGATGGCCGCGTCCTCCATGCTGGAAATCCAAAGGCGCTGAAACGGTTTCTTGCAGCCCGCCATCCGGTAGACGAAACGGAAAATCAATTCCCCCTCGCGCCCGGCGTCGGTGGCACACACAAGGCCGGTAACATCGGGGCGCTCCATCAAAGAACGCAGGGTGTCAAACTGCTTTTTCTTATCGTCGGGAATGATGTACTGCCATTCCTGCGGCAGAATCGGCAGGTCGTCATAGCGCCATTTTTTGAAACGCTCGTCATAAGTCCCAGCGTCGGCAAGGGAAACAAGGTGGCCGATACACCAGCTCACCAGATAGCCGTTCCCCTCCATGTAGCCGTCCTGTTTCTTGTCCGCGCCGATCACGCCCGCAATGCTGCGGGCTACGCTTGGTTTCTCTGCAATTACTAACTGATAGCTCATACTTCGTCCTCCTTATTTCCATCTTCACTTGTCATATCCTCGTCCGGCTCCGGGGCTTCGTCCTCGTCGTCCTCGTCCTCGCCAAAGTCATACTCGGCCAGATCGTCATTTCCTGTGGTGTCGGCTTTTTCCTTTTTGAATTTCAGGAAGTAGAGGGCTGCGCCGCCGCCCAGCAGCACCACCACAAAGAACACCACAAGGCCGCCCATGCCGCTTGGCTTTTCCTCCTGCGGCTTTTCTTCCTCCGGCTGGGGTTTAGGCTCCGGCCCGTTGCAGGCGGTCAGGTTGTTTTTACAGACCGGGCAGGCCGTATTGACGGCCCCGGCTTGACACTTGGCCGTACAGTTGCAGACCTCCGGCTCTTTTTTCCCGTCCTCCAACAAGGCTTGCAGGTCGGCGTCGTCCACTTGGTTGAGGAAATGCACCGCCGTTTCCTTGTCCTCGTTGGCCCGGTCGATCAGGATATAAAAATAATTCCCGGCCTTGGTGGTGACGGTGATAAGCTGCTTATCCCCGAAAAAATCATCCACCAGCGTAGCGTTGCCCTGCGGGGTGACGGGTACGCCCACCGGCTCCATGCCGCCGGTGGTAGGTTCTTCGGTTTCCTCCGGCACTTCTGCGGGGGCCTCGGTGGTTTCCGGCAGCGGCACAGGGTCAGGGTCAGCGCCCCCGGCGTAGGCGGTAACGGTCGTGGTCGCCATGCAGAGCGCAGCGGCCACAGCCAGCGTCAAGGTGCGGAACAGTTTAGATTTCTTCATGGGCGCTGTCCTCCTGTTCAAAGTCCGGGATCGGGGCCGGGGCCGCCTGCAACGCGCCGCCGCGCACAAAGGCGGCGAACTCCTGCGGGGTCATGTTGAGGCCGCGCACAAGCTGGACGATCTGCAAGTTTTCCTGTTCGGTCTTGGCCGCTTCCAGCTCCCGAAGCTGCTTTTGCAGCTCCGCGATCTTGCCCTTGGTTTTCTCAATATCCTTTTCAATGCGCTCCAATTTGTTCATTGCCATAGTGATTTACTCCTTTCTGGCGTTTAAGGCAACCGCCCGTAACAATAAAAATGCTGCTGCCAGTAGCTTGAATTGAGGTTTGTGTAGGAAATGGGGTCTCCGCAGTGCAGCATGACCGAATTTCCCACATACAGCCCCACATGGGACATCCCGGCAGTGTCATAAGTGCCGACGAAAAATACAAGGTCGCCGGGCTTGGCCTGCTCCGGGGAAACGGGAGTGCAGATGTTGTAAAGCCCCTGCGCCGTCTGGCGTCCCACATTCCAGCCGGAATGATTGATAACCCAGCTAATGAAGCCGGAACAATCAAAGCTGGTGCTTGGGGAGCTGCCGCCCCACACATAGGGATAGCCCACATACTTTTCCGCCTCGGCGATCATGGCGGCAAAGGCTTCGTCCTTTAGCGTCTCCGGGGGGATTTCATAGTAGGTCGGCTCTTTCGGGGTGGAGGCGTGGGGATAGCTGCCGTTGGGGAACAGGTCTGGCCGGTTGCCCAAAGTCTGCATATAGGCAGCATAAAAGCCCATCTGTTCCTCGGTGAGAATGTAGATGGGCAGGTGGGACAGGTCAAAGTTTTCCAGCTTCACATTGCAGATGTAGTAAGTGTAGGGTACTTCCACGGTGTAGGTGTTTCCCTCGCTGTCCGTCCTCGTTTCGGTGCGGTAGCGGGTTTCCGTTTCGATGGTCTGGGTCAGGATGTACTGTTTTTCAAAGAGCATAGCAAGATCGCCCTGTACCTCCCCCAAAGTGAACACGCCGTTATGCAGCGCGGAGAGGATGGAGGTCAGCACATAGGGGTCATGCTTGATCTCGTCCAGATCGAAACGGTATTCGTCATAACCGGGGTGCAGGCTTTCGTAGTTGTCAAGTTCGTGCTGCAAGTCTGCTTCCAGCGCGCCATAGGCGGCTTCGGCTCCCAGCATATCGCTGTCCTCGGAGAGATAGGAGGTGGCGGCAAGGCCCGTCCCGGTGCTGCCAAACATGGCGGTGCAGGATTGCAAGCCGCCCATCACCAGCAGGAGCATAAGGCCTACGCCGCCGACGATCAGCGCCCCTTTCCAGTGCCGGGCGGCAAAGGACGCGGCCTGTCTGCTTTTCTCTGCGGCTTTCTTGGCTGCGGCAGCCGTGGTCTTGGCGGTGCTTGCCGCCCCCTGTGCGGTCTGGCCCGCCGCCCTTGCTGCCTTGGCATATTCCCGCTTGATGTGCTGTTTCTGCCAGAAGCGGGAAACGGGGTTCTTGGTCGCCTGCGCCAGCTCCGGGTTGTCCCGCAGGGATTTTTGATACGCAAACTCGGCGTTGGCGGCGATGGACTTTCGCTCGGCCTTGGCTGCGGCCCGGTAGGGTTTGAGCTTGTGGCGGTGGACGCCGCTGCGGATCATGCGGCCCGCCTGCCGTTCCGCCAGTTCCTCCCCCTTGTGGCCGCCCTCCACGCCCACATTTTCGTGTTCTACCTCATGGATTTTTCCGTGGAGGTAAAGCCCGGCTTCCTGTATGGGGCGGCTGGCCGGGTTTGGTTTGAGCTGGGGAGGGGATTTCTCCACCTTGTCAAAATACAGCCTGCTTTTGGCCTTGCCCTTGGCCTCGTCATAAACGGTTTCCTTGGTGACGACACGCTTTTTCGGCAAGGCTTCTTTGGCTGCTTCCAGCTGATCCGCCCGTTTTTCTGCCTTTTTGATATACGGGGCCAACTCCGGGGAGGCCCGTTCCTCGGCGGTAAACTGCAACCGGGAAACAGGGCCGGTGGCCTGCGCCACGGTTTCCCCGGCGTCCTTGGCCGCTTTCTTTGCCTTGTGGCGGTCGTGCAGTTCGTCCGCCCGTTCCAGTATTTTTTCCGCCGCGCCCTCCGGCTGGGCGGTGTATTCCTGCTCGGCCTCCCGGCTGGACACATTGACGCTTTCGCCGGTGGTCTGGTTATCCAGTGTCAGGCCGTCGCGGGTCATGTGCTGCGTTACCTTGTCGCGGGGTTTTAAGGGTTCCATATCCGATCACCTCCTTGCTGTCTGTTCCGGCAGCGCCCGGTTTCAATCTCTGCAATATAGCGCAGGATGGGGTACACCTGCGGGGGAACAACTGCGTTTCCCAAAGTCTTTAACCGCTTTGCCACATTCGCCGGTGGGTCGCTGATTAAGTACGGGATTTGCGCCGGTTCTTTGGCCCACATGGAATGTCCGTCCATCTCCGGGGGAATCCCATCAGCCATTCCACCCAGTCGGGATTCAGTTTCACATCCCCCGGCGGGCTGCCCAGCAGTTTGTAAACCGCCCATGACAGCCGCGCCGTCCATACGGTTCCGCTGGGATTGTATTTTCGGAAGCTCCCAGTCGGGGTCATCCGCACATCGACAGTTTTCCCCACATCCCCCGTGTCGCTGGCAAGGGGCGTGGGAAGCAGCATGGCCGATGATGAAAGTTCTTTTGCGCTCATGCCATGCGCCGACGGCGACAGCAGGAAGTACGAAAACCCTAACGGCGTAGCCTGCCTGCTCCAAGTCAAAAACCGTCTTGTCGAGCCCCAGATGGATGAAGCCAGCAACATTTTCTCCAAGCACCCAAGAGGGGTGCAGTTCCCGGATAACGCGGAGCATTTCGGGCCATAAATACCGTTCGTCCTCAAATCCCCGTTGTTTCCCGGCACTGGAAAAGGGCTGGCAGGGGAATCCCCCGGAAATAAGTGTGGTGGTTTCTCGTCCTGTTTTTTCAAAAAATGCCTCCTTTGTCACTGTGGTAATGTCCCGGAATTTTGGTACCTGCGGCCAGTGCTTTTTCAAAACTTCCATCGGGAAATCCGCCCATTCGCACTGGCATACGGTGGTAAACCCTGCGGCTTCCGCCGCAAGGTCGATCCCGCCGATCCCGGAAAACAGGCTGAAATGTGTTAAGGCGCTCATACCGTCGCCCCCTCGCCTAACCGGGTCGTCATGATCTGGTAGAGCTGGGTGTTTTTCGGGATGGGGTTCTTAAAGGGCAGGATCACATTTTCGTAAATGAGAAGCCCCTCGCCGGGTTCGGAATTGTCCACATACCGTAATTGCTGGGGTGAAATGTTCAGCCGTTCCGCAAGGATTTTGCGGTCGCCGCTGGCCTGATTGAGTAGGCAGATAAAGTCGCTGTTTTCCAAAATGTTCTCAATTTCCGGGGAGGAAAGCAGGTCTTTTACATTCTGCGTTGCACCTGTGGGAATCCCGCCCCACTTACGGAAACGCTTCCAAATCTCACAGGAAAAGGCCGCCGTCTGTTCCTCTCGCAAAAGTAGATGGAACTCATCACAAAAATACCATGTCGCCTTGCCCTTGCTGCGGTTTTGGGTGACGCGCCCCCAAATCTGGTCTTGGACAATGAGCATACCGATTTTCTTTAGCTGCTTGCCCAGTTCCTTGATGTCAAAGGCCACAATGCGGTTTTGAATGTCGATGTTGGTTCTGTGGTTGAACACATTTAAGCTGCCGGACACATACAGGTCAAGGGCCTGCGCCACCCGGTCGGCCTCCGGGATATGCTGGTCTAACAGGGCTTTGTGCAGGTCTGCAAGGATGGGCATATTTTCCGGCTTGGGGTCTGCCAGATAAGGTCGGTAGATCACCTGTACCGCCCGGTCGATCACCGTCTTTTCAATGGCTTCCAGCCCGTTCTTGCCGCCCATGACAAGCTCACAGAACGACAGCACAAAGTCGGATTTCAAGGCCAGCGGGTTTTCATCCTCGGAGTAGTTCAGGTTGATGTCCAGCGGGTTCACATAGTTTTTGCTGGTAGGCGACAGCTTCACCACCTGCCCATGCAGCCGCTTCACAAGGGGGTAATACTCGGCTTCCGGGTCACAGATATACACATCGTCCGGGGTGCAGAGGAACACGCTCAAAATTTCTGATTTACAGCTCATACTTTTGCCGCTTCCCGGTGTCCCCAGCTTTAGCCCGTTGGGACACCTCGCCCGTTTGCGGTCGAGCATAATCATGTTGCCGGTTTTGGCGTTGATCCCGTAATACATGGCGTCGCCGCCCTGAAAAAGCTCCTGCGTCACAAAGGGGACGAACACGGCCACGCTGGAAGTCGTCAGGGAGCGTTCAATCTGGATGTGGCTGGCCCCCAGCGGCAGGCTGCTCATAAGCCCCTGTTCCTGCTGGTAGTCCAGCCGCACAAGGGAGCAGTTGTACTTCTGGGCGATCCCGGCAGCCCAGAACACATCGTTTTCCAGCTTTTGCCGGGTGTCTGCGGTGTTCAGCACCAAAAAGGTAAGCTGGAACATCCTTTCATTCCGGCTCTGCAAGGTCTTTAGTAGCTCCTTGGCGTCCTGCCCGTAGGTGGCAAGGTCGCTGGGAAGTATATCCATGTCGTAACCACTTCTTACCGCCCGTTTCTGTTCCTGAATCTTCATGGCGTCAAGGTCGGTGATCTTGCGCTTGACCGTCTTAATGGCGTCGCTCTGGTCGATGGCCTGCACATGGAGGTTCACCACAATGCCGTTTTCTGTGTTGAGGAAGTCGGCCAGCATTTCATCCGACAGCTCCGGGGAGAGAATTTGCAGGAAGCTCACCGCCCCGTATTTGCCGCCCAGCCCGAACATCCGGGCATTGCCGAAGCGGAACGAGGACGGGGCGATAAAGTCCTTGGTGGAAAGCCCCGACGGGGCAAGCCACTTCCAGTCAAAAGAAAACGGCTCCCCGTCCGGGTGGAAAATGCTGTGCATGACTTCCAGCCGTTCCTTGGCGTCCAGTCCCCACGCGGAGGCCCCCATGCTCTTGAAATAGCCCAAAAGGTCGGTTTCGATCCGGCGCAGTCTGGCGCGGGCCATTTTCAGGCTGTCCGCCTCGATGGTGTAGGTCATAAATTTCCGCTTCATCAGGCCGTTGTTCCCGTTCACAAGCTGGTCTTGCAAAATGTCGGAATACTCGCTGCGGATGTCGTCGAAGTCGTCCCCCTGCGCCCGGATTTCAAAGCTCTTGGCGTACTGCTTGGGGTCGATCTTGCGGTTGATAAAGGAAAACTGCACATGAATGGAGGCGTCCAGATAGTTGTAGAGGTCGCACAGGTTTTCAAAGATGGCGGTCTTGGTGTCCGCCTGCGCCAGTTGGTAGCTGATGTCCGTAAACTCAATGCACTTGGAAAAGGTGCGGGGCGTTACCCGGCATACGCCGTCCTGATACATGGCCTCATAGGGAATACTGGCCTGTGCCGAATGGGGCTTGCCGTCGCCCTTATACTTTCGGATGACGGCCTGAATCTCTTTCTTTTCGGCGCGGGTGAGCTTGACCGGCGCTTTTGCGCTCGTTTCGTTCTTTTGCTTTTTGGACAATGGCGTTGACCTCCTTTTCCATTTGGGATTGCCGCACAAGGGCGGTATAAGCGTTGTTGGTCTGATAGGGCCGTTCCTTGGGCTGGATGAAGCAGCACTCGACGATCTGGCGCACCACCACTTCAAGGGGCTGGCCGTGTTTTTCGTAAAGCGCCAGCAGAAAGCCCGGCAGCATGGCAAACACCATAATGAGCGCCGCCGCGCTGGTCGGGACGCGGCCCCGGATCAAAAAGAAAAGCGGGACGCCTACCAGCAGCGCACCGCCAAAACAAATGAGCTGGCGTTTCGTCAGCCCGAATACTACCTTGGATTTGACCTTGGTTAAATCCTTGGGGACAGTTACATAAGCCATAAAAAGTCACCTCGTTTCTGGTACGGACAGGGAAAAATCGCTGTCCAATTCATTGCCCCACACATCCCAGCCGGGGGTTTTCTGTCTGGCAAACAGTTCTGCGCGGGGCAGGTCGCCCGCAAGGGCTATGATTTTCTCGCGGGTAATGTCTGGTTTCTTGCTGTGTTCCTCCACCGGGGAAATGATAAACTGATGGACGCTTTTGGAGTAACGCTTGGGATGGCCCCGCTTGGCAAGCAGGCAGATTTCCGCGTTTCCTCTCGTCCAATAGCCCAGTCCGTAAAACCATGTGGGGCTTTTGCGGTTCAATTTCAGCCAGACAAAGGCCACGGTCTTAAAGGAAAAGCCCCACGCCTTAATCAGACGCAGCGCCTCCGGGAGCTGTGGGAAAGTCGCCCACAAAAACAAGAGGCAGTCTTTTCCCGCCAGCGTTTCCACCGGCAGGGCGCACAGATCGTCAATGCTCATGGTGGGATAGTGATGTTCCGCCGCCCCTGTCCGTTTGCACTCATATCTCCACGGCGGGTCGGCGTAAAGGATGTTGTAGGTTTTCTTTTGTGTTTCCTCGATGGTTGGTATTCCTCCTGTCTGTCAATGTGCGGTAAATACGGCTTTCGATATGCTGCCGGTCTTGAACAGACAGAAGCAAAGCAAAACGGTATAGCCCATACAGCCCCAGATCGCGCCGGATATGTCGTCGGCGGTTCCGATCTGCTGGATCAGCACCGCATAAATCCCGACAACCACCATGATTAAAAAGGCTTGGAAGCCCAGCGCAAGCAGGGATTTCAAGTAGTTCTGGCCCATGCCGCGCCACTCTGCATTGCCCAGCGTGGCAAGGGGGATCGGCCCCAATGCGGTCACGGCGTAAATTTCAATCATTCTTCCATAGGTCACAAGGAAAATGCAGATGGAAAGAATGTTCATCGTCAGCCCCACAACAAGGGTCTGGAACCACAGGCCCAGCAGCGGCCCGATGTCCATTGCTTCAAGGCGGCTTTCCAGATCGGGCAGCAGCGTGTCAAAATCAATGCTGGTATCTCCGATAATCACCCCGGCGCTTTGGTTGACGACCTGCTGGGTGGCGTCAAACACGCCCATGACGATATTCCATGTGTTCGTCACAATGAGAATGGCAAAGGCGCTTTTGAAAATCCAGCGGAAGAACATGGAGCTGTCGAAGTCGTGCATATTGTTCTTTTCCACGATCATGTCGATCAGCTCATAGCACATCACAAGGGCGAGAATGGCCGCCGCAATGGGGACGATCACCGTTTCGGACAGGTTTTGCAGCATGGAGAAAATGCCGCCGTTCCAGTCCTGCGGGGTACTGCCCACATCCGACGCGATTTCCCCGACTTTGGTATTGACTGTGTTAAACAGGCCGGACAGGTTGCCCATGATACCGTCGATCAGGATTCCTTTGATCCATTCCCCGATTAAATCACCAATCATGTGGGGACACCTCCTTTCCCGCGCCCTCCCAGATCAGAGAGGGCGCGGAGGGTTTTCTAACACACATGGGGTTATCCCAGCAGCCCGGACAGCAGCGGAACAAGGGTCATGCCGATCAGGGCAACGCCTCCTCCGGCGACAAGCTGCTTGATTCCTTGGCTCTTGCTCGCCGGGTTGTCCGCCCCGTATCCCTCCAAAAGATTGACGCCGCCCCATACGCAAAGCGCTCCGCCGAGGCCCACAACGATGGTCTGCAAAGTATCAACTGCACTATTGAAAAATTCCATAAATTTACCTCCATAAATTCAGATTGTGATGGTGTTTGGGTGCAAAAAAAGCCGCCGTACACAGCGGCAGCCTCACAATCCGCAGACGGCCCGGAGTTACTGGCCGTCCCGCCATTCCAGCACAGCCAGCGAAAAAATTTCGCCCCATGCTTCACACAGTCTGCGGTCTATTTCCCTTGCAAGTTCTTCGGCTTCCCCGTCCGTGGGCGGGGTATCATGTTCTGCGATCCACTGGCACAGCACCGCAGCGGAAATGATTGCCCGGTAGATTTCTTTCTCATACTTGAAATAATCCGCAAATGTCCATTCGTCCGAGTGTCCCATCGGTCACGCTCCTTTCTCTATGGCCGCTTTATTCTGCGGAAAAATCTTCCTCCGACAGCTCAATGTCGTAGAGGTCAAAGGGTTCGTCCTCCGTTATCACGCGCCGCCTTTTCCGGCGCAGGGACGACAGGTAGCTGTCCACATCAAAGGTGTTCTTTTTGTCAGCGTCCGAGAGGTATTTATAGCGGGGGTGGCGGGTGATGTCGTATTTCTCACTGAAAAACGGCCTCACGCCGCGCACCTGCAAAATACACTTGCCTCCGTCCATCGTTGCAATTTCGTCTTGGCTCATCAGCTCTTTGCCACAATGTCAAGTGATGAATTCAAAAAAGACAAGCACTATCCAAAGAAAAACTTCTTTTATGGTATCTGCCTATTTTGTTTTCGATAGTTTTAGCTGTGATACATTTAATTTAGGGTGCAAAAAAGCAGGAGACCTTTTCGGATCTCCTGCTTAGTAGAGCTGTGAATATTTAATTGTGGTTGGGTTGCCAGTTATGCAAACTGGAATTTCTGTTATAGATTTACAATCATAATAAATTCCTCGCTATTTTCATTAACAACAGTAAATCCCACTTTCTCGTACATCTTCACTGCATAATTACTTTTCTGAACAGATAAGGATATTTTTGAATATCCAGCTAATCTTTCCACTTGTAATAATTGTTTCAATAATGAAGTTCCAATGCCTAACCCTCTATATTGGGGGCAGACAGACATGGCAAGAGATGGAGTATCATTATCAATGTGTCCATAGTCATTCATAATTCTTACCCAAATAGCTCCTACTACATTTCCCTGAATCTCTGCAACTAAGGCTTTATCATGTTTTCGATTTCCAAACTCGACGATATATTCTTGTAATTCCGGACATTCTATTACTGATTTAGGTGGAGGTTCAATACCTTCCGGAATATAAATCGCTTCGTATAAAAAATCACTTAATAAACAGTATTCTTCGCTTCTCATTTCTCGTATTATATAGTCCATAAGTTTACTCCAAATTCTAATTTCTGGTTTTTACTCAACTTTAGTGTAGCTCTCCATACTAAAAGTTTCCAAATCAAACACTACCGCAACAACATTGTCCTCATTTTCTTCAATAAGCCATAAGCGAGTCCATAATGTTTGGTCATTCATATTGGTAGCAGTTTTATCCTCACCATCGGTAATGATTTTTTCGGGATCTAATTTTGTTACAAAAATGTTTTCGGGTTTAAGTCCTGACAGGCTGCTTTGAAGTTCGTCATCGGTTAGTCCTGCCATTTCCATTGCTTCAGCACCATTATAGTACTCAACATCTCCGTACCAGTAGTTATCGTTAATATCCTCGATGGATTTTAACCACATAAATTTATCTTCAACGAATTTATAACCAGCACCAGAGCCGGTATCTATTTCCCATGTTCCTTGCATCAGTGCATTATCATCGTTATTATCTTTGCTGTCAGTAGTACCGGTGCAAGCAGTAAGGCCAAATAGTGTAAAACAGATAATCAGAATAGCTGATGCAATTCTGAAAAAGCCATTTTTGCGGTATTTAATCATATTCATATCATAGTTCATAGGTAACCTCCAAGTTACATTCTATTTATCTTTGTAACCCGTTCTCCATTGAAAAATGAAGAAAATCTTTTATTCCCGTTCCCGTCTACTCCGCTTTTTCTTCCGGGGGTCTGGCGGAGGGGAGAAGGTCTGAATATAGTCCTGCCGGATCGCTGTCACATCCTGAGAAAGAAAAGCAGCGACACGCTCCTGTTCGGAAGTTTGATCTGGGAAAAAGGACGCAAATTTCTGTGCCAGCTGTTCTTCTTTTTCATCCAGTTTAAGTGTGCCTTCGTATCCAATCAATTCTTTCAGCACAGCAGTAAACTCCTTGTACCGGTCCCCTCGAATATCCAGATCGACTTTCGCTTTGGCCGTCATACCGTTAAGGTAAAGTACCTTCAAGAACGCATCGTTTCCTGACCGATTCATTGTGCCCCATAAAGCCAGCTTTTTTGAGAGCAGCTTCCCGCCAATCAGCATCCAGTTTTGGCTTCGGTAAATTTCCAGATACTTTTTCATGGCCTCATCTTCAAACTCTATTGGTTCAAAATGTTCTCCATCCAGCAGCTGTTCCAGCTGATTTTTGCTGAGAATCTGATTAAGTACCGGTATGTTCCGGTAAGGCGTGCAGATATAGCGTCTCATTTTCTGAAACAGCGCTACAACCAGAACTGCTGTGCCAAGTAAAAACAGAAAAAGCTCTCCATCCATTTCGATTTTCCCGGTTGCCGTTACCCAGATGCCACGCAGAACCAGTACAACGCCAAAGCCCCACAACCCGAAAACCAGCAACTTTTTCAGTGGATGAAAATGAATCCACTCAATGATCCGCACTTGTTGCTTGCCGCTCATCGGTTCATTTCGTAAAAGTCGGCGGGTGATCCACTGATTCAACAGTTGTGGAGTCCATGCAACGCCAAATAGAAAAACTGCAATACCGGCATAAAGGGCAATCCCGATCCAACCAATATCCAGATAAGACTCCAAAAGCAGTAAAAGGATAATGGGCAGAATCATGGTGAGAAAAAGTGGTAAAAATGATTTTTTGCGTCCCTTCTGGAGATTTAGGTCATTGAAAGCAGAAGTAATGCACAGGGCAAAAATCATCACAGCCGATATTCCGCCGGACACCCAGTTTTTAAGGTCGCCAAAACGCATCACATGTTCGACTCTGTGCATATTCGGAAATTTCCCGGTAATACCTGCATAGAGGCAAAATCCCAAATAAGCCAAAGCCAAAAGTGCCCCTACCAGCTTCAAAATTGTTTTTCCTGAAAGTTTTCGTTTCTCCATCTTCGTCGTTTTCCTATAAAATCACGGTTCCTGTATCAATTTATCCTTCTGTATCCCAAACAAAGCTATCTACCATGTCCCTGGCGGCCTGTTCCGTGGTTTCTGATCCGCTGAAATTTGTAAGCTGGATCAGGCAGAACCCGTAATCCTTTACAATATAGTATTGCGTGGTGACAATATCGCCCTCGTCGATAGTAAAGATATAAAGCAGATCCCCCTGCTCGGTATAGGTTCCATCCCCGTTCAGTTGTGCTTCAATACCATCCAGCTGCATCAAAATCTGTTGGACGATCGCATCCCGAAACTGCTCATGCTCATCCAGACTATATTTGTTCTTTCCTACATGGATGGAGATGTTGTCCGGCTTTTCATCATTTTCGTGGCCTTCCTCTATATAGAAAATCTGCGAATTAGTAGAATGCTTCTCAGATTTCTCCCATCCATCCGGGACGATATAACTTCCGGGAATCGCATAATCTTCAGATGATATTTCGGTTTCGGAAGAAGAAGGTTCCTGCTGATCCGCCACAGATTCATCAGAGGGAGATTGTGGCGATGAAGTCCCATTTTTACCGCATCCAGCAAGGAGCAGCACCATAGCTAATAACACAATTAAGATTTTTTTCATGCTCTGATTCCTCTCGCTTTATAATACGGGTTATCCGAGTTTGGAAACAATCTGGCAGAACATCTCAACATTTTCTTTCTGCCCCTGAATATCAGAGCCAATCGCATTGTTCATCAAAGAAATTTTCATTTTCTCTTTTCCAAAATGCAGCATTACGACTTTTCTTCCGGGCAGCAACCCACCCTTGACCTCTGCCTTTGTTATGCTGTTTAGGGGCAGAGAAAGCCGGTTTTCAATTTTGGAGACATTGACGGAATTTACAATGACCATATTCAGGTGTTTCTCGGTAATTCCCATATAGCAGTAAGCATTGCTCAGTGCGCCCAATGCAGCGGCAGCACCCCCCGTCAGTGTAGAAAGTCCCCCAATTAGTGCATAGGTATCAGCCCCGGCCATGATGACTGCCCATAACTTGCACTGATAGGCTTCGCTTTCGTTCAAAATGGCTTCCAGCATTTCATTTTTATCTTTTTCATTCATTGTAAGCATAATTGTTCCTCCTGATTATTGTTTTAAGTTGAGAACGCCGGATGCAATCCTTTGATATATGCACCCGGCGTTCTTCAAAAGCATTAGTCTACTTTCAAATTTTCGTCCAGGATCACCAGTTCGCCGTTGCGTTCAATGATACCAGGCTGAACCACGACGATTTTCAGACCTTCCTGCAATTCCAGATACTGTGAAGCATAACCCCAAACCTTGACCTGATCGCCTTCCTCAAGCTCAATGGCAGTGCTTACAGTACCATCTTCATTCAAAAGCTGGTTAGAAATACAGTAGAGCTGGCCGGTTGTATCCTCTGCGATATAGAGAGACACATCCGTAGCGAGTGGCGTTCCGGCAATAGATTTATATTCACCGACTTCTTCGCCCCAAATAGTACCTTCACTGTAAAATCCAACGACCATATTTTCTTCATATCCCTCGATGATCGCATTGAAATCCTGAGCATACGGCTCCATCTCGGCTTTTGTAGTATCCTTGTAAGCGGCAATCTTTTCATTAGATGCCTGTTCTTTTACCTCTTGCGGCTGATAATCCTTGTATTCAAAAACATTGTCCGAAGCAAGCGTGATTGCTGTGTAGTCATCATCCAGAATGACTTTATAAACAGCAATTTCATCATCATCAACAGTACGATTGATGTCGATATTTCCTGCGGAATTCAGTTCATATCCGTCTACACCTTCCAGCGCCTTTTGTAAAGCTGCGTTGGACATCGCACAGTTGATCCCATTGAGCGTTACAAAGAAATCAGGATTTGGTTGATCCTTATCGGCAGAGTATTCCAGTTCTACCACCGTTCCGCCCTCAGCAGGCTTGCATGGCTCTGTCCCGGCATTTACGATTGCAACATCTATTTCCTGATCGTCTTTGGAAAGTTCCCCATAAATACGCTCGCCGGGTTGCAGAGAAACCTCTGCTGCATCATATTCTTCCGTTTCCAAACTCCAGCCGGCTTGTATCAGCTGGGAAGTTTCCAAAGGAAGCGTATAGTAAGTACCATCCAGTACGAACTCAGGTGTCCCGTCATTTTTCAGCTGAGACAGAATGGCCTCATCCGTACAGCCTTTATCGCTGCCCGCAGCTGCCGGAGCTGATGTCTGAGGTTTTGAGCCGCATCCGGCCAGCATACTGCATACCAGCACACATCCTGTCAGTAAAGCAATCCATTGTTTTTTCATAAGCGTAAATCCTTTCTGCGATTCTATCAAATTTGTTTTATGTATGAACAACTCATATCCTATATAAAGGTCGATTATGCCCCTATCAGCGTCATGACCACATAGAGTACGATAAGCAGGAGCGCAAGACACATTGCACAGAAAACGGCAATCGTCGTTTTGACCCTGTGCCGCTCCTTTAATGTCAGAACCATCATTGCAAGTACATCAAAGGAAAAGAAGAACTGGCAGATTCCAGCTAAAACCGCCAACCATTTCGGATGTATGCCGTCTTTGCATGACTTTATCAGATAAGCGATAGCATAGGGAGCTGCCCCTAATAGAATCCCGTATCCCAAAATCAAAAAAACAATGGTTACCAGTCCGAACAACGCCATCAGCGGCAATGGGAAGAATGCCATCAGCGTTACATATACAGTGATGCTCCCTCCGATCAGGTAGAACGGGATTAGTCCATACTTGATAATCAAAGTGCAGTTCAGCAATGTTTTTCTCGACCACTTTCTTCCTACGGTCAGCACAACAATCAAATTGACGATCCCCATAATAAAGGGCAGAAGGATCGATACTATCTGCAATGTGATTGCATTGCCAAAATGAACTGCCAAAAGAAAGAATGTATAAGACACAATTACATAGAGTACCGGGAGGATATAAGTCATTTAGCAGCCTCCTTTCTGCGCCGGATCAACCAGAGAATCAGCCAGATCAAGCAGACTGGGAACGAGAACAAGCCCAAAATAAAAACTCCGGCTCCAAACGATCCAAGGATTGAGTCCCCGGTGGCGATATTGCTGATGATTCCGAACAGTGCCAGACCAACGCTGAAAGAGAGCCAGCAAAAGAAAGCATATTTACTCTCTTTGGCGCTTGCGGGTATTCTTGATTCTCCCTTTTTATTTCCAAGCTGGGTTTTTAGCTGTTCGCTTAGAAGTCGTTCCTGCTTCTCTAATTCAGTGTCTCCGATCGCCCTTGCGTAATCTTCACGAAGTAGGTGATACCCCAGTTTATCCTGCGTATTTTTTGCTCGATGCAAAAACTGCTCCAAAGTTTCTTCCGCTTCTGTCCAGCGCTGTTGTTCCAGCAGAGCGGAGAACCAGTTCGCTGTAATGATGTTTTTGGAATGCTTGCTGAGTGCCCAAGGACGCCAGCGATCCAATCCATGTTTCAAATTCTCAAGGTTGTGATCGCTTTGATATGCCACCACATAGGGGTTAAGTTTCTTTGCCAGCCAGTGTTCATATTTGCAATATGCGAAAAAGCATAGAGCCAGCAGCACAAGGAACACTACAACAGCAATCCACATAGTCTCGTAAGAAAAAAAGTGATCATAAATCAAGCACGCAGCTCCGGAGAGAGCCGCAATGCTGAAAATTGGCCATGGATTTCTCATAATAGCAATATCTCCAATCATCTGTTTGAATAAAGATTCCGATATGGTCAAATTGTCATATCTATATGCAAACATTATAGCATTTGCATGATCTTTCGTCATCATTTTTCTGCTGTACGGCTAGGAATTTAATTGTAAATAAATTATGAATATATCTATTGCAATTTTACAAAAAGAAAAGCCTCATCCCTCGCTGATTGAGAGATGAGGCGAAATGATTATGCTGTAATCTCCGGGATTTCTCCGACAAAGTTATAAACGATTCTGACTTCCTGCACCTTCTGTCCGTCAATCTTCTTGACTTCGCCCACCAAAATTTTGCTGATGAGCCGGTTCAGCACCGCTTCATCCAGTTCTTCAATGGCTGCATAACGCCGGATTTCTTTGATAAAGGTGCGGACTTCATTTTCCTGTTCGTCAGAGTGGCGCATCATCAACAGCAGGTCTCGCAGGCGCTTCTGGTTAGCTTCCTGCTCCTGCTCCAGTGTTGCTGTCAGCTTCATAAAACGCTGCTCAGTCAAGATTCCTTTTGCCTTATCGGTATATAGGCTCAGAAACATCTCATCAATTTCACAATTCCTGCTTTCCAGTCGTTGACATTCCTTCTGTGTCTGGGAAGCGTCCAGAAGATACCGGCGCTCCATCCGGCTGCTCAGCCGCTGATAAAAAGCATCGGCATCTTTGAGCGCAGTCTTTGCCAGCTCCTGAATATCTTTCAGCACAAGATTGTATAAATCTCTGGCTTCGATCTTGTGGCTGGTACAGGCGTTCTTGCCCAGCCTGTTATAGGTCTGGCAGATATAATACGCCTTATCAATCGGTTCCCGCTGTTCGCCGGTAAAACGGTTCTTTCCGGTTCTGCCAACCTTTTCATACCGCACCTGCATGGACTTTCCGCAAGTCGCACAATAAATGATACCGTGGAACAGGTTATAAAAGGGGCAGGAGTTGCCCTTCATAATGGTTGGTCTGCGGTCAATGATTTCCTGCACCTGCTCCCATTCTTCCGGGGAGATGATTGCTTCATGGCAATCCTCGATAATTTCCCAGTCCTCACGAGGGATAATATCATAGGTGTTGGAGCGAATCCCTTTCTGATGTGTCCGGCAGACCAGATGTGCGCCCTTATAAAAGGGATTCCGCAGGATATGGCTGATTCTTGCACTTCCCCATGAATAGTAATTTACATCACATTCTGTGTTACTTTTTACTCTGGTGATTGGGACTTTATCATCCATGAGCTGCTTTGCAATCCGCATACATCCCCAGCCATCCAGCGCCATATCATAGATTTTTCGGATTACCGGTGCTGTCTCAGGGTCACGGATCAAATGCCCCTTATCCTCCGGGTCACGCATCAAACCGAGGGGCGGCTGCCCACCACAAAACTTCCCCTGCCGGGAACGGGTCATACGCCCTGCCAGCACCTTTTTGGAAATATCCCGGCTGTACATATCGTTCAGGATATTCTTAAACGGCGTAATGTCCATTTCCTGACGGGTCAGGCTGTCCACTCCGTCTGTAATGGCGATATAGCGTACATTGTGTTTTGGGAAAAAGATTTCGATATAGCTGCCAGCTTCGATATAATTCCTGCCCAGTCTGGACAGGTCTTTGGTGATAACGCAGCCGATCTTTCCCGCCTCAATATCGGCAATCATGCGCTGAAAAGAAGGGCGGTTGAAATTGCGGCCTGTATAACCGTCATCCACATAATACTCATACTGGAACATTCCGTTTTTTTCGGCAAAGTCCCGGAGCATAAGTTTCTGGTTGCTGATGCTCATGCTCTCATTATCGCCGCCATCCTCCAGAGAGATACGGCAATAAAGGGCTGTGATTTTCTGATTCACTTGTTTTTTCCTGCTCATAGTGTTCTCCTTCTATGAACAGGGACACGATACCATTATAATACCATGCCCCTGTCCATGATTCAACTGCTTTACGCCGCTTTTCGTGCCATTTCCTGATGCTCTAACCATTCCTCGAAGTGTTCGCAGGTCTGACGCTCGATCAGCTGCTCAAAGGCTTCCCGCATGGTTTTGTCCCCAGAAAACTCACGAACCACTACAAACTGGACTTTTTTATTCTGCTTCTTGTTTTTCTCCATAGGCTACCTCCATAGAATAGGGGATCAGACGGTAGCTGTGGCAACGAAGTCCGGCAACGGACATCAAAAAACCTGTAAACTATCGTCTGACCCTGATTTCTTACTTTTCAAATTTTCTTGTAAAATCTCGTTGCTTTCGTTGCCGGAAACATAGATAGATAATAAAAATCCTTTATTTACGGGCTTTTTCCATATCAAAACCATAAATTTATCAGCAACGAACCCGGCAACCAACTGGCAACTATCCCGGCAACAGACCGTCCTTGTCAGGCGATCCACTCCTGCGGAAGTTCCAGCTGACGGCATTCTTCTTCACTCAGTTCTACAAATCCACCTTCGTTGCTGGGTAGTTCGTTGCCGGAAGTGTCCCGTTCCCAGCCCTTTTGTCTGCCATATCCGGCAAACATCCGGGGATTGGAAAAAGGCTTCCAACCGGTCACGACCGTGTTCATGATCTCATTGATATTGTGGAGCTGCCACCGCTTCGGCTCATCAAAGGTATGTCCCAGCGCCTCCTTGAACAGCTGTTTTGAGCAGACCATGTTTCCGGTGTAGTGTTCCAGAAATCCCTGTATCTGTCCAGCTTCGGTGTCCTCCGGCATGAAGTCTTTCTGCACCTCCACCAGTTGACGCTGGATGGACTTGCTGAATTTCATGGAATACTTGCCGCTGTGGTAAATGCTCATAGCTTCTGCCCATACCTGCAACAGATACGCTCTGGAAGCGTCCTCGTCCTCCAAAATGTGAACCTCTGCCTTCTCCGGGTAAATCATGATTGGGAGAAAGCGCCGGTTCCCGGCTCGATCCAGCGGCAGAAAGTCCAGGGTATTCGAGGAACCACCGAACACGCACTGCCGAAGCCGGTCTTTAGGCTGAGATTCATAAGGTGTCCGGTAGGTTTCCTTCTGTCGGCTAATAAAGGAACGGATTTCTTCAATGCTCTTTGCGCTGCTGGTGGCAAGCATCTCTGACATCTCAATGATCCAGTGACCTTGTAGCTTTTGGAATACCCGGTCGTCATCCAACTTCTTCAGGTCATCAGAGAACCATTCGTCCCGGATCGCCAGCAGTCGGAAGAATGTGGACTTCCCGGCACCCTGACCGCCCACCAAACAAAGCATTTCTTCATATTTGGAACCGGGACGGAATACCCGGCGTATAGCACCCAGCAGGAAATGTTTCAGCATTTCTTCCACATAGTCACTTTCATCAGCACCAAGAAAATGGTGCAGACAGGATCGGATGCGTGGTGTACCGTCCCAGACAAGACTGTTCAGCACATCCTGAATTGGATGGTAACAATTTTCGTTTGCTACGATAGAAAGGGCAGCCGTGATCTTTTTCTCACTGGTCAGCTCATAGTTTCTCTCAAAATAGAGGAGAAGATATTTCACATCAGTATCCGTCAGAGCGCTGGTATTCCTGCGCCAGCCCAAGTCCTGTACAATGTCTACCCGGTCTGTCAGGAGATTAAGCCGGATGGCATCCCGCAGGAGTGGATCGCAGCAGAACACAATCCGGCAGTTGTCGATGGTGTTGGCTGTTTTTCCCTTGTCGGTAACAGAAAGGCTCTGCCGCACCTTATCAACGCTCTGTTCCGGCGCTATGGCTTCGGCTGCGCTCATCACAGCCTGCTGGGTGGCTGGCGATAAACTCTGATATTCGCTGTTCAATTTTCCTCACCTCTTTTCCATACTCCGCAACTACAAAAGCTCGTTCTTCTATGCTGTCAGACAGAAGAAGATCCAACAGATATTCGATATATGGCTGCCTGTGCAGAGCCTCCACAAACAAAGGATTCCAGTCATCCTCCGGTTGTTTGGGCGCATATTCTTCTTTCCATCGTTCCAGCAAACGCAGGTAGTCGCACAGCACCCGAAAGCATTTCTGCTCTGCCTGCCGGTATCGCATTTCCTCGCTGATTTTTCTTTTGATTACTCTCTTTTGTGGCGGATCGTGGCCTTTGCGGTCAAAGCTGATTGAGAAGTCCTCTGCCAGCTTTAAGGCAGCTTCTTTACTGCTTAGTCCAAAAAGACGGGAAGTGAAATCAATCACATCTCCATCTGCCTGACAGGCAAAACAATGGAACCGTCTGTCCACCTTCATGCTGGGATGCCTGTCATCGTGAAACGGGCAACAAGCCATCCCGTTGCGTCCTACTGAAATTCCATAAACCAAAGCAGCCTGCCTTGTGGTAACAGACTGTTTTACTGCTTCAAATACATTCGTTTCTTCCACCTCCAAACAATGCAAAAGGCATCCGGTTTCCATAGAAAATCAGATGCCTCACAATTCCATATCCTGTTTTCTTGTTGGAGCAATCCGTCCTTCACGCTCCCAGCGCTCCCGGTTCTCCCGATCAGCGTCCAGTTTGCCTTGTGCCAGCTTCTCCTTAATGGATTTTCTGGCTTTATTTTTGATCTGCTCTTTGCCAGCCTGTTTGACCTCCGGTTTTAACAGCACCGCCTGTACCTTTTTGAGAACTTTTTCAGCAGACTGCTGTAATTTTTCTCGCACCCTACTCAGCAGAGTGTTCGCTATCTTCACAACTTCTGGCGAATTTTTGGCATTGGGCGATACCACGCTCTTTCGATATTTCTCAATTACTTCCATATCTTCAAGCTGGGTTTGTTCCCGAACCTTGTCGGTCACAACCTCCACCGCCTTGTCATAGGCTGCACCGGAAACATCTTCCAGCAAGGTTTCTACATCCTCAATTTTTAGCGTCAGTTCCTCCAGCTTTTGTTCCTGTGTCGCCAGCTGCTCCTTCTGCTTCATCAGGATATAATCCTGCTTTTCCAAATAGTCACGCCCACCATAAGACGGCTCCTGTTCCAGATGCAGCCCATGCCGTTTGGCAACGTCAAATAAGATTATCCGACAGACTGCATCAAAAGTCTGTTTCCGGTTATTGTGCTTTCCTTTTGGCTGTTCCGGTTTAGGGAGAGGGATACCCAGTTCCTCCAACGCCTTTTCCTGCTGGGGGCACAGCTCTCCATACCGATTTTCACAGTCAAATACATGGCGCTCATGGATGTGCGGAGTTCCTTCATCCAGATGGAGCGCCCAGTCTAAAATGTGGATATGAGAACCGAAACGGTTTTCAAATTCCTCATAAAATTCACTGACAATGAGCGCTAAAGTCTCTGGCGGAACGGATTCTTCCATAGTGCCGATCTGGTAGATGCTTTCTTCTGGACAGGTCTTGTTATTTTTCAAAAGATCATCCACAGTGCGATTGCGCTCAATGTGCCGGGTTTTCTCGTTCCGGGCGTTCTGAGCATTGACATGGTCGGCATAATGCTCGTAGTAATACATCCGTTCAATTTCCTCAAAGCTGAAATCCGGCTGCTCTGGGTTTTCCCGAAAGTCGTGGGTGGTAAAGCCCCGGTAACAGTCCCAGTACACATTTTGTCTGGCACGCTCAGCGTCAATGTGTTCGCTATTTTCTACATCGAACCGACGGTCATTGTGCCGGGGATTGTAAGTGCCATGCTTCCCAGATCGTCCATTGTGTCTTGTTAATTTCAAACATTTTTCCTCCTTCCTGCAAAGATGTTCTGGGCTGGGGAGGGCGGCAAAGCCGCCAGACCTGCGAAGTTTTGCGTCAGGTAATACCCAGTATAAGTTGACGCAGGCATCAACTTTCCCTGGGCAAGGCGTTTCACCCTTGACCCGATGAGGCTGGCTGCCCTCAACCCGCCAATGGGCATTGCCCCTTGACCCCAGCAGTGCGCTGCCGCCCCTGCACCCCGGCACAAAGGGCTGGCTGCCCTCTGTACTCCCGCACCGGCGAAGCTGGCCTTCACCGCAGAAGCGGTTTTTGCCAGTTTCACCGGCTCCGTATCCGTACATTTACGCCCATAGGCGAGAAGTGGATACAGAATACGCCTGCGGAAATTGCCGATCAAAACAGCGGGTGCAGACCCGATATTTTTTCGTAAATCGCCCTCATTTTAAGCGATTTTTTCTTCTGTCTGTATGACCTGAAAGCCATGCTCTTTTGCGTACTCCCTTGCAGCTGCCAGCCGTTCTTCGCTGTACGGCGGCACCAGCCGGATCGAAAGTCGTGACTTGTCCATCACATAGGTCACGCTACCTTCCGGCGTACTGCGTTCCAAGCGGCACAGCAGAGGGTACTTCCGGCTGAAATCCTCCAGTCTGCGTTTCAAGCTGGCATTGAAGGTGTAGATACTGGCAATCGTCTCGCCCTCATTCCAGTTGATGATGGTTTCTTTTTCATATTTAGACAGCTTCCTCATACAGTTCCTCCTCATAATCGGTGTTTGCTTTCAGCGCACGCAGACTGCGTCTAATCCGGCGGTATTCGTCCATCTCCATACGCAGATGATGGTAAAAGGCTTCGTACCACCTTTCCTCTGTCTCTGTCTCAATTTTACGAGCAAGATGAAGCATCTGGCTTTTCGCCTCCGGGTCAACAGTCAATGCTGTCAGCCATTTCAGCCTTGTCACTGTGTTGTGATGGCTGGGGCAGGCGTAAGCGTAAAGAATTTTCTTTTCCTTCATATTCAGTTTCATAATGATCTACCTCCATTCATTTGATGCGGTATGTTCCGCATCGTTTATTTTTCTGTCTGCCGGTCTGTCTGCAAAATATTCCTGCCCGGATTCTCTCCCAGCGTATTGTCCTCTTTGGTGCGCTCTTATCGTGGCGTCACTTCCCCGGAGGTCGTCCCCCTTGCAGTCGGTCATTCATTTTTCAAGGTTCTATGTCTCCTGACAAGAACCAGTTTACCGAAAAAAGAGGGCTGCTCCCGTATGTCCAAGACGCAGGAAAAACACATGAAAACCGCATATTTCCACGCTCTCGGAAATGTGCTATAATGAAAAACAAAAACCGATGGCAAGGAGGTGCTTTGATGTACACAAAACTGTCAATCCCGGAACGGCTCAAAGACCTGCGAGTGGTGGATAAGCACCTGACGCTGGAACAGCTGGCAGAACAGACCGGCCTGTCTAAGTCGGCACTGGGGAAATATGAGAGCGATGACTACAAAGACATCAGCCCATTTGCGATTGCGACACTGGCAAAGTTTTACGGAGTGTCCACTGATTATCTGATGGGCGTGTCAGAAAATAAAAATCACCCAAACACGGAGCTTCAAGCTCTGCATCTGAGTGACGCTATGGTGGAACTTTTGAGCAGCGGAAAGATCAACAACCGCCTGCTTTGTGAACTGGCGACTCATCCAAATTTTTTGCGGCTGATGGTTGATATGGAAATCTTTATTGACCAGCTCGCTGATATGCGGGTGAACCAGATGAATCTGATTCTGGAAGCTACCCGGCAGACCATTCTTAAAGAACACGCACCTGGAGAAAATGATCTGTATATGCGGACGCTGGAATTGGGTCAGGTACAGGAGAACGATTTTTACAGCCATATCCTTCATGATGATCTGGACAGCATTGTCCGGGATATACGGGAAGCCCATTTGAAAGACAAGACCACAGCCGACCCACAGCCAACACTGGATGAGGTCAAAGAGAATTTTGAACAGGCCATACAGATGGGAACCGACACAGAAGCTATGATCCATGAGTTCTGTGATAAAATGCAGATTCCTTTTGAAAAAATTTCATCCGAGGACTTTTCGGCTTTTCTGCGGATACTGAGCCTGTCCAAACTGCTTAAAAACCCAAACAATATGCGGGGAAAAGCCAAGTCACAGCCGTATTATATGCCAAAAAAGAAAAAGCGCAGGTAGCAAAAAGGCCATCCACTATAAAAGTGAATGGCCTCAGACTGTAGACAAAGTCCCGGCAAAAGCCGGGCTTTTCTACATTTATAACCGTTTTTCTGGTATAATGGGGTTATCAGAAAGGCGGTGTTTTTTATGATGACTAAGAATGCAGATAAGAAACGAGAGCAAATGATCATGTTCTGTATGGATGACATGGTTCCACAAAACCATATGCTGCGTTTAATTGATAAAGCCATTGACTGGGATTTTATTTATGATCTTGTAGAGGAAAAATACTGCCTTGATAATGGAAGACCGAGCATGGATCCAGTTATGCTGATCAAAATCCCTTTTATCCAATACCTTTACGGAATTAAAAGTATGAGGCAGACGATTCGGGAGATCGAAGTAAATGCTGCGTATCGTTGGTTTCTGGGTCTGGATATGATGGATCCGGTTCCTCATTTTTCTACCTTCGGGAAGAATTATACTCGCCGTTTTAAAGATACCGATCTTTTTGAGCAGATCTTCGCAAAGATACTGGAAGACTGCATGAAATTCAACCTGGTAGATACGGAGCAGATTTTTGTAGATTCCACTCATGTTAAGGCATGTGCAAACAGCAAAAAAATGAGAAAACGGGTTGCCCATGAACAGGCACTCTGGTATGAAGAAGAACTCCAGAAAGAAATCACAAAAGACCGGGAAGCCCATGGGAAGAAACCGTTGAAGGAAAAAAACCGGAATGATCCACCCTCCGGCGGCGGAGGCTGTGCGGATTCTCAAGAGGAGATTGCTGAAGGAGCAAAAACACAGAAGTGCAGTACAACCGATCCGGAAAGCGGATGGTTTCGTAAAGGGGAACATAAGCATGTTTTTGCCTACGCAGTAGAAACAGCCTGCGATAAACATGGTTGGATTCTCGGTTATAGCGTTCATCCAGGAAACGAACATGACAGCCGAACCTTTAAACCTCTTTATGATAAGATAAAGGATTATTGTCCTGCGATGCTTGTAGCGGATGGAGGTTATCGAACTCCGGCGATTGCTCGTGAATTGTTGATGAATGGAATTGAACCATTGTTTCCATACAAAAGGCCCATGACCAAGGATGGCTTTTTTCGTAAATACGAGTATGTATATGACGAGAATTATGATTGTTACTTATGCCCGGAAAATCAAATATTATCTTATCGGACAACGAACCGGGATGGATATAAAGAATATCAGAGTTGCCAAGAAGTGTGTACCAAGTGTCCAAGTATCCATAAATGTACGGAAAGTAAAAATCATGTGAAAGTGGTCATGCGTCATGTTTGGGAAGAGTATATGGAAATGGCAGAAGATATCCGCCATACTCTTGGAAACAAAGAGATTTATGAACTAAGGAAAGAAACAATCGAACGGATTTTTGGAACAGCGAAGGAACAGCATGGATTTCGTTATACCCAGTATATTGGAAAAGCCCGGATGGAACTGAAAGCGGGGCTTACATTTGCCTGCATGAATCTGAAAAAACTGGCCAGAATTCTGGAAAACAGGGCATCTAAAACACCAGAATTCTTTGGTTTTTTAAGATTTTTGGTAGAAGAATCGCTATATGTAGAAAAGTGGTGCTGGAAACAATCCCAGCACCAACTTTGTCTACAGTCTGAGGCCATCCACTATAAAAGTGAATGGCCTCAGTTTTTCCACCTTCTCAGACGAAAATCATCTCAGACCGAATGACTTCCTCTGCCCGGTGGCGTATGCTGTTCATGTGACCGACCCATGCAAGCTGGTCTTTTGCTTTCAATTCCTCCGTGACTCCCTCTGTTTCTTTTATCTGGGCAATGATACAATCCAGACGGTTCTGTGCCTGCTCATCCAGATCGGCAAGATATGTCCACAGCTTTCCAGACAGAAGCAATTCATTGTACCGGTCGGGACAATACTCTTGCAGATATTCCCTGTGCATCCGTCCCCACCGTCCGATTGGGCGGCTTTCCTCCGGCAGCTGTAAGTCTGGAATATAGTAGTCTCCGACCAGAACATAGTCCAGACCGTTACTGTCATCATGGATATGCTTTTTCAATTTCTTCATAGCGACCTCCTGTTTTCGTTTTATCCGAATCCAGTTGATCGTGTCCCTGTTCATCTGTTATTCAAGGCAACTGAACTCGTCACCATGAATTATGGCATATCCTTTCCGAGTTTTTGGTAGTTCAGTCCGTGGGAGGTCTGCGCGCCCCGGTTCTCGCTCTGGTTGTAGCTGTCAATGGTTTCCTTGCCCAGCACCTCCGCGATCTCCTTGGCGTTCTTGCCCCTGCCACTAAGGAACAGCGTACAGTCGCAGTTGTCGGAAATGATTTCCGCCGCGTCCTTGTAAATGGCCTTTAGCTGCGACTGGCTCTGCAAAATAATAGAAGCCGAGATTTCCCGGCTTCGGATGGTGGCGATCAGCTTGTCAAAGTTTGGAATCTGGCCGATGTTGGCGAACTCGTCCAGAATCAGCCGCACATGGACGGGCAGCCGCCCGCCGTATTTGTCATCGGCCCGGTCACACAAAAGGTTTATGAGCTGGCTTTGCACCATTGCCAGAATGAAATTAAAGGTCGTGTCCGTGTCCGACATAATCAGGAACAGGGCTGTTTTTTTGTCCCCGATGGTGTCAAGTTCCAGTTCGTCGTCCTCCATCAGCTCCCGCACCTCCCGGATGTCAAAGGGCGCTAATCTGGCTCCGCAGCTTATCAAAATGGAGCTGCGGGTCTTGCCCGCCGACAGCAGGAATTTACGGTACTGGCGCACCGCAAAGTGTTCCGGGTCTTTTTCTTCCAGCCGTTCAAACATCTGGTCTACCGGGGATTGAAATTCCGGGTCGTCCTCGCGGGCTTCACTGGCATTTATCATTTCAAGCAGCGTAGTGAAATTCATTTCATCGTCCGGCGCTTCGTACCAGATATAGCCAATGAGGGCCGAATACAGCAGGCGTTCCGATTTGATCCAAAAATCCTCGGCGCTTTTTTCGCCCTCGCCCTTGGTGTTACAGATCAGAGTGTTTACCAGCTTCAAAATGTCCTTTTCCGAATGGATGTAGCGAAACGGGTTGTAGCGCATACTCTTGGAAAAGTTAATGGTATTCAGCACTTTTACCCGGTAGCCGCACCGCACAAGGAGCTGGCCCACCTCGCCGATCAGACTTCCTTTCGGGTCGGTAATCACGAATGAGGTCGGGTAGTCCTTGGACACGCACTGCATGAGGTTGGGCTTCACAAAGAACCGGGTCTTGCCGCTGCCGGAACCGCCGATCACCAGCACATTTTTGTTCCGGGCGGTCTTGGGGTCTTTGGGCCGGTTGTTCATGGTGAGGCGTTCCGTCTGGGTCAGGAGGATGTTGTTGTCAAACACCGGGTCGATGTACGGGGCTATATCTTTGGGGCTGCCCCAACGGGCGCTGCCGTACTCGACACCCCGGCGGTATTTCTTGGCGTTCTTGCTTTTGCAGTACACCATCAGCCGCAGCGCCACCGCACCGGCCACGCCCACCGCCAGATCGAACAGGTGGAAGCTGGGGGCGGCGCTTTCAAAGGCAAGGGAAAAGCCGTCCGCAAGGTGCAATAGCTTTTCCGACAAGTCCGCCCCAGCCGCCAGCCGGTAGGTCTGTCCCAGCTTGCCGAACAGGTAAACAAACAGCAGGTAGGGCAGGTTGGCGATGATCAGCTTTTTCATTTCCGGCTTCATCGTGACAGCCCCCTTTCCTTGATTTTCTCCTTGGCCTGCTGGCTGCTTCTGGCCGCTGCCTTTTCTTTCAGGACGGCAAGGGTCTTTCGGATGGAGGGGCGCTCCTGCTGTTTGAGCTTCTTGGCCGTAAACTCCTTAAACGCCTGTTCCAGATTGTCCGCCTGCTTGGATTTGAAGATCACGATATACCGGGGCGGATGGGTAGTGCGGTCTTTCCGCAAGGTAAAATCAATGTCGTATTTCTTGGCGCAGGGCTTAAACAGGCCGATGTTGGCGTCGGTGATCTCAATGTTGGACAGGGCGGAACCGTCCTTTTTGAGCTGCCGTAAGCTCTGCTGTCCGTGATGGGCCTTGCCCGTCCCTTTCTGCCGGGCGGCCAGATATTTTCGGATGGCCGCTTGCAGCACTTGGGCGGTGAGCTTGCCCGTCTTAACCGCTAACGCTATGGTTTTCTGGTCTACTTCTTCCTGCAACTGCTATCCCTCCTTTGGAAAGTCAGCAGGCAGGCGGATGGCTTAAATCCGCACCCGCAGGCCGGAGAGGTCGTCGGCATGGATTCCCACAAGATACCAGTTCTCGGCCATTTCAATGCGGGTCGGCCTCCATCTGCCGCCCACCATCACATCAAAAGTTTCTCCGCAGTGCAGGCCGCCGTAATAGTCCGCAAGGTCAAAGCGGATGTCGTAGCGGTCTGTCTGCTCGTCAAAAATCAAAGCACCCTGTTTCATAGGGTCGGCCTCCTTTCAGATTTTGCCGGTGTTCATGTCATGGGCCACCAGCGCCGTGTAATAGCCGTTGATGGTGCTTGGGGCGTTGAACAGAACCGCCAGCAGGTATTTTTTGATGTTCCGTATTTCCGTGGTGTTTTTGCTGATACAGTCAAAGACAAACTCAATGTGAGAGCTGTTCAGCTTCATCAGCTTGGATTTCACCAGCTCGGCGGGGTAATCGTCCCCGGCAATGCGGATGGTCTTTCGGGCGCTGCATACGGTTTCCACCAGCAAGTCCACGATCTCGTCCAGCATATCCCGGTCAATCCCCTTGGCGTACTGGCAAAGGTGTTCATACTCGATGTTGTCCTTGATGATCTCCCGATAAATCTCTACGGTGCTCTGTGATTTCGCTCCCGTTCCTTTCCGTTCCGGCGGCGCAGCCGCTTCTTCCCCCAAAGGAGAGGGAGGGGAAAGGATAAGAATGGAATCGGTATTTGATCCATCCGTAATTGATTTCTCTTTACTTGATCTATCTTTATTTAATTGCGTTGGTTTTTCCTGCGTAGGCTTTTCCTGCGTTGGATTATCCAATGTTGGATTTTCCAATGTAGGTGAATCCGGCACAGGCTGGGGCTGTTCATAAATGATGTAATCCGCCCCGCGCAGGCGGCCTTGGCTGTCACGCTCACGGGAACGCACGATATAGCCCGCCTGTTCCAGCTCCCGGACAGCCGCCCGGATCGCGTCGATCTGCTCCCGGTTGATAAGGGATAAGCCTTTCAGCGTAAAGTCCCAGCTCTCCGGCAAGGACAGCATTTGCGACAGCAGCCCCTTGGCTTTCAGGGACAAGTCCTTGTTCCGCAGGTGGTGGTTGGACATCACCGTATAGCCCCGGTTTTTCTCCACTCGAAAAACTGCCATCTCGTCGTCCACTCCTTTCACTTGAAATTTCACCGCGCCGTCAAGGGCGGTGAGCTTGCCCGGCTGGTAGGGACATTCCTCATACACACAAAACTGGTACTTCCAGTGCGGGCGGTAGAAACGGCAGGTGCCGCAGTCCTCCGGCGCTCCGGCCTCGCCGTTGTCAAAATGATCTGCGCCCGGCCTCGTCTGCATGAGCTGTTCAAAGGCCCGGTCGCTGCCGGAAGTAAAGTACATAGGCGGTCGCCTCCTTTCTGTTTTTGGGCGCAAAAAAGCGGCGTCCTGATCTCCCCAAAGGGGAAAAGAGAACGCCGCTGTCTGCGGTGTCGTATTCAATTTTCGATGTGTCACTATTTGGGCGCTGGGCTTCACGGGAAGCAGAAGCGTGTCAAAGCTCAATCCGAAAGTAGTAAATCGGTAGTAAATTCAGTTCTTATATCCCGTGAAATGCCCGTATTTCCGGGCTTTTTGGAGATAATCAGAGTTGTTAACTTTAATTAGATTGTAAAAAGTTTAGTGCGCACGATTAAATTTTTTAAGACAAAAAAGAGGAGGAAATAAAATGTTTAACAAGCTTGAGAAAATACTTATGCCAATGTCTGATGTGCTAAGTAAAAACAGAGTCTTGATTGCCATTCGTGATGGCTTCTTAATAGCCACGCCATTACTGATCGTCGGTTCGATCTTCTTATTGATCGCCAATTTTCCGATACCCGGATGGTCTGAGTTCTGGACAGGAGTATTTGGGGCAGGCTGGGAGGAATGGTTCAAAGCCGTATCCCGTGCAACCTTTAACTGTACCGCTTTACTGACTTGTTTGGGTACTGGCTATGCTATGGCCAGAGAGTTTGGTGGAGATAAGATACAGGGTGCAGCCGTTGCCTTAGTTTCATTTTTCATCCTGCAGCCGGTCATTCACGATGCGGTAAATGATGCGGGAGAAGTGGTTTTAGAAGGTGCATTTGCAGGTTTATCCTTTGATAATATCGGTACGGACGGTATCTTCATGGCTCTGTGCTGCTCTATACTCTGCGTACTTCTGTTTATCTGGGTTTACAAAAAGGGATGGACAATCAAAATGCCAAAGGGTGTGCCACCTGCTGTAGCGGACTCCTTCGCTGCATTGGTACCTAGTGCCATCGTTTTACTGGTATGCTTCCTGATTCGTATTTTCTTTGAATTTACACCATTTGAAACTGCACAGGGATTTGTATTCACCGTACTTCAGACGCCTATGAAAGGACTGGGGGATACTCTGGGGGCAAATGCTATTTACAGCTTCATGTGTACATTCCTCTGGTTCTTCGGTATAAACGGTCCTGCCGTAATGAACTCTGTATACTTCATCGGCAACGTATTAACGGCCGATCAGCTGCTTGCATTTGAAGCAGGAACGCCGAATAATGAATTACCGCATATCTTTACAAATCCGTTCTCAAACTTCTTCACGAACTTTGGCGGCGGCGGAAGTACGCTATCGCTCGTTATCTGTATGCTGCTGTTCTGTAAATCTGAACGTATCAAGGTGTTGGGTAGATTAAGCATTGTTCCAGGTATTTTCGGAATCAATGAACCAATCATTTTCGGTTTGCCTATCGTATTAAACCCGATTATGATCATACCGTTCATCTTTGTACCATTATTTAATTTAGTTACATCCTACTTACTGACAATAGCAGAAATTCTGCCAAAGACAACCGGTGTCAACTTACCGTGGACGACTCCAATCGGATTCTCCGGCTGGTTATCGACAGGAAGCTGGATTGCCGCAGTATGGCAGATTATTCTGCTGGTTATCGGATGCTGTATCTATTTCCCATTCATTAAAGCGCTTGATAAAGGTTATTTGCATGATGAAGAAAATTCAGAGGATACAGAAGAAGAAGATATTTCATTTGATGATTTATCATTGGATGATCTGTAACATACCAGACGCTATTCTTACACAGCTATAGACTGAGCGGGTTTCACATCTGTTGTATTACACCAATAAGATGCGAAGCCTCTTTTTCTTAGCTCCCCCCCTTCCAATCCCAATAGATATATTTTATGAAAATGTGATAAGTATGAATTACAGCTCTTTCGTTGCGACTAATGCAATACGCTGCGCTGTAAGCCGAAAATTTCAAGCCTGTTATGACCCCTGTTATCGTGCACTGCTTCCTCTTTTTCGCATGAAAAAAGCTGTGATTAAGTATTGGTCATACATATATTTCCTAACAGCTAGGAAATATAATTGGTTATATTGCACATGAAAAGGATTTATAATGAATTGGTAATGGAGGATGATGTATGAAACGACTCTATTTGTTCTGTGACCAGGGAATGTCTACAAGTTTACTGGCAAGCCGTATGCAGGACTGTGCGGATAAACACATGCTTCCAATCGAAGTTAATGCATTCTCTTATAAAAAGATGCAAGGCATCGTTGAAGAAAAACATCCGGATATCATCCTGCTGGGTCCACAGGTAAAATATCTTTTTGATGAGACGAAGAAACGCTTTGATGAGCGAATCCCTGTCATGCTGATTTCACAGGAGGATTATGGGATGATGGATGGTGAAAAAGTATTAAAGAAAGCATTGCTTCTGCTGCAGAAAAGAAAGCGAGGAGAATTATAAAATGAAAGTATTGATGGTATTTGATCAAACGCAGGCAGGACTCGGCGGAAAAGAAAGTCCTGATTTGGCAATGGGTGGAAAACCGATGGCAATAGGTTCATGTCATATGTTTGAAAAGACTTTAACGGATATGGGAGGAAGCATCTGTGCAACACTGTATTGCGGTGATGGAACCTTTGCGCAGGATCCGGATACCAACGGAAAAAGATTTGCTGCGATGAGCAAGAAGCTCAATCCCGATGTGGTAATCTGCGGTCCGTGCTTTAATTACGGAAACTATGGAAAAATGGCCGCAAAAACAGCACAGACAATCAATGAACTGACAGACATACCGGCGTTTGCTATCATGTCTGAGGAATGCGGTACAGCTATTGATGAATTTAAAAATCATGTGACCATTCTTAAAATGCCGAAAAAGGGTGGTACGGGATTACCGCAAAGTCTGGCAATGATGTGTGAGTTTGCCCTGAAGCTTGCGAAAAAAGAAGATGTCAGTGATATGATTAAGGAATATGCATATCATTAAAGGCCTTATTGATTACATGGAAAGCAGCTGTTTTGCTGCTTTTCTTTTTTCCTAATACATAGGAAGCATTCTTCAAATACATTATTTTTAAAAGGCTTATAATGAATTTAGAAAGAGAAAGAGGTGTATTTATGTTGACGAATGAAACGATTGCTTTAATGGAGGAGTTAACACAGGCTGTTGGTATCTCCGGAGATGAAAGGAATATCTCAAAAATTATGAAAACGCATATGGAGCCCTATGCTGATGAAATTATATACGATAATCTGGGTTCTATCTTCGCCGTAAAGAAAAGCGGAAAACCGAATGCATTAAGAGTGATGATCTGCGGTCATATGGATGAGGTAGGCTTTATGATTACAAGTATTAAGAAGAACGGCCTTGCCGAATTTATATGTATCGGCGGGATGGATGCACAAAGTCTGCATGCACAGCGGGTGCGTTTAAAGACAGCCAGCGGTAGAGAGTACATCGGTACCATTGTATGTGATAAGGATGAAATAGCAGCCTGCGACACAAAGCATATGCGGATAGATTTTGGTGCGGAAAATGCCGAAATGGCTGCTGATTGGGGCGTTAAGGTTGGAGACAGCGCCGTTCTTGACGGCGGTTTTGCCATGCTTGGTGACGGTCATCGCATCCTTTCCAAGGCATGGGATAATCGCTATGGCTGTATTATGGCTATCGAGCTGCTGCAGGCACTGAAGGAAACAAAGCTTGATGTGGATTTGTATATCGGAGCAACCGTACAGGAAGAAGTAGGTATACGGGGTGGAACGACAGCGACAGGACTGATTCATCCGGATATGGGAATCGTATTGGACTGCAGTCCAGCAAACGACATCACCAAAGACGAGCAGGCAGTCGGTCTGCTTGGAAAAGGAATCCTGATTCGTTATTATGATAAAGGCATGATGCCGAATCGCCTATTGCTGGATACCCTTGTACAGACCTGTAAGGATCAGCAGCTGCCCTATCAGTATTACTATAATATGGCACAGACAGACGCAGCCTGGATACACAAATTATTTTCAGGCTGTCCAACCTTAAGCGCCTGCATCTGCGCACGCAATGTCCATACGGGAAACAGCATGATTGATATACGTGATTACGATTGTGCGAAGAGTGCGCTGCTTGCCATCATCACATCGCTTGATGAAAACAAAATTAACGCTTATAAAGCGGAGAATCGCTAAGGTGTGCATATGAAAGAGGCATATGGAAGAATAAATCTGGAAATGATCAGAGAGCTGAGTGAAGCTCATGGAATTTCAGGATGCGAAAAGGAAGTTAGCCGTATCATGAAAAAGTGGTTAACCCCTGTCTGCGACGAAATCACATACGATAACCTTGGCTCCATAGCAGGTCTGCAGAAAGGAAGTGCTGATGGTCCAAAGGTGATGATCTGCGGACATATGGATGAGGTTGGCTTCATGGTGCGTGAAATTGATGAACAAGGTTATATCCGCATGCTGCCCGTAGGCGGCTGGTGGGGACATGTTCTACCATCTCAGACATTATATGTAACCACAAAGGAAGGCCGACGATATCACGGCGTCGTCGGTTCCTGCGCTCCGCACGGACTGCCCCCTGAGGTAAAAGAAAAGGTTATAAAGCCCCTTGATTTATTTCTTGACATGGGAGTGGATAACCGTGAGGAGATATTGGAATTAGGAATTCAAATAGGAGATATGATCACCCCGGATACAAAGTTTGAAGTTATGAACAATCCTAATTATCTGATGGGGAAAGCATGGGATGATCGTTTATGTGCAGCTCTTGCTGTCGATGTGTTATACCGCATACAGAAGGACGCGCATGAGGCAAACGTCTATGCCGTGGGAACTGTGCAGGAGGAAGTCGGATTACGGGGGGCCCGTACAGCAGCGAACCTTCTGCATCCGGATGTAGCGATTGCACTGGATGTCACAACAGCATTGGACACACCGATGGATAAGGGAGATGTCAAGCTTGGCAACGGTGTGGTGCTGTCTATAATGGATGCCGGTATTATTGCCCATAAGGCATTGTTACGGGAAATGGAAGAAATTTGCAGGGATTTAGGACTCAGCATCAACTACGATATGATGACTGCCGGAGGAACCGATGCCGACAATATTCACAAAGCATATGATGGTATCATAACCATGACATTGAGTATTCCAACACGCTATATGCATTCCCATCACCTGATCATACACCGCAGAGATTATGTGCAGACGGTAGAGGCGATTGCAGAATTTTGCCGCCGTTTATCCTGGGATAAAGTAAGTGCAATGAGAACCGCAATACAGTAAAGGTGTCGAAAGACACCTTTTTTCATGAAACTGCGAACCATACCTACCTCTTCCTATGGCTGCGTTTATCCTATGCGCTGTGAGCCTTATAACATTGAAATCCATAAATCCTTAAGCATGACAGGCAGATTACGTAATATCCGTTCATCCTGAAAATTATTTGAAGTAATTGTGCAATGTACTTTAAGTCAGACAATAAGAAACAAAAAAAGGATTTAAATTTTAATGTGGAATAGGATATCCAGCCCTGTCCGTTCATCCTTAACACATGTAAAAAATAACGCTCAATGTTCTTTTCGTCTGTTATGCAGAATAGAAAAAAAAGCATACTCTTATTGTGGCGTTCTTATCCGAAAAAGAGTAACGCAAATAGTTCATAACAAAAAACACAGGATCAGCTTCATTATTGCGCATGATCTTGTGCTTTTATTATCTATAATCAAATAGTCAAATATGAGGAAGAATCAATCGTGGAATAGCCCAGAGAACTCTTTAATCTGTAGCAGATTTATGTGGGTATTGCTTTTTACCATCTGAAGGGTTCACGCAAAATATGCCTCGATATACCCTATTACTTCTCTCTTCCATGCTCGCCTCCACTCCTTAGATTCCCCCAGAATAAGCCCCGTTATGCCCTGTTACAGCATATCCTCTAAGTCGTAATCATCATAAGGCCACATCGGGCGATAAATCTGCTTGAATTTTAATAATTCACTTCTCTGATATGTCGGCCCCTGAGTAAGCGCCATCATACACAAGTCGCCATATGCGGCAAACTCGGCAGAGATATATCCCTGTTTTACCACAACGACATCATATTCCTTTAACACGATTCCACAGCGGGTATACTGCTCCGGCTCATAAAACTGAATCGCATCATTCAGAATAACAACGCTTACCGGTGCATGATCTAATCGGACCGTTATCGCAGTCCCCATATCTTTTTTATGCTCGTACCCTTCATCAGGTATACCTTTCGCGATTATAGTTCCTTCAATCGGTACGCTTTTACATAATTCATCATAATTCATGCCAATGCACAGACTGACATGCTCGCCTACATGTCGGGGATACAGTTTTTTAAAAGCGTTGTGATCAACAATTCCGCTTACCAGATACTGTTTATGGTTGGTATCATGCAATGCGAGAATCTGTCGTAGCATATAGGTATTAAAGCCATCCCCTCCGGAGCCTACATTATCTCCTGAATCTGTAATAAATACGGTTCCTCCAGTATGAGCAACTGCTTTTTTTAAAACCTCCTGCGGTTCACCGGTATTGCCGTGATAATGAAATTCATGACGTCGTGAATATGCAAACGCACGAATATGATCTGCCACTTCCTCGGCATAGGCTCGATACTTACCGCTCTGCGGTACAACGACAACAGAGCATCCCAGCTTGTCACCATCATGGCGCAGATAGCCGATATGAAAAGAAGCACTCATAATGCGTTCATCCTTTTCTGCTTCATCACACAGCCGGTTGATGGATACCATCGGCTCATCGAGTGATACACTCTTTTCCCCGCCGATTATGATAGGAACCTTTCGGTATACCGGTCTTATGTTCCTTCTGTTCTTTAACAGCTCAACAAATTTTTCTGCGACAAACTGAAATGTCTCCTCTGCATCCGTATGCGGAGAATGACGGTAGCAGCGCAGGATATTCACCTTGCTTACAAGCTCTTCGGACAGATTTCCATGGGGGTCCATTACAAGGGCAATCGGCATATACGGCCCGGTTATTTCACGTATTTCTTTCAGGAATGCGTGCTCAGCCGAGCCTCCTGCCAAGCCGATCACTTTACTGGCGCCATGTAAAAACAGAAAGATTCCATCAATTTCATGGACATGTGATTTCACCTCTGCCATCATACGCGAACGGATAAATTCAAAAGCATCATATGTGACAGGGCCATGCGGGTGCCCGCGGGCAATGATTGCCGGAATCAGTTCTATACCGGCATCCTCAAAAACCTTACGGCAGGAAACATGCTGAACGGCCTCTTCACCAAACTTAAAAACAAATTTATCAAAGGTCATCAAACTGCGTGAATGCTCATTCGATTCTGAGCTGAAATAAGCAAATAATACTTTCATAAAACGTTTCTCCTTTACTTTTATCTTTATATAAATTCATAAAATGTGTTGAAAGAGCAGGCATTTGGTTTTTCTACTTATCAATCTCTACATAAACTCATAAAACGATTTTTATTGGAAAAGCAGACATCCGGACGCCTTCGTCCTGCAGCCTCTGCTGTCAGAAAAACGGTTATCCCAATACCTCCCTTGCGGCAGTATACAACAGCTTCTGTTTGGACGCCGTTTCTATCTGACTGCTGGCAGCTGACAGACTGATACAATCATGCGGTTAGCCCTGATTCTGTGCTGTCTCTTTCGCTAATATCAGAAATTCATCCATTTGCCTTGTGATGGATTCAAGTGAGGCTTCCCAGAAAGCGGCATCCTCCAAATCTATACCGGCAATGGCCGCTGTTTCTTCTACCGTATGCGTAGTTGATGCCTTCAGCAAGGCGCGATATTTCGGAAGGAACGCCTCCCCTTCTTTTTCATACATCGCATACAGGCCTCTTGAAAATAAGGCGCCGAAGGTATATGGAAAATTATAAAAAGCAATATCTGGGATATAATAGTGTACTTTTGTAATCCAGCGATACGGATGGAGCCAATTCGGGTCCAACCCGTCCTTAAAACATTTCTTTTCCGCCTCCAGCATCAGCTGCATCAAGTCGGAAGCAAACATAAACCTTTCCTCACACTGTTCAAATACGGATTTTTCAAATGTGTAGCGGGTTGTGATATCACAGATATTCTGACAGAGCGCAGACAGCTGCGTATCAATTAAGAACAATTTATTTTCACGGTCTGCATCATTGATTAAAGCACGATACATGATATTCTCATTGAATGTAGATGCCGTTTCTGCCAGCGGCATACAATATTCTCTATTTAGAGGCCGCTCATTTTCAACCAGCATTCCATGATAGGCATGCCCTAGCTCATGTGCCACCGTGATAACGTCACTCAGGGTATTTCCATAATTGGTAATGATTCTGCTCTGTTTGATCCATGCCAGATTTTCACAGAATGCCCCGCTCTGTTTTCCCGTATGGCTTGGATAATCAATCCAATGCTCATCTATTGCCTGCTTTGTCATATCATATAAATCAGTGGAGAAATTTCTGAAATGCTGTTGTATATACGCTTCACAGTCTTCGATTGTAAAGGACATATCGCACGTACCGAGGGACGCGTAAATTTCATACCACGGAAGTCCGTTATCATATCCCAACAGCTTTGCTTTTGTACGCAGATACTCATGAAACCTAGGCAGATACTTATCAACAGCGGCATACATCGTGTTCAATGTTTCTTTCTTCATGAAGGAATCCTGCAGCATTTTATCCAGGGGATCCTCATACCCCCGCATACGTGCTTCCATCAGCTGTTGACGCTTGATGTTATTGATGGAAAAGGCAAGCGGCTCTTTGATGGATTCATAGGCCTTCATTTCACACAGAAAGGCTTCCTTTCGCACGTCTCTGCTAGTTGAATGACATAAATTTTTCACTTGTGTCAGAGTCATCGTTTGCCCCAGACACTCCACGGAGACATTTGCCGTCAAATGATAATACATATCACTAAATGCTGCTGTACTTGTCTGCGAAAGCTTCGCCAGCATCGCTTCTTCCTCTTTGCAAAGAGAATGAGAGGCCTTATCTTTTAATGTATACAGCAGAAAGGAATACTCCTTCAGCATTTCGTCCTGCTGTATGCAGGAGTCCATATGCTTTATATGTGCCAGATAATCCTTTAACTGCGAACGATAGACGGAATAAGAGGATATTCTCGAATTGATGATATTCAAATATCGCAGAGTCTGTTTATCATTGGTATCCACGGATTGGCGTAAAATCGTGTACATGTGCAGACGGCCGGATAAATCATATTCCTTTTCCAAAAGCCGAAGGACTTCCTTCACCGCACAGCATTCCTCCAGTGTGTTCATTTCTTCCGTCAGTGCAGAAAGCTCGTCGTGTAAATCATGATACTGTTTCAAATCATTTTGAAAAGCGGGGTCATCGTAGCCTTTATATAAAGCATCCAGCGACCATTCATATCTGTTCATTTTTAAAACCTTCTTTCCTGTACTCATTATAAGGCACTGAAATGCAAAGAGACGGTAGAACGTTTTCCTAACATCCTAGGAAGTACTATCACTCCTTCATAATCAATTTCCTAATGATTAGGAAACTGTGTTAAAAGTATTTTTTTCAATGGCTAGTATAATAAAAGTGCGTGATCAAGATCACTTAAGAGGAGGGTATGAGTAATGGAAGGTTTGGAAAAGCAATGCTTTCAAATTATCTCTGCTGTAGGAATGGCTCGCTCCAGCTATATAGAAGCAATACAGGAGGCTAAAAAAGCGAATTTTGAAAGGGCCAGAGAAATGATTGAAGAGGGAGATAAAAGTTTCCTTCAGGGACATGAAGCTCATGCGAAAATGATTCAGCAGGAAGCAGGCGGCGAAAAAGTAGAAACCGGTTTGCTTCTGATCCATGCGGAAGATCAGCTGATGAGTGCGGAAAGCTTTAAAATCATTGCTGACGAAATGATTCAGAATTATGAAAGAATCATAGCGCTTGAAAGCAAGATTAAATAGAGCAGAAAGGAGAACGATATGAAGAAAATTTATCTATTTTGCAGTGCAGGTATGTCTACGAGTATGCTGGCTCAGGAGATGCAGAATGTGGCAGATGCTCACGGCCTTCCCTTAGAAGTAAAGGCATATTCTCATTCTAAAATCGGTGACATTGTCGAACAGCTGCACCCTGATTGTATTTTGCTTGGACCTCAGGTAAAATATCTGTACGAAGAAACAAACAGACGATTCAAAGAAACGGCTCCGGTAGCGGTGATTGATGCTTCCGATTATGGTATGATGAACGGAGAAAGAGTTCTAAAAACAGCAATCAAACTGATTAAATCATTTAAGAAATAAGATAACCCCAAAAGCTGGGCTCTAACTCACTTTCAGATGTTTCTGTTTATAGCTATTCGGCACAAGATTACAATGTAATTTTGTGCCTTTTTATTTGCGATATCGCTTTGCCAGTTGGATATGTAAGAACGAAAAGATGGAAACAGTTTTTCTTTTTCTAATGCTCGTTTTTAGAAAACCGTATATGCGGTAGTCTAGTAGCTTGCGTTATACCGGAAGTATTTTAAAGAAGAGAGTATTTTATACTCAAATTGCTTGACGGATATTGCGCCCGTTTTCTTTTTGAGACTGAGGTGCTGAAGGAATCGCCACTTATTTTATTCCTAGCATTAGGAAACCGTATACGCGATAACCTATGCTGTTTGCATTATAATAAAAGTATTATAAGGAGGGCATTTTATGCACAAATTAGGTATCAGCGTATATCCGGAGCATTCAACACCTGAAAAAGATCAGGCATATATGGAAACAGCTGCCGGATATGGATTTACAAGAATTTTTACATGCTTGTTATCGGTACAAAAAGCAAAGGAAGAAATAATTACGGAGTTTACTGATTTCATGAATCGCGCTCATGCACTCGGCTATGAAATAGCCGTCGATACCAATCCGGATGTTTTCAAACACCTGGGAGCCACACCTTTGGATTTAAAGGTATTTCATGACATGCATGTGGATATCATTCGTCTGGACGGTCACTTTGATGATTTTCTTGATCGGGCAATCACCCATAACGAATACGGCATTAAAATTGAATTTAACGGAAGTATGGATTCCACAATCGACTATCTGCTGAAGCACGGCGCGGACCCGCATAATGTTACTATCTGCCATAATTTTTATCCGGAACGCTACAGTGGAATCGGCTGGAAGCTGTTTATGAATTTGAATGAGAAATGGAAGGGGCTGGGACTTCATACAGCAGCCTTCGTGACCAGCCGTGAACCGAATACCTTTGGTCCATGGCCAGTATCTGCCGGACTTCCAACCGCAGAGATTCACCGTACTAAGCCGATTGATGTGCAGCTGCGCCGTATGCTGGCCTGTGAGCTGATTGATGATATATTGATTGGAAATGCATATGCCAGTGAAGCGGAGTTAAAAGCGATGGCCGCTGTTGATCTATCAAAAACGACAATCCGCATTGAACTGGAAAAGGATATCTGTGCGGCGGAAAAGAAAGCACTGTTTGACTATCCGCATACCGGGCGGCAGGATGCCAGCGACTACTATATCCGCAGCTCTCTTCCGCGTTTCTTTTTCAAAGAAGAAGCAATACCGGAACGGATGAGTGAACAGAGAATGTTCCATCGCGGAGATGTCGTAGTTGTAAATGACAATCTAAAGCATTATCGCGGTGAAATTGAAATTCTGTTAACAGATATAGAAAATGACAGTGAGCGTAATCTCGTTGGTCATATTGCAAATGATGATATGATGATTCTTGATGAAATGGAAAAGCATCCGGAGCATATTTTTGGCTTTATCGAATAAAAAACTCATCCGTCCTTCGTTCCCACTCTGTGTAGTACGGAGGATGAAGCTGCTGGGCAATTACAAGGAACGGTATGCGTAATTCATCAAGGCTATGCGGATATGATCAGCTTTCAACAAGAAATCCTCTCAGATTCATGAGATTTCCGAAAGCATCGTACAGAAATATCTCTGCTTACACACAAAATGCAAGCAGATTCATATACTGCACCTACTGTTTTTTTGAACCGTCCCTTGCCTGATATCCCTTTTGGTGTATACACATACTTCCTAGGCTTTAGGAAATGATCTTAGAAACGATATGCTGAAATGGTATTATAATGAAGGAGAATATGATAGCTGATGAATGCGAAAGGAGAGAATGAATATGTGGGGTATTATAGCAACCTGGAGAATGGCAGCGGAAGGAATCGAAAAAGCTGCCCGAATATTGGAAAATGATGGTATCAGCGGTGATGCTATCGAGACGGCAATTAAAGAGGTAGAGGATTTTCCATACTATAAATCGGTGGGCTACGGCGGTCTGCCGAATGAGGAAATGGAAGTGGAACTGGATGCGGCCTATATGGATGGAACAACCTTTGATATCGGAGCAGTTGCCGCGATTAAGGATTTTGCGAATCCTATCAGTATTGCCCGCCGGTTAAGCAAGGAAAACGTAAACAATCTGCTGGTCGGTGAGGGTGCGGAAAAATTTGCGCACAAAGAGGGCTTTGAACGTAAAAATATGTTGAGCGACCGTGCGAAGATTCATTATAAAAATCGTGTTAAGGATGTGCAGGAGTTGGAAATCAAGCCATACAGCGGACATGACACGGTAGGTATGGTCTGTCTTGACAGTCACGGCGATATGACGGCAGCCACCTCAACCTCCGGCTTATTTATGAAGAAAAAAGGCAGAGTCGGCGATTCCCCGATTTCAGGATCCGGCTTTTATGTGGACAGTAGGACCGGCGGTGCCAGTGCTACAGGACTCGGTGAGGATTTAATGAAGGGGTGTATCTCTTATGAAATCGTTCGATTGATGAAGGAGGGAAAGCACCCGCAGGAGGCTTGTGATATCGCTGTTTCACAGCTCGACCAGGAGCTTACAAAACGGCGTGGCAAGGCGGGCGATATATCGCTCGTCGCTATGAACAGCAAAGGAGAATGGGGCGTTGCCACAAACATCGAGGGATTTTCATTTGCGGTCGCAACGCAGACACAAAAGCCGATTGTATATGTGACAAAAAGAGAACACGGAAAATGCGTACATGAAGAAGCCAGCAGTGAATGGCTGGAGAATTATATGAGTACCCGCATGGCACCATTGATTGAGAAATAGCATGGAAGATAAAATACTGGCGGAGATTGACAAAATCTCAGAGGAAATGATACAGGGAATTTTAGAGGTCGTACGAATAGATAGCGTCAAGAGTGAGCCGCAAAAGAACGCTCCCTTTGGAAAAGGCGTAAAAAAAGCACTTGATAAAGCCCTGGAACTAGCAGAAGAACTCGGCTTCGAAACTGTAAATGTGGATAATTACGTAGGATATGCCAAATATGGAGAAAGTGAGGACTATATCGGTGTCATGGGACATTTGGATGTCGTTGAAACAGGCGAAGGCTGGACACATCCTCCCTTCAGCGGTTACACGGATGAAAACGGGCGTATCTTTTCCCGCGGTATCCTTGATAATAAGGGACCTGTCTTGAGTTGTTTATATGCTCTCTATGCCTTGAAACGATTGCATATACCATTGTCCAGACAGGTACGCATCATGTTTGGTACGGATGAAGAAAGTGGTTTTGAGGATTTGACATATTATCTTTCAAAAGAAAAACCGCCTGTTATGGGATGGACACCGGATTGTAAATACCCTGTTGTATATGGAGAAAGAGGTCGTGCAAATCTGCAGATTCGTGCTGATCAAGCGCATCTGCGGCAATTCTTTTCATTCGTTACCACGTATTTTCTGGAAAGTGCAGCAAGCGGTAATCGTTTAGGCATTGATTATCACGATGATGAATATGGAGAAATGCAAATGCGCGGGTATGCGCTGCGTACAGAGCAGGAGGATGTCGTATTTCAATTTACTCTCAGTTATCCTGCCTGCTGCAGCATTCAAGACATACAGAAACAAATACGTACCAAGCTTGATTCCTGCTGTACACTGCAGCTGCTTCACAATTATGATCCTGTCCGATTTGAAAAGGACTGTTTCATGGTCAGAGCGTTACAAAGTGCATATGAGCAGGTAAGCGGTCTGGATGGAACACCGGTAACAACAACAGGCGGAACCTATGCAAAGGCGATGCCGAATATCGTCCCATTCGGACCAAGCTTCCCGGGTCAAAAGGGAATCGGACACCAGCCTGATGAATGGATGGATATCAAGGATATTATCATGAATGCAAAAATATATGCATTAAGCTTGTATAAGCTGGCAAAATAAGGCGGCATGCCTTAGAGTCAAAATCAGCTACAGGAGGATACCTATATGAATACTCAAATTGAAATCTGCTGCGGTAGTTACTATGATGCCCGACAGGCAGAAGCCGGAGGTGCAAAGCGCATTGAATTAAACAGTGCATTGCATATGGGCGGCTTAACACCGAGTGTGGCAACACTGCGCTTAATAAAGGAACATACGAAGCTAAGCGTCATGACAATGATACGTCCCCGCGGTGCTGGATTTCATTATCTTTCACAGGATTATGACGTTATGGTAGAGGAAACAAGAGATATGATCAAGAACGGTGCCGATGGAATCGTATTCGGCTGCCTGGACGCATACGGGAATATTGATACAGAGCAGAGTGGGCATATTACTGCACTGGCAAAAGTGAACCATAAGCAAGTGGTATTCCATCGCGCTTTCGACTATGTGAAAGATCCATTCAAAGCAATAGAAACCCTGATCAATATGGGAGTAGACCGCGTGCTTACGAGCGGTACTTACCCCACGGCATTTGAGGGAAAGGAAATCATACGGCAATTACAGGAGCGTTATGGCGATCGAATCGAAATACTCGCCGGATGCGGTATAGATGCCATGAATGCAAAGGAGCTCATAGCCTATACAGGAGTAAAACAGATTCACTCCTCCTGCAAAGACTGGCTGCGGGATGAAACAACATGTGGCGAGCGTGTTACTTACAGCTATGGACCGCAGGGTCATAAAAGCGATTATGAGGTTGTAAACAGTAAAAAAGTCGAGCATTTAATCTGGAGCGTTCGATAGCCATCCGCTGAATAACGGAAAATCAGTTTTCCTTGTTTTATAGCTTCATAAAGAAAAGAAGTTCCTCATTCTATTGTTTATAGATGCGGAGCTTCCTTTTTACGTATCCGATGTTCACTCTATATATCTGAAATAAAGGATATCTGACGTATTATGAGGATAAAGCCATTCTCTGAAATACGTAGATTTTAACTGACACAGCGCTCTTTATCACCTTTACAGCTGCTTCCTCTGTTTGCTGATGAAAGAAAATCGTTAACAGTTTTCAATCACAGCTACAATACCTCTTTCCTTCTATGCTGTAGGAATACCTGATAGCTGTATCCGCTTTATTCCATCCTGCTCAGCTTACAGTATTCTTTAACCCCTGCTTCCAGTACCTCTTCATCGAAGTCAAAATTGTGAGCATGCAGGGCAATCCCGGTACCTGTTCCAAGAAAGAAAAACACACCCGGCACCCTTCGCTGATAATGGGCAAAATCTTCGGAAATCATTTCAGGCTTCTCCAGCAGCACGATATTCGGATCCAGCTTCAGCACCTGATCCACAAGGGCAGCGTCATTCATGACTGCAGGATAGCCGGTATTGATATCAAAGGAGAACACTGCCCCCTGTTCTTCATACGGCTTCGCCAGCTCCAGCATACGCTTTTTCATATACTGATAGGTTTCATCCTGAAAGGCACGAAGGGTTCCTTCCATACGGGCAGCATTCGAAACAACATTGCGAACCGTACCGCTCTTCAGTAAACCAAAGCGCAGTAAACGATAGGTTTCCGCTGACAGCTCCTCCTGTTCCATCGTATATACATCCAGCAGATAGCGCGCTGCAATCTCCATCGCATCAATGCCTTCCTGATACTTTGCCGCATGTGCGCTTTTTCCGGTAATATCGATATTCACCTCACTGGAGCGTGCCATAAATTCGTTTCTGCGTGTGGCAATCACACCCTTGCCCAGCATTGGCCATACATGAAAACCGAAAATCCGTTTGATATGATACTGTTCAAAGATACCGCTTTTGCACATCGGCTCCGCTCCGCCCGGTGTTTCCTCTCCCGGCTGAAAAATCAATACCACATTGTGCGGAAGCTCTTTATAATACGCAGACAGCTGGTGTGCGAACTCCAGCAGCATTGCCATGTGACCGTCATGTCCGCAGGCGTGCATGCACCCTGTGTGTCTGGAAGCAAACGCTCTGCCGGTAGCTTCTGTTACCGGTAATGCATCCATATCACTGCGAAAGGCGATGCTTTCCTTTTTTCCTGCGTCAAAAAAAGCCACAACACTGCTTGGAATCGGTGAGCTTAAAGTACAGGGAAGATCCCTGAGCGCCTCTTGCAGATAGCGTTGTGTTTTCGGCAGCTCCAGCTCCAGCTCCGGTATCTGATGCAGGTCCCTGCGATATTTCTGTATTCTCTCTAACATATCCTTCATCCTCCCTGCTCTATGTTATGTTTATTATATAGGAAACCATCCCTCATGTAAATATTTTCATTTTATGAAATTTATACATTTAATTTTCATAAAACGGTTGTAATTTACCTTGAATAGTGATATGATACAGAAAAATAGATAGAGGCGCGGGAGCGACTACATCAGCTGGAGTCGGCAGACACCTGACAGCTGGTTTCAGCAATTCCGCCGAACTGCAGCCTTAGGCATAGGGTTGTGGTGGGCTTATGGAGAAGATCCATAAGACTGTCTACCATCAGTAGATGTGCTATCATTATTGTCATAAGGTGAACTACAATGTCAGTAAGGGTACGCGTCCCCTGCTGGCATTTTTTAATGAGGTGATGGAAATGAGTAAAAAAGTGTTGGAAATATCCGGAGTTTCCGTAGAACAGCTGGCGAATGCCTGCGGTACTCCGCTATATGTGTATGATGAGAACAAAATCACACAGAAAATGAGCCAGTTTCACGAGCTGTTTCAAAGTGAGAATTTTGATACCGAGGTTCTGTATGCATCCAAGGCGTTCTCCTGTAAGGCAATCGTTCAGATGGCGGCAATCCACGGTCTGTGTCTGGATGTTGTCAGCGGCGGTGAGTTATATACCGCCATGCAGTCCGGCTTCCCAATGGAAAAGATCTACTTTCACGGCAATAATAAAACATGGGATGAGCTGATTATGGCACTGGAAGCTGGCGTCGGGTGCATCGTTGTCGATAATGCCATGGAATGCGAGCTGCTGGTAAAAGCGGCACAGCGTGTCGGCACCACCGTTCGTACACTGATTCGCGTGAATCCGGGCGTTGAGGCACATACCCATAAATATATTGTAACGGCACATCTGGACAGCAAGTTCGGTATCTCCATCAGTCGTATGGAGGATATCCGCGATATGATTCAGACACTGACGAGTATTCCCAATATTGCCTTTGAAGGCTTCCACTCCCATATCGGATCTCAGATTTTTGATAAGGATGCCTATGTGGCGGAAATTCAGACACTGATGAAATTCGTGGACGATATGCAAAAGGCATACGGCATCACCACGAAAGCATTAAATCTGGGAGGCGGCTTTGCGGCTTACTATACGAGTGAGGATCACCCGATTCCGCTTCAGGAAGTGTGCCAGACAATTCTGGATACCTGCAAATGGGAGCGTGACCGTTATCAGCTGCCGTTGGAAAAACTGATGATTGAACCGGGACGAAGCATTGTTGCGGAGGCAGGCTCCACCTTGTACCGCATCGGGTATCAGAAGCAGACGGAAAACAAAAAGTATATTTTTGTGGATGGCGGTATGTCGGACAATATCCGTCCGGCATTGTATCAGGCAGCCTATGCATGTGATATTGCGAACCGTATGGACGAGGAAAAAAGTGAAACGGTGACCGTTGCCGGAAAATGCTGTGAGTCCGGAGATATTCTGGTGGAAAACGTCCGGCTGCCGCGCGCACAGACAAACGATCTGTTAATCTTGTATACAACCGGTGCCTACGGCTACAGTATGGCAAGCAATTACAACCGTCTGGGCAGACCTGCTGTTGTGTTTGTAAAGGATGGTAAGGTGCGCTTTGTGGTAAAACGTGAAACATATGAGGATATGTGCAAGCTGGAATGTGATGAGGAAATCAAGGTATGAATGTTGTAGAGAAGTATGGAGGAACAAGCGTCGGTACGATTGCACAGATTAAAGCAGTCGCAGCACATGCGGCGAAGCTGAAGGCACAGGGGGATCAGGTGGTCATTGTGGCAAGTGCCATGGGAAAGACAACCAACAAGCTGATTGCCATGGCAAAGGAAATTGGTGAACATGTCAATGAGCGGGAGCTGGATTCCCTGCTTTCCACCGGTGAGCAGAGAACCATCACCCTGCTTGCAATGGCCATTGATGCGCTGGGCGTACCGGCGGTATCCCTGACCGGATACCAGTGCGGTTTCATAACAAGCGATCACCATTCCCATGCCCGCATCATGGATATTGACATTACGCGGCTGAAGCAGCATCTGGAGGATGACAAGGTTGTCGTGGTTGCGGGCTTTCAGGGAGCGAACGAGGTCGGTGACATCACGACACTGGGGCGCGGAGGAAGCGATACCACCGCCGTTGCACTTGCGGCCAAGCTGGGCTGGGAGTGCCATATCTTTACCGATGTCAACGGCGTGTATACCATTGACCCCAGAATGTACCCGCATGCGAAACGTTTGCACGAAATCACATATAATGAAATGATGCAGATGGCGTGTCTCGGTGCCGGGGTACTGGAAACAAGAAGCGTCGAGCTTGCCAGCAAGTACGGTGTCCGTCTGTATCTGGGAAGGGCACTGGAAGAGAATTTAGACAAAGGAACGTATATTATGGAAAAAACGAAGCATCTCGAAGATATGCCGATTACAGGAATCAGCATCAAGGAAGATTATGCAATTATGAGGGTAAACGATCTGCCCAATGACGGAAAATTTCTGAACTCGCTGTTTGCGATGATATCACAGCTGGATATCAATCTGGATACCATATCCCAGCAGCTAACCCATGACGGCAAGGTCAATTTTGCCTTTTACTGTAATAAACAGCAGTCGGATGTGATACTGAAAAATATTGATAAGCTGCATTCCCGCTACCCGATCTCCCGTCTGCTTGGGTTTGTGAAGCTGTCGATTGTCGGCGTCGGTATCTCCACACACAGTGGTATTGCCGCAAAGGTTCTGACGACACTCAGCGATCACAATATCCGCTATTACCAGATCACCTCCAGTGAGATTTCCATCTCCCTGACGATCGAGGAAAAGGATAAGCTGAAGGCAGTTGAGGTGCTTGGAAAGGCCTTTGACCTATGATTCCGGTAACCAAATATCACGGCTGTGGAAATGATTTTATCATTACCGACTGGGAGCTGTTAAAGCATAAGAATATTGAAGATTTTGTCAAACATGTCTGTGACCGGCATACGGGAATCGGTGCAGACGGCTGCATTCTGGTGAAGCAGAAGCCGCTGGAGATGGTATTCTACAATGCGGACGGCTCCCGCGCACCAATGTGCGGAAACGGAATTCGCTGCTTTGCGAAATACTGTTATGATGAGGGAATTGAAACCGCAGAGGAATATGATGTGGAAACACTGGCGGGGGTCAAGCATGTGACACGGGTGTCTCTGGATCCGTTTCAGGTCCGTATTGATATGGGGACCTGGGATGACGAACCCAAAAGCATTCAGGTGGACGCGCTGAAGGAGCCTGTCATGGGATATGAGCTGCCTGTCGGTGATAAAAGCGTAACGGTCTACAGCTTCTTTATGTCCACCGTGCATACTGTTGTGTTTGTATCCGATGCCTTTGCCTTTGATTATAATGAGATCGGGCATGCAATCTGTCACCATACCCTGTACAGAGAACAGACAAATGTCAACTTTGTGCAAATCGTGGATGCGCATACCCTGCAGATGGTAACGTATGAGCGGGGTGTCGGTATGACGCTGGCATGTGGAACCGGTGCCTGTGCCGCAGCACGCATCGCCCACGAGAAAAAGGGCTGTGCCGCAAATCTGAAAATTATATTAAAGCGTGGAGAGCTGCATATTGATATCGATGATCAGCAGCACGTCCACATGTTTGGTCCTGCCGAAAGGATCCTGAAAGGAGAAGTTGCATATGTTTAATGTTAAAGGAAGTATTGTCGCTCTGGTAACTCCGTTTCATGAGGATGGAAGTGTGAATTTTGATAAGCTGAAGGAAATTCTGGAATGGCATGTGGAAAACGGAACGGATGGTATTCTGGTTCTGGGTACAACCGGTGAATCCAGCACCATGACGCACGAAGAGGATGATGCGGTCGTGGAATGCACCCTGCAGACAATCAAAGGAAGAATCCCTGTAATTGTCGGCAGCGGCTCCAACTGTACGGAAACTGCCGTCGATAAGAGCAAGAAATATGCCGCTATGGGAGCCGATGCACTGCTTGTGATTTCTCCCTACTACAACAAGGCAAATGCACAGGGGATGATTGCCCATTTTACTGCCGTGGCGGATGCTGTGGACAAACCGATCATTCTCTATAATGTGCCGGGCAGAACCGGATGCAGTATCAGCGAGGAAGCAGTCAAAGTGTTAAGCAAACACCCTAACATCTGCGGTATCAAGGAAGCAAGCGGAAACATCGCGTATGCCGCAGCCATTGCACGGTATCTGAGTGATGATTTCGTTATGTTTAGTGGAAATGATGATATGGTCATTCCCCTGTTATCGCTTGGCGGCAGCGGCGTCATTTCCGTATGGGCAAATATCATGCCGAAGGAAGTACATGAAATGGTGCACAATTACCTGAACGGGAATACAGAGGCGGCGCTAGCGACACAGTTACACTATCTTGATCTGATTCACGCCCTGTTTATCGAGGTCAATCCGATTCCTGTCAAGGAAGCCCTGAACATGATGGGCAAGGCTGTCGGCGGATACCGTCTTCCGTTGTGTGAAATGGAGGAAACGCACCGCAAGGCACTGTTACATGAAATGAAAGAGGCCGGTCTATGTTAAATGTACTTGTTGCAGGCTATGGGAAAATGGGTAAAATGATTGTGGAAACCATTGAGCAGAGCGACGATATGAAGGTCGTTATGATTGCCGACGGTACCAATCATCCGGATGTATCCACCCTGCAGGAGCATGTGAATATCATCATTGACTTTTCTCATCCGGACAATCTGACCTGGATCAAGCCGTTTGTACTGGAGCATGCATGTGCCTATATCTGCGGCACCACCGGGCATAATGATATTCAGAAGCGCCAGGTGGAAGAGCTGAGCAGTGTGGCACCGGTTGTATTTCAGGCAAATTTCTCTCTTGGAATCGCAGTTTTTCAGGAGGTTCTGCAAATGATTACACCGATGCTGGAGGAAAGCTTTGATATGGAGGTTGTGGAAAAGCACCATAACCAGAAGCAGGACGCGCCAAGCGGTACCGCCAAAATGCTGGTAGCTGCCATGAACAGGGAGCATACATACCGGGAGGTACACGGAAGGAACGGTTTTGTAGGGAAACGACAGAAGGAAATCGGTATACACGCCGTGCGCGGCGGCACAGTTGCAGGGGAGCATGATGTTTACTTTTTCGGAGATGATGAAATCTTCGAAATCAAGCACACTGCCAACAGCCGTAAAATTTTTGTGAATGGGGCATTGCGCGCTGCACGCTTTGCCGTTACACAGAAGCCGGGTATGTATACCATGAAGGATATTCTGTTCGCATAAGGAGGAGCCATGGACGCAAAGGAAATTATCGCATTTATACAAAACGCAGAAAAAAAGACACCGGTAAAGGTGTATCTGAAGGAAAAAAAGCCGGTTGCTTTTCCGGACTGTAAGGTATTCGGGATCGACAGCAGGGTCATATTCGGTGACTGGAAGGTCATTGAGCCAATCCTGAAGGAGAATGCGGAAAGCATTGAGGATATGGTTGTGGAAAACGACTGCCGCAATTCCGCTGTGCCGCTGCTGGATAAAAAATATATCAATGCACGGATCGAGCCAGGGGCAGTCATTCGAGATCAGGTGGAAATCGGTGACAATGCCGTTATCATGATGGGTGCTATTATCAATATCGGCGCTATCATCGGAGAAGGTACCATGATTGATATGGGCGCTGTTCTGGGCGGCAGAGCGACCGTTGGAAAGCATTGTCACATCGGTGCAGGAGCCGTTCTTGCGGGGGTTATCGAACCGGCAAGTGCAACTCCTGTCATTGTGGAGGATGATGTATTGATCGGTGCAAATGCCGTAGTGATCGAGGGAGTGCATATTGGAAAAAATGCCGTGGTTGCGGCAGGTGCTGTGGTCATTGAGGATGTTCCTGCCAACAGTGTGGTCGCAGGATGCCCGGCTCGCGTCATCAAGGAAAAGGATGCAAAAGCCACAGAGAAAACCGAGCTGGTTGACGCATTGCGCAGTTTGTAGAATCTAAATGAGAAAAGCGGATCGAAGCATGACCCGTTTTTTTCAGCTGTTCGTGGCATCCGGTCAATATCCCTTCGTATAGGCAGCACAGCTTAGATACAACAACGCTGATTCTATTTGAATACATGCATCACAAAACTCTATTAAGCATTATCATAAATAAATTACTTGTGAAAACAGTACATCCGATAATACGCTTTGCACAATGAAAGGTCTCAGTGGAATGACTCCCATCAGTGTATCTGCAAGATGCTGTCTGAGCATAGATACCCTGCTGGAACTGTGTTATAATAATCGGGTAATCCGGAGGTATGTTATGAAACGTTCATTATCCTGGCTGGAGCTGTTGTGGTATCTGCCGCTATATATCATCAGTGTATATTACCACCTTAATTCCGTCATGGTTTTAGTCATCGTGGCTGTGGGGTATACCGTATCGCATTATCATAAATATACAAGCAGTGCGGAGTATCGCGAGCACTATAAAAAATCCTTCCTGTTTGTTCATACAAAGGATACCTATGCCACCCTTCAAATCAGCTGTATCTGGGGGATTTTGTTTTCTGTGGTATGCTGTGTCTATTTCTTTCTGCACGATACCACAGCCGGTATCTACAGTCTGATTCCTGCCGTTTTGCCGCTGATCCTGCTTCTGTATATCCGCAAAGCAAACAAAAAAACACACTGATTACTGTGTCAGTATCCAGTGTGTAATATCCTGATGAATGGCTTTCTGTACGTGAGAGTCATTTTCTTTTGTATACAGGCTGTTTTGAAGCAGGGAAAGCAGATTACTGTTCTTGTACAGATCCAGCAATGTAATCGACGATTTTTCCTTTATATAAGAAGTATTTCGCAGCTGCGAATCGTTCATTGCACACAAAATCTGCTTCACATAGGCATCATAGATTCCAAGCTTTTCCACATCCTCTCGCTGTACCAGCGGACGCAGATTATTCTCCAGCAAGGTGTTTATGCCCTCCTGTGAGCGTACCAGCTGTAAAAAGGCAAAGACAGCATTGGGATAGCGTGTCTTCTGACTGGCCGTAAAGCCGTATACATCCAGCATGGGACGAAGGGATGTATCGTCATAGGACGGCATCGCCGTAAACTGGAGATGCATATCTGCATATGCCGTTGAGCTGTCAAAGTTTGTATCGTTCATAATGAGGCCACTCACATAGCGTCCGTCCTCATAAAAGGCTTCATCATCCAGTGTATCATCATGCAGATCCAAAGCCGTATGGAAGCTGCGGTATCGGTGCAGCCGTTCTTTAAATAACGACGATTGTACAACGGTTTTCATCGATACTGCCGCATCCTCATCATCCTCACGGTCAAAGAAAAACGGTATGGTATAAGCAAGCGTGCGATTCTGATAATATACATCCTTTTTTCCTGCAAGGCTTTTGAAATCATCAAAATCACCCGCTGTCAGTCCCCGCTGCTTCGCGGTATATGTATTATAAACAAAGACCAGTCCTTTTCCGCTCACAGGAAAGAAGCTGTCCTTTATAGCTGTTCGCTCAAGCTGGGCGGGCCAGGGATATTCCAGATGCTGCTTAATACCGGTAAGCGGATAAGCATGGGCTGTTTCATTCCATGCATCCGTATCCTTGCCCCACACCAGATCATGAGTTTGCAGGGATTTATCCTCCTGTGAAAAATGCAGTGCATTGCGATATGCGGGATAGGTCTTATTCCAGAGTGCTTCCAGAGCACAGGACAAGCCCTCATCCGGCAGATAAATATCCAGCTGCGCTCCCTGTTCAATTTCATAGCGGTCCTCCTTCATATGGATATCCGCAGGCTGTGAAGCAGCGCCACTGCAGCCCTGCATCAGCAGCACCGGTATGCACAATAAAAGCTTCTTCATATGCATCCTCCTCGTGATGCAAGTATAAAAATAATACACTGAAAAAAGTGTCGAAATCGCTTTCTTTTCTCAATTAACGATTGACATTTTTCGCCACGTATAGAATACTATACGTATAAGGGGGTTTTCACATGAATTATTTAAAACGCTTATATGAGGAGCTGGAAAAGCAGTGCAGAAGCCATGCAAAGGAAATTTACAATTATGCAATTCCACAGTCCTGGAATCTGTATGGATACCGTCCGGCCAAGAGCATTCGCAGCAGAGAGCTGCTTGTACATCCGTATGAATTTTATCTTTTCACCCTGCGCAATATCCTGAAGGATGCGGATGGAAACTGGAAACAGCCGCAGCTTACGAAAGAGAAACCCTCTGATAAAAGAGACTGGCTAAAGCATGCCAGTGTGTATTCTCTCATGGTTCGCACAGCAACCGCCTGGGATCATGATCGCGACGACCGTCTGGTGAGTGACAATCTTTACCATCTCAACGATAACGGAACCTTTCTGAAAAGCATCCTGCTGCTTCCTCTGTTGAGGCGCATGGGCGTCAACACTCTGCTGCTGCATCAGATTTTTCCGCTTTGCAAAACGCAGAATGCGCATGATTATCCGGTCAAGGAGGCCGTCACAGACTTTCGCAGCATTGATCCGCTGCTGCAGGACAAGCTGGTCAAAAAGCTGGATGCCAAAGAACAATGCGCTGCCTTTCTGGAGGCCTGTCACCTGCTGGGATTTCGTGTGATTCTGGAATACTGTCCCGGCAAGCTGGCAAGAGAGAACAGCTATTATAAGGAACATCCGGAATGGTTTTTCTGGTTTGACAGCAATCAGCAAAACGCTTATCACCCGCCGCGCTGCAATGCACTGCCCCAGAATACCCTTCCCTTCACCTATGCCCTGAAGGATTTTTACCGAAGTGAGGATGTGCAGCAGCATATTGCCCTGTTTCAGGAGGCTCCCGACGGTTTGCATGAGTTTGAAAGCTTAAGAGAAATCGAGCTGGACCTGCATACAACAATTGCCCCATCCATGGTGGATCAGATCAATGCCGCTATCCCTGCCGAGCAGGATACGACCATATGGCGCATGTATGAGGATATTCACGCTCAGGTCCCCAGGGATATCAGAGCACAGGCCAAGCCATACCTGATGCAGGATATCATCCGCTATGACCTCCATCCGGCGAGAAAGCCGATGACAGCGCTGTGGGATTACCTGTGTGAAAATATCTGCTGGTATCAGCAGGAGCTTGGTATAGACGGCATCTTTCTGGAAAAGCCGTATCTGCTTCCGGAAAAGCTGCAAAGGGCTATGGCCAAAGCAGCAAGAAAGCAGAGGAAATCCTTTGTCATGATTGCCGAGGATACGGTGAGTGACAACAGTCCGTTATGGCTGAGTAAAGGCTATGATGCCATATCCGGCAGCGGAGCCTATGAAGAAAGTGATGTATGGAATTTTAAATTTCACAGCTTCAGCTATCGGCTGAAGGGAAATGCCTGTTTGATGTTTGCGGCCTGTGAGTCCTATGATTCCCGCCGTATCGCCAGTGTGGAGGGTAATACCGCTGCGATTATGCTGACGGTGATGAATCAGTTTCTGCCAAATGGAATTCCGTTTATGATGAATGGTGTGGAGTCCTTTGAGGTGCAGCCGATGCAGCTGAGTGAATACGGCGATTCCAAATATCTGAACGCATTGCCTAAAGAAGATCCCCGGCATCGCAGACAGGCATATCTGGATGAATATTGGTTTGATTACCGCAATCCGAATCTTCCGGTGCTTCCTGCCTTGCTTGAGAAGACAAGCGCTATCCGGAAAGCCTATGAAGAAGCTGTTACGGATCCGAATGCCTGTATTCCCGTATGGTTTGACTCTCCAAGAGATTACGGTATTGGATTTACATACATAATGGAAGACAGGGCATTGCTTGTTGTATGCAATACCAACGTGCATGACAGTGTACTGTTGCACATACATACGGAAAACATGATCTGCGAGCTGCCGTTTACCCTGGCCTCCCTGCAACAGATTTTTTCTACAAAAGACCCGTTTACTCATGATATCATGATGGACAGCTTCCAGAATATACCACTGGAATTTGATCCGGGAGAGGTAAAGTTTATAGAATTAAAGCCGGAATGACTAGAAACGTTTGTTTCTTCAAACCGGCTTTTCTTTCGCTCCTTTATCCGTTATAATAAGCATAGGTGATCGTATGTACAGATTAAAAGAAGATACCATGGCAGAACTGGAAATCAAAAAAAGCAGATTTCTCTGTTATCTGCATAAAAGCTTTTCCGAAGCGGATGCCAAGGAGTTTATACAGCAAATCAAAAAGCTTCATCCAAACGCAAGGCATCACTGCTATGCCTTTATCATCGGAGAACAGAATGAGCTGCAGCGAAGCAATGACGACGGGGAGCCGCAGGGGACAGCCGGTGTCCCCATGCTGGAATGTCTGGCAAACCGTCAGATGCAGGATACCGTTGCGGTAACCGTCCGCTATTTTGGCGGTATTAAGCTGGGAGCCGGAGGACTGATTCGTGCCTACTCAAAAAGTGTATCCAATGCACTGGATCAAGCCGTCATTACACAGAAGCAAAAACGCCTGGTGTATTACATGACCTTCAGCTATGAGCTGATTGGAAAGCTGGATCACTATTTCCGGCAAAATGAGGTTGCTGTTTTAGATAAGGATTACGGAGAACAGGTTACCTATCTCTGGATGTGCAAAGAGCCTCTGGATGCGGATATAGCAGAGATTACAAACGGGCGCTTTCTGCCGGAATTTATAGAGGAACGCATCGTTGATGTGGAAGTCTAATGCTGTCGCCGTCTGATATCTTGTGATGATTGTTGGAAGGATCGATGCTGTGACTTAAAGGGTATACGGTTATATTGAAGAAGAAATGGACACAGAGATTTCTATCCTGCATGAGCAAAGAATTTAATAACTCTCTGCAAACTCAGATTTCAAGCTTGATTCCCGCATGAAACAGGAGTGTAAAATTCGCTCAATGCTATTTGAAGAACATGACAGTATTTTTACAGGAAGCTATAGAAGCAGTGGTCACCTGTACTTTTATCCTTTCTATGCCGATAGGTTCCCAGTATAAGAAGTCCAAGGAACATACGGTGATGAATGAGAAGATTTTCAGCTTTGACGGTCCTACATGTGCAGGCGCATGCAGATTATTCCAAAGCAATAACAGCCAAAATAGCAGGAGTCATCATTGATTTCTGCTTTTTTATCGTATCTCCTGAAATGCTGTACGGGATAAAGCAATATATATAAAAAAGAAGGAGCTATCCTCCTCTTCCTATACGATTCAATGATGGGAAAAGAAATGCTCTGTATCCTGTTCATAAACCGAAAGGAAATTCAACAGAAAGCGCTGTGCCAGAGAAGCCGGCTTTACCGAAGCCCTTGCCTCATCAAAGGTAAACCAGGCAGCCCGGTCCACTTCCCATGTACTTACATTCTCCAGGCATTCACTGTCAATAACCACAGCAAAATTGAATATCAATGTGTTGGTTTTCGGAAAATACTCACTGCGCAGAAAACGGTATTCCAGCACCTTTCTTCCAATCTCCTCCTGCATCTCCCTAATCATGGCATCCTCTGCACACTCTTCCTTATTGACGTAGCCTGCGACCAGTATATTATTAGGCTTTCCATACTGCTGTATCATCAGAATTTTATCCCGCTTCGGATTCAGTGTCACCATGGAAATCGCTGTACTGAAAATAGGAAAGCGATATGCACGGCATGATTCACAAAAGGGAACCATTCCCTCATGCTCCAGCTCCTTCATATGCAGCTTCTCTCCGCATTCATAACAATATTTCATAACGTCACCTCACAATCATATCTATTATACGCCTGTTTATGTTTGACATGCAAAAGAAAGAAACCTCTCGGTTTCTTATCTCAGTTCTTTTACCAGCTTCCAAAGCTCGCTGTAGGAAACAAAGCCAATGGCATCACATTTCTCCTTTGCCACCTGACGCTGCTTCTTGACATTTCCTTCATGCACCCTGTTCAGATTGTTCTTATCCATCATGTACTGCACATAGGAGAATTTTTTCAGCAGGAACCAGTTTGCGATGATGTTGTTAATACATTCTTCCTTATCATCGCATTTCGCAAGAATGTCTCTCAGATTTACCAGCTGGTAGCTCGCGATCTTCTGAGCAAGTTCATACATTTCATCATAGTTCAGGAACAGCTTTGCATCAAGCTCTCTTTGTACAATACCAGCCTTGCGGTTTCTCTCGAAAAAGCTTTCCACCGTATCCAGCAGGGTATCGACACTTTCCTTGTTTACACTTAAGGCGATAATCTCATTCCGCGTTCCTTCATATTCATTCTCCGGTTCGCTCATGACATAATACAGCGCCTTTGCCATCACATATTCCTCTTTATCTCCCAATGTAAGAATAATCGCCTTCTGGTGTTCATCAAAGCTTCCATATACAACATACGGACATTTGATTGTTCCCTTCGGCAGTTTAAATGAATCCTTGTAGCGTATAATCTGATTGGCAATCGCATCCTTGTTGATGTTCAGCCTCAGATTTGCACAAATTTTCAGATTATGATCCTTTTCAAAGAGCTGCGAAAGGATAGTGTAGTCGTCCTCTTTTCCTTCTGCTGTTTCTATGATGGAAAGATAATCTTCTAGGAAACCATTGAATTCACAGATACCGGTATCTGCTTCTCTTACGTCTTTTACTTCACATAAAATATCATAAATAGCCATAGTTCTCTCCTCCTTTCCCTGTCGTATTTTACATTTGAAGATAAAATGAACTATGTATGTCTATATGGATACAGATTCACCTTCATAACCAGTATATGATGTTTATCTGCCGAATTATTCCTATTTCTTAAAAATGTAAGGGGATTCCTAACTTAATTTTACAACCTTTTGAGAATTTTTCAACATATTTTTCCATAATTGGTCGTTTTCTTCTCATATTTCTTCCGCAATCCATCCAGAACAGGGGGATTACTGCCTATATTTTGCATATGCTTACAAATGGCAAGGTATATGTAAACAGGAAGGGATCTTCGGATTCCATAAGAAAACAGACTGTAAAGCACATAAGAAATACTTTTCTGCCAATCATGTGCATACCGCCTGAAAAGAAAAAGACGGATATCCGTCCATTCTAATTATGTAATTGCCCGCAAAAGCTGGGAAGCAGAGCGCAAACGATTTCTGCCGATATCGCGGAGGCCGCAGCACAGTTTTTCTCAAATTCCCCGATTCCTTTGTGCTCCGCCGTATCGGTTATCGTGCGTATGGCCAGAAAGGGAAGCTTGTTCACATAACAGACATGGGCAACAGCTGCTGTTTCCATATCGGTGCATAACGGGGTAAAACCAGTCAAAATCTGTTCTCTGTTTTCCTCTGTCACAAACTGCTCACCGCTTACCATTGTTCCAAATAAAATCACCCGCTTTGTTGTATTGCTGTAGGCTTTCGCAGACTGCAGTAGGTTTTCATCTGCATAAAAATACACACTGTCCATCCAGGGATGAAACTCTGTCAGAATATCATCCGCCACATCATGATAGGCGATTCTCTCGGAAATCACGGTATCAAAAAGCTGCACTTGTTCCTGTATGCCCCCTGCAGTACCTGCGTTAATGATACAGTCCACTGCAAAGCAGTCAATCAGCAGCTGTGCCGCAATTGCCGCATTCACCTTACAGACACCGCTGTATAAAAGGACCACTTCCACACGATCAATGTTTCCGCAATGAAAGACGAGCATCGCTTTCTCGATCACTTCAGTCTCCTTTACATATGGTAAAAATGCCGCCAGCTCTGTATCACCGGCACACAGTATTCCAATTTTTTTCATATATGACTCCATTTCTCCGCTTTCTTATTCGGATACAAATATCACATGTAAATTATTTTAAATTGTTTATTTTATCAGAGTTTCTTTCACGCTATTCTTTCCTTCAGCTTCCTTCCCCATGCTTTGTTTTCGTATCCCTTTTCATGCAGTCCTGTTCCTTATCTCTGTGTATTCCAAACCAGTCTGCTTTTTATATTATCAATCCTTAAAATACCAGTGATTGTCCTCTAACGTACGTAAATCCTGTGGATATAGGGCCGGTACTTCCAATAAAACCGTCTTTGATGTTCCTGCATCCCATGTATAAAAGCGATACACCGGTATAACATATGGCAGATAAGAGACATATCCTTCCTTTCTTCCGCCATAGGACAGCTCCACATGTAAAAATTCAAGTTCACCAATAGAAAATTCAGAAGGCTCCAGCGTGCTGTAAAACCCTCCCTGACGCATTACCTGTTCTGCCTCTTTCCTGCTCATGATAGTAAAATCCTGCAGCTGCTCCAAATTTTTATCATATGGAAAACTCAGATAATATACACCATCTCCCGCATTTGTTAGTGTGGCACCCTCTTTTACCTGATACAGCAGGCTCTTTTTATCATCATCCTCTGCCTGAAAGATTTCCGTTTCGCAAATCATTGTTCCATTTCCCATACTGATATTACAGCTCGTTTGAATATCTCCTCTTTGAAAGGAGAACAGCTCAGGATATGTCTTTATCAGCTCTTCTGCAATCTTTTGCTGCTGTGTTCTTGTACCTTCCTTCTTATCTGTATGCAAAATCAGGCGCAATTCCCCGTTTCCATCTGCCATAATATCTGTGATGTTAAGTATTTTCGATGTTTTTTTCTTTATTGTCTGAAACAGCTCTTCCGCTTTCTTTTTATGCTTCTGCATTTCTTTTTCCGGGATAGAGTCCAAATTCGCTCCATTACCATACTGTTTTCTGAAAACAGGTAGGGTGCTTTGTATATCCAGGCGATCCTTCTCATACGGCATTTCTTTTATTTTTTTCTTTTGTATGAAAGCCTTATCCGTAACCCCCATACCTCCTATCATATACGTCTTTGTCTGCGGCTCATAGGTTTCCTTTGGTATCACACGATCCTGTGCTGATCCGGTTTTACTTTCCTTTGCCTGTTCCTGCACCGTACCCGGTACAGCTTCATCCGCTGCTTTATTTTTTTCTATGCTGTTCGCAATCTGCGCGGCGTTTTCCGGCTGCTGTGATAGTGCATTCCTATCATATACATTGAAGCAGATAACAATAACGACACACAGGGCTGTACAGCCATAGATGAAGCGCAGCTGCTGTTTCTGACGGCGCTGTGGATGTTCCTGCTTTGCTGCTGCATGACGTATCCTTTGCTTCAGCTCCTCACTCATATGTATCTTATTCAGCTCCTCGCGATATTTTCTCATTGCCTGTCACCCTCTTCCAGTTTGTTTTTCAGCTGCTTTCTTGCCCGATGCAGCCATGTCAGAATCGTCGCCTCTTTCCTTTGCAGTATATCCGCAATCATAGCAACGCTCAACTCCTCATAATAAAACAAATAAATAACATTGCGGTACTTTACAGGCAGCTGCATGACCTCATACAGCAAACCGAAATCTGTATTCTCTTTCACTTTAGCCAGATTTTCCTGCAGCTCCACCGTTTTGCGAAGCCGCTGGTATTTCCAGTAATCCTTGCAAATGTTAACAGTAACCCGTAGTATCCATGCCTTTTCATGGGTTGTTGATGTAAACTGCGGCTTCTTCTTCAGAATACGCAGAAAGACGTCCTGTGCAACATCCTGCGCATCTGCGATATTCCCCATATTCTGCAGGGCAACACGATACACCATATCGCCATAAACCTCCAGCAGCTCATCCAGATCCCCGCACAGCTGTTCCCTTTCATCCATAAGTTTTCTCCTTCATGTGTAAAACGATCAGCATCCGCATAACATTTCATAAATTCCAATTTCACTATTGAAAATGTACTGCGGTAACCTTCAGCCTATCTTTGGCTTTTCCTATGACTGCGTGCAGACGATACGGCAGCTTATCCGTATGCACACCCCGTTCTATCCAATCTGCCACTTTTATATGACTGCAATACATTTTAATTTCCTGATATTCATATTTTAAAGCATATGTTAATACCGCCTTACTTGCAAGAATTTCTCCTCCGACAGCACCTATCTTCTTCATCTTTTCATTTTCATGTATTATATTTTTCATTTTCACCACGATGCCATCCTTTGAAGCAATTATCCAAAATGCATAAAACCTGCGAGTATCCGCATGAAACCCTCCACATACATACCCCGCAAGACTACCATTCATCATTGTTTTATTCTCATACTGCAGACTTTGATTCACACGATAACAAAAATCATTCCAAAGCTCATTTATGGATGCTGTGGAAGCTGCGAAACAGCTGTCTGCCAAGTAATCGAGAAAAAAATCCTCCGCCTGTGCATAGGAAGAAAACACCCTGCCAAAAGCATTGGAGTACCCTATTATATTCCGTTCATAGTCATTGACGGTATCGTATATACCAGGCTTATATCCTCTTAAGACAACATAATATTTCCGTTGGTCTTGCATGCTTGTAACATTTACATAATTTCTGCGTATTTCCATATATTTTTTTAAATGCCAGTAAAGCTCACAGCCCATTTTTCTACCATACTGTTTTATACAGTGAAGATAGATAGCTTTGAAATCTGAACAGGAATTACCGATCTGATCGTATTCAAAATCAAAGAGAGCGTGATAGATGGTATCCCTCAGAATTATCCTTTTTCTGATATCCGCTACATACATCCAGTATTCACACAGTGCCTGAAAGCCTTTATCCCCGCTTATAACTGCGATATCCTGTTGCATCCCCTGTCCGCATAGCTCTCCTATTTTTGAAGCGATATAAAAATCCAGCGCATTCTTTCCCCTTTTATACAGGACGACAGATTGAATGGAAATGCCTTTTTCAGCTGCTTCCCTTAATTTACCGTTTTCAACATTTTCTTTATCCCCCATATTATAAAACACGAATATTCTATCATCCTTCTTGAGCATTTCTATACCATATAGACCTTCTTCATGCACATTCTCATAATCTATCATATACCACATTGCCTGCTCTCCCTTCAATTCAATCATATGTTTGCCCGTCATTTTTTTATTATATCAGAATTTGTACTGCTATAAGCTTTACATTCCTGGATTTATAGTGTAAAACACATCAATATAGCTGCTGCCTCTATGCAAACATCATTTGAATTTGTGATAAGATTCGCAATACATCAACTTTTCACCTTTTTGTTTACTTCATAAGCATCTCGGTTTAAAATATAAGTATTATGCGAGGTGATAAAGGATGAAAAAAGAATTATTGCTGTCATTACTGGAAACAAACGCAAGATACTCCACCAGAGATTTGGCGGATGTATTGCTGGAGGATGAGGAAAGTGTCATCCACACTATGAGTGATCTGGAAAAGAAAAAGGTCATCTGTGGCTACCATACAATTATCAACTGGGAAAAGACCAATAAGGATAAGGTCATGGCACTGATTGAGGTGGACGTTACGCCGGAGCGTGATTTCGGCTACGATCGCGTTGCCAAAAACATCTATCGCTACCCGGAAGTCGATACCATGTATCTGATGAGTGGTAAGAGTGAATTTATTGTCATTATCTATGGAAGAACCATGCAGGAAATATCCAACTTTGTCGGTGCCAAGCTGGCAACAACAGAAAATGTCGTTTCCACATCTACCTTTTTCGTGCTAAAGGAGTATAAGGTCAACGGTATTGTTCTGGATGAAGAGGAAAAACCGAATGAACGACTGGTGGTGACGCCATAATGTATGAGAAATTTTTAAGTAAGCACGTACAAACCATCAAGCCAAGCGGCATTCGGAAGTATTTTGACCTAGCCAGTGAAATGGAGGGTGTGATTTCTCTGGGTGTCGGAGAACCGGATTTTGACACACCGTGGCATATTCGTGAGGCTGCCATTTATTCCATAGAAAGCGGTAAAACACACTATACAGCAAATCAGGGCCTTTTGGAGCTGCGTGAGGAAATCTGTCTTTATCAGAAGCGCCGGTTCCAGCTGGATTATGACCCTGTGGATAATGTCATTGTCACGGTAGGCGGTAGTGAAGCCATCGATATTGCCATGCGTGCCATTGTAAATCCCGGTGATGAGGTCATTTTGATGGAGCCAAGCTATGTAGCCTATACACCGAGTGTCGAGCTGACCGGCGCAGTACCGGTGCATATTAAGCTGGAGCATGAGGATCAGTTCAAGCTGACCCCGGAGAAGCTGAAAGCCGCAATTACACCGAAGACCAAAGCAATTCTGATGAATTTTCCGAGCAATCCGACCGGCGGTGTGATGACGAGGGAGGACTATGCCAAGCTTGTCCCCATACTGAAGGAGCATGAAATTATCGTAATCAGTGATGAAATCTATGCAGAGCTTACCTATGACGGTACCTTCTGTTCACCTGCGAATTTCAATGAAATCAAGGATCAGGTTATCATCATCAGTGGATTTTCCAAGGCGTATGCCATGACCGGCTGGCGGCTTGGCTATGTTCTTGCGAACAAGACCTTCACGGATGCGATGAATAAGATTCATCAGTATATCATTATGTCCGCTCCGACAGCTGCACAATACGGTGCCATTGATGCCATGCGCAACGGTGATATCCATGTCGCAGAAATGCGGGAATCGTATATGACAAGAAGAAACTTCATTACAAAGGGCTTCAACCGCATCGGTCTTCCAACACACCTGCCTCACGGCGCCTTCTATATCTTCCCGGATATTCGCGGTACCGGTTTAACCAGTGATGAATTCTGTGTTCAGCTGCTCGAGGATCAGCGTGTAGCCTGTGTACCGGGCACTGCGTTCGGCGATGCAGGCGAGGGCTTTATTCGTGTATCCTATGCCTACAGTATCGACCATATCCGTGAAGCTATTGAGCGCATTGATCATTTCATGGAAAAATTCCGGCAGAAATAATTTTACAGATTTTCTGCATGCATAACACAGCATGTGTTATGCTTAAACACTGAAAGACTCAGACGATCCTTATAGGAAGGATGAAGCCTGAGTCTTTTTATTTTTCTAAGTTTTTTCTTACGGTACGCTTATCAGCGGAATCAAGCTTTACAAAAGTCTGCCGTAATGCCCTGTATCTTATGCATTTACAGCTCCAGCTCCAGCTGTTCGATTTCCTTTTTCTCGACTACCCTCATGCATGTTTCTCCTTCAAGCGGAGCCTCCAGACGATCGATGAGAAACTTAACATTCGCAAATGCCGTTCTGCGATACTCCATCAACGGCTTCACATATCTTCGAAATACATCCCTGGGAAAGAATTCCTCTGCCTGTTTATCGCTGCCATAGCTTAGATTCCATGCGGTAAGCGCCAGCTCCAGAAAGCTGTTTTTCTGATCCTGACCTGCATTCCACAATATAGCGTTTAAAGGATTCAGATAATCGGAGAAAAGCTCCTCCTTCTTTTCCTGCATATTGCGCTCCAGCACCGAGAAGGAAGCTGTCTCATGCTCTGAAAGCAGCGCACCTTTTTCCATAGCGATACCGCGATATTCCTCAAAAAGCTCTATTACGAAGGATAGATCCGCAATTGCCTGCGTGTTTCCGATACTGTCGAGGATGAAATGATTTTTATATGGCAGGATGGCATACTGCACCATGCAGGGTAGTGTCTGATTGCGCAGCAGGAAGCTCAAAGAATCTGTAATCCCCTTTACGCCATACAGCGTTCTGCCCCTGCGATCCATTACAAAGGTATATTCCTGCTCATACATCATAACATACAGCTGCTGCTTACGACAGCCTTGAAACCTTGCAATACAGGCAGCGTCCTCTTTCGGCAGCTGAGGATGAAGCTTGAGGTATTGTGAAATGAGACGCCTGCTTGATTGTTCATTGCGGAACACGATCGTACTCCCCACATGGCACAGATGCTCTATATTGTCCATGGTTACTTTTGCCTTCTTATTCTTTGTCCGATATGCATACAGAAACAGACCGCTGAGCAGATTGATGACATGCTTTGCCTCCTGTGCAGGTAAATGATCCATATGAATTACTCCCTTACTTTTTATATGTATATAGTAGCATACTTTCAAGCATTATGCGCCGCTTATTTCACATTCCTGTTCCCTGCGGACAAGGACATGAATCCATTTCTTGGAGCGGAAGCGCCATAGTGTAACCATAGCCTTTACCAGCTCATCACTGAAGGACAGTGCAACAACCCAGTGAAGCGGCAGCCTCCAGACAGCAGCCGCAAGAAATGACATGGGGATTGCGACAAACCATATACCGATCAAATCACAGAACATACAGAACTTCGTATCGCCTCCGGAGCGCAGAATCCCGCATATATGTACATATGACATCATTTTCGGTGTGGTATACAGCGCATAGGCGATCAATGTAAGATTCAGCATCTGGCTTGTGGCAGCATCATAATTGTAGATATCGATAATCCTGCCTTTCATAAGAAGCAGAGCTGCTGTCATAACCAGGCAGAAGCCGATATTGATTCCAATGAAGACTCTTCCATACGAATACGCCAGCTTTGTATGATTTCTTCCCAGCTCATTCCCGATCATGACAGCACAGGCATTCCCCAGTCCGAAAAACACGCATTGAAACAGGTCATTGATTACACTTGCCACCTGCACAACGGCAACTGCACTCGTTCCCAGCAGACCGTACGCTATAAAGCAGACCGTCGTTCCGATACTCCATGCACTTTCACTCATAGCCACCGGAAGAGCAGTTTTCACTACACGCTTCATCAGTGGTACATCCAGTCTGCGAATGGTCGCACCGTCAACTGCCAGCGGATGGTCTTCACTGAAATAAACATAGCCCAGGATTAGCAGCATTTCCACAAATCTTGCGGTCAACGTAGCGATAGCAGCACCCTCAACACCCAGCCTCGGCAGATGAAAATTGCCGAATATCAGTCCGTAATTCAATACGGTATTGACGGTTATCGCCAGGACGCTGGCAAGGGTAGGCACCTTCAGATTATGAATGGCACGCGAATTAAAGCTCATAAGAAAAGAAAATGCAGTCATGAGATACGTAAAACAGGTTATACGCAGATAGGAGGCACCGATTGCCACAACATCCGGTTCTCTTACAAACAGATGCAGAATCTGCGGTGCAAACACCAGCGCCAGCCCAACAGTAAACAGGGCGAGGAAAAATCCGATGCGCATTTCGATTGCAATCACCTTGCGGATATTTTCTACATCGCGGATTCCCCAGTACTGGGATACATAAATACTCGAACCGCTGTAAATTCCAAAACAGATAATGGAGAATATAAAGTATACCTTATTTGCCGCCCCTACAGCTGCCAGCTCACCCACACCGATACTTCCAATCATAAAGGTATCGATCATATTCAGACTCAATGAAATAATCTGCTGTAAAACAATCGGCAGTCCGATTGTCAGAAGCAGCCGTACAAAAACCTTTCGGTCTATCATGCTATCACCTCAAACTGTGAGTAATTTTACCATACTTTTATACAGGCAGGCAATGATGCTTATAAGCATAAGAGCGCTTTTTGTAAGAATTATAAAAGAAAACCCGTTTCGACAGGCTGCTGATATATGTGATGGAAGCCTGATGCCGCAGGGCTTTCCTTTTTGCTTCATGTAAGCTTTTGCGTTTGAAAAAAGGACGGCGCAGCGTCCTTTTTCATGTATCATGCTCAGACTTCATGATACAGCGACATCTGTAAACAAAGGATGTCAATCGCCATGGGATGATAACATCATTCCTGACATCTTTATTATACAGCAGAATCATGAAAACACCTACGTACAATTTACCGCAATAATACGGTAATTTTGTACGAAGCTGTCCTTTTTAAATTGTGCTATACTGATAATGTGATGAACTATGAAACCTTATCTTTTATATCCGGTACTGGAGCAGCTGATCGTCTCTCCCTTTTGCACAACCTTTCAGCTTGCGAAACAGGCGGGACTGTCTGAAAAAACCGTACGGACGTATCTGAAGCAGGCAGATGCTTTACTAGCCGCATTCTCATTGACGCTTACACGAAAACCCGGCTGCGGAATAACACTTTCCGGAAGCAGGGAAAATATGATGAAGCTGCAAACTTATCTGCTTGATGAAAAAACGCGCTGTCCTCTTATATTGCCAAGGGAGCGTGTCAGCTACATCCTTTACAGTCTGCTTCGCTTTTCACGTCCACTGCGCATGTTTCAGCTGGAGGAAACACTCCATATATCTCGCAGCTCTCTGTATGCAGACATACGAAAGGCTGAGCAATGGCTGCGGACCTATCAGCTGTCCATCTCCCATACAAGAAGTGGTATACAGATATTGCAAGGAGAAAAGCGCATTCGCAAAGCATTGGCACAGCTGGTTAACGAACTGCATGAAGCCCGTACCATAACCTTCCACAAGCCGCTGAATGATTTTGTTGAAGCATGCTTTTCAGACAATACCGTAAAAAGGAACATCCTGCTTTATATCCGTCAGTTCGAAGTATGCAGCTTTTTACAGCTGAATCAGGCGGATAAGGAATATGTCAGTGTGTTGTATTATATTGCACTGGATCGTATATCCAGAGGAAATCATGTGCATATGCACAGTCCAAATCCATTGCAAAAGACGGCGCTGTTTCAACAGTTGATGCACCTGCGCAAAGAAATAGAACATCATCTGCAGCAGACAATTCCCGAGGAAGAGCTTTCCTATGCCTTATCTGTCCTTCTGACATTGAAGAACACCAATACCGGTTTATTGCAAACGCCGGAAATACAGGCAGCCTGCAAAGAAATCCTGCGGCGGTTCACACCGCCGATTTATGCACGTTACCCTAAAATCGACAGTGATACGTTTGAAAAGCGGCTCTTTCAGCATTTATCGAATGTTCTGGAAAAATCCGTCTATTATTATGAATATGACAATCCGCTGAAGGATGCTATGAAAGCTAAATTTCCGATTCCCTACCAAATGGCTTCCTCCATGAAAGAGATTGTACAGGATATCTGCGGCCTGCAGCTTCCGGAGGATGAAATATCCTACATCACCCTTCATATAGCAGCTGCTTTGCAATACACACTGCAGCCGCTGGAGGCAGTCTTTTTATATGAGCATCGCTACAGTGAGCTTATTTTTTCCTTACGGCTGCTGCAAACGCATATTCAGGAGGTGAAAATACAACGTGTAATACGATGGCAGGAGGTTAGCGAACCGGATAGTTGGATGCATTATCCTGTCATATTTTCCACCTTTCCCCTTACCGTACCGCCATCTGTTCACTGGTATCAGATTCCCATGCTGCCGGATCAGACATTTCTACAACGGCTGCGGGATGATATCCAGAGTTTGTTCAATCATCAGAATCATTTCTAAACCACAGAAAAAGGGACTGTACATGCAGCCCCTTTTTCTCATAAAATATACCGCTGTATTGCTTTAGCAACCCCGTCATCCATGTAATCTGCAGTTACAATATCGCAGGATGCCTGAATTTCCTCAGCAGCATTTGCCATGGCTACAGTAAGTCCCGCTTCCGCAAACATGGGAAGGTCATTCATGGCATCACCGAAAGCCATAAATTCCTCCTTCTTCAAATGCAGGGATTGCAGTACAGCTTTTATAGCATTCCCTTTATGAACACCACCGGCAGTGATATCAAAGCTGATAGGCTGATAATCGGTTACCGTGATGTTTTCTATACATTCTATCTGTTTTCTGGCTTTTAATAGCCGATCCGTCTGCATATCATAGACCAGTATCTTCGCAATATCATGAGCATGGTGCTTCAGATCTTCCCAACTCATGCCGGTAAAGGATGTTACCTGAACCTCTGCCGGCAGCTGATTATTTATATGATCGTAGAGAAACCTCTCATCATAAGGCTCATGCGTAAAGAATTCGTGCTTTCCCTTGAAAAAGGCATGTGCGTGTGCATGCTCCTTCAGCACATCAATAATCTGATACAGAACATGCGGCTCTATCGTATGCATGATACACTTCGTCCCTATTTCGTATATCGCTCCGTTAGAGGAAATCACCCTTACGGATGGATGAATTTTTTCCGCAATCATCCTTGTAAAGCAGTAAGGCCGTCCGCTGATCAGATATATCTGAATGTTTTGTTTTATACATTCCTGCAATGCACTAATATTTTCATCACTTACCGAGTTGTCCTTTCTCAGCAGGGTTCCATCCAGATCAAGACCTATGAGGCGAATTTCAGGCATAGGAGTCTTTCAGAATAGCCTCCAGCTCCTCTCTGCTTCCAAATGGCAGATGATCCAGAACTGGAGATGCCAGAATTTCCTGAAAGTCTTCCTCACTGACTCCGAAATCCTTCAGCTTCTTGTGAAGCCCGATTGTTTCCAGGAATTCAATCATTGCCGTATATAAATCGTCACTGCCAAACAGCTTTGCGACATCCGCAAAACGCTCCTTGTTTTTATCTGCCATATGCTGAATGAAGGCAGGGAAAACGACAGCCAGTGCTTCCCCGTGCGGCAGATGTACAATTCCGCCAATAATTTCAGAGAGCGGATGCGGTGCACTTGCACCGGAATTAGCCAGTGCGCGGCCAGCCAGTGTGTCGGCAAGACACATGTTTGTACGGAATTCCAGATTCTGCGGATCTTCCAGTACATGTGGCAGATGATCAATCACCAGTCGCATTGCCTCCATGGAATCCATCGCACTGTAAGGGGATGCATTGGCATTGATGTAGCTCTCAAACGCATGGGTAAACGCATCAAAGCCGGTAGCGGCACTCATGCGCTTTGGCAGGGTCAGCATCAGCTGCGGGTCCAGAATCGTTTCCTGTGAAAAGTTATCCGGATGAAAGAATGTGATTTTCTCTTTTCCTCTTGTGATGACAGCCGCCTGTGTTACCTGAGAACCGGTTCCTGAGGTTGTCGGTACACTCAGCAGGGGCAGGTGTTTTTCACTGTAGGAAGGGTAATATGCGAACGGTGAGCTGTATTCGTTAAACAGATGATCCCAGTCAATCGACTCTTTACCATTCGCAAATGCAATCGCCTTTGCTGTGTCAATCGAGCTTCCGCCCCCGACTGCCAATACAAAATCGGCAGGCTGCTCCTTCAGCATGGCAAATCCCTGTTCTACGATTTCCACACTTGGATTGGGTTCTACCTTATCAAAATGAATAACGCTGATACCTTCCGCATCCAGCAGTTTCTTCACACGTTCATATAACGGCTGCAGGGGAGCATCCGGTGTTGTTACAAGAAAACAGGTCTTTCCATAGCCTCTGCAAACATGCCCCAGCTCATTCAGCTGACCTGCACCGAAATGAATCTTTGTAGGCTGATAATAATGAAACATAGTACATACCTCCTCTTTACAGCTTCATTATACGTGTTTTTTCACCGCTGTATAGAACACAGCTATACAGAGTGCTTCCATAATGATACGGAAAAAAATACAGGGAGATATTTACCGCATCCTTATGGAAACAAAGGTTGCATGATGAAGGCCCAAATATACACAGATTTTGTATACTTAAGAAAAAGAAGAGGAGTGATGGTATGCTGTATCTGATTGACAGCGGGAATGCACAGGAAATAGAAGAGGCTTTGATGCTGGGCGCAAGAGGTGTAACAGCCAACACAAGTATGTATCGCAAAAACGATATCCGTCTGCATGATTTTGTTAACGGCTATTCAAACAGGGAGCTTGATTTCCTAAGTGGAGAGGTCATCGGAACCTATGAGGAAATGCTGCAGCAGACAGAGGAGCTTCTTGCCCTATACAGTGAGATTGTTATTAAAATCAATTTTTCAAAGGATGGTCTGCATCTTGCAGACACGCTGCATAAACGTGGAGTTAAAACGGCAATGACACTGATTTTCACCATGGGACAGGCTGTGGCAGCCATCAATGTCCATGTGGATTATCTGTTTTTCTTTATCGGAAGAAACGAGGAGTACGGAAGTGATGCCATGCGTATTCTCAGCAATATTCAGGAAATGATAGCAGCTAAGAGATATCCGGTGAAAACTGTTGCCGCATCCATCAAGAATCTGGCACAGCTGGAGAAGCTGGCAGCAATGAAGGTGGACTATGCCGCGATTCCATACACATTGTATATGAAATCACTGGAGCATCCGTTAACCGATAGTGGAGCACGTACCTTCGAGGATGATTTTTATCTACGATAAAGGAAATGTAGAAAATCCGTTTGTCTATCTACTATAAGAAGGACTGTCATCATATAGACACAGTCCTTTTCTTTGTTTCCTATCCGAATTTCAGTCTGCGTCTTCCCTTGCTACTTTATGCACCGATCACGCAGGCATGACGTATACTATCTGGCTATCTGCATACAGAAATAGTTAGCCACCATTGCTATTTAACGGATTTCACAAATGCCTTCATCATCAGCATAGCAACGCAGGCCCCCGGATCTTTCAGCGAACGGCTCATTTCTCCTCTGGTAGCCGCCCTGCCATGAACCGCCAGCATGGTAGCAGTATTTTCATAGCCTGCACATGCTGCCTCATATGCTTTTTGTGCGAAGCTTTCCAGGCTCTCATGGTTTTTCAGGCTGCTTCTCATACTCTGTACAGCAGGGTCAATACCATCAAGGAACGTTTTTTCGTTTATGTTTGCTTTTCCTCTGTGCATCACACCAGCTTCATATGCCTGAAAGAACTGTGCTATATGGTTCAGATCGAGCTCACAGACACCCTTTAACGCTTTCCCCGCCTGCATAAATCCACTTGCCATCAGGGTACCCATTGTGGAGGGTACGGCAACAGACATCGCTTTTCCTGCCATATATAATAGCTTGCCTGCATCTGTTTCATCGCTTTTGCGTACAGCCTCCGCAGCAGCCTGAAAACCGTCACTCATCGTTAAGCCGAGATCCCCGTCTCCCACGATACTATCCTGTTCAATTAAGAACTCTCTATTCTCCTGCATAACCTCTGCAAAACAGTTTAACAGGCTTTTTATATATTTAACATCCATATTAAATTCTCCTACAGCTGTTTAAAGAACGGGGTATTTGCCGGATAATCAATCAGCTCTGTAAGCTCTTCGTCAAGCTTCAGTAAGGATATGGATACTCCTGCCATTTCCAGTGAGGTTGCATATTCCCCCACATAATAGCGGTGAACAGCTATTCCTTTATCCATGAGAAGCTGATTGATTTTTCTCGTTACGATATATTGTTCATCCAGTGAAGTCGCCCCCAGACCATTTACAAGTACCGCAACACGATCTCCAGGTGCATAAGGAAGATCTTCTATTATCTTATTCATCATCTCTTCTGTTATCTGATCAGCTGTTTCAATCTTTCCTCTGCGAATACCCGTTTCTCCATGAATTCCCATTCCGATTTCCATTTCATCCTCTTCGATATGAAAACCGGCATGCCCGACACGGGGAACGACACAGGATGTTAAAGCAACACCCAGCGTCCTTGTGTTCCAGCTTGCTTTTCTTGCAATGCGTGTCACAGTGTCAAGGCTCATCATTTTATCAGCAGCTGCTCCGGCACATTTATAAACAAAGAAAATACCTGCAACACCCCGCCTTGTTGTCTTCTCGTCCTGCGAAAGCGGCCCGATACTAGCGACGTCATCTGCACCAAGCACTGTTTCCACACGAATTCCATCCTCAAAATCCGCCATTTCTGCCGCCATATCAAAATTAAATATATCCCCATTGTAATTTCCGTAAATATAGAGAACTCCGGCACCTGAATCAATCTCTTTTGTGATTGCATGCATCTGTTCAGCGCTTGGAGACTGAAAGACATCGCCTACACTGCAGCCGTCCAGCATACCGTCACCTACATATCCCAGAAACAAAGGCAGATGTCCGCTTCCTCCACCGGTTGCGATTCCCACCTTCCCTGCTTTTTTTGTTTTGGTAACCAGACATTGCGGATCATCATTTACATATGTCAATTGATTTTGATGAGCGATATAGATCCCTTCCAGCATCTCCGATAGATACTTATTCGGGTCATTGATAATCTTTTTCATAATAGCCTCCCTTTGTAACATATTCTGTTGAGTTGATGCATTCTACCGTGTACCTTCCCTTATGATAGCCGATAATTGTCACACTGCAATTTCCAAACCTCACTTCATTCCTCAGACATTCTTCATAAACTTCCTTATCCGCAGTATGCAGAGCAGCCAGTATGGAAATTCCATGACTCACACATAGAATATTCCCATGTCCTCCTTTATTCTCTTCCAATATTTGTCTCATTGTCTGATGGATTCGCTGGCAGACATCCTCCAAATTTTCTCCACCGGCAGCCTTCCATGGAAACTGAATTCTCTGTAGATAGGTTTCACATCCGGCAAATGTATTGGCCTTGGTTTCAAAGGTACCGAAATTCATTTCCTTCAGACCCCTGCACATGGTTATCTCCATATTTCTTTTTCCCCGTATATAACAGGCAGTATCATAAGCGCGTTCACTTGTTGATGAATATATCTTCTCAAACGGTGTATTTGCCAGTCCTCTTCCCAAAGCCTTTCCCTGTGCGATTCCCTTTTCCGTCAACGGAGTATCCGACCATCCCTGCAGCGTATGCCATATATTGGATAGTGTTTCCCCGTGGCGCACAAAATAGAAATACATCATATCACTGCTTCGGAAATTTGATTTCTTTTGGGTATTCCCATTTCTGTAATTCTTCCTGAGCGAATGATTTTGGTTCCTTGCCCTGTAAAACAGTAACTGCATTATAATAAAGCTGTGCCAGTTCCTCAATATAAGCGGCCTTCAAAAAGGCTTCATAAATATCCTGTGAATCAAAGGCTACAGCGCCATGACTTTCCATCAAAAAGCTTTCAGCTTCCATGCATGCATCAACCACACTGTTTGCCAGCTCCATCGTCCCCGGTCTTCCATAAGGCGCCACCGGCACGCGTCCCTTTGTAAGTCCCATATTTGCGACTTCATATACGATAGCAGGAATCGGCTTATTTAATAATGCAAACGTAGTTGCATACATAGAATGGGTATGTGCAATAGCATTCGCATCCTTTCTGGTCTTATAAATGGTAATGTGCATCAGCGATTCACTTGTCGGTTTTAAACCGGACAGGTTTTCAATGACATTGGCCTCCAAATCCATCACAATCATATCTCTTGGAGTCAGCAGCTCACGATCCACACTTGTCGGTGTAATAACAATATAGCCGCTTTTCACATCACGGGCTGAGAAATTCCCTGATTTATGCTTACATAATCCATCACGCTGTGCTCTTTTCGCAATCTCACATACATCTTTTTTTAAATTCTCTAACATACCTCGTACCTTTCTTTAGATATTATATCTAATATTTCCGAAATGGAGTCTGTAGACTTCATCCGATTAAAATCTTCTTCATTTTCTACGATATCAATCAGTGCATACAGCGCCTTTAAATGAATTTCACGATTTGGTGTTGCCATAACGACAACGATAACAGCTTCCATATAACCATTGAAGCAAATACTTTCCGGCAGCTTTAGAAGGGACATGCCCAATGCATTAACCCCCTCCTCTACACTTGCATGTGCCAGCAGCAGACCATCCGCAATCGTCCAGATCGGTTTATCATATTTGACGCTGTAAATCATATTTTCTATATATTTCGTTGTAATACAGCCATTTCTCAGCAATGGTTCCGATGCAGTTTGAATAGCTTCCATCCAGGTTAGTTCATGCTCTGCTATATGCACGGTTTCCGGTGTTAACAGATCATGAAGATTGTTTGTGTCCATTTGATGGCAATGCTCTGTCAGAACCATTTCCTGCGTGGTTTCACCAAGATAGCTTTTTAATGCCGTCAACAGTCCTTTACGGTCCTTTACATCCACATATTTACTAATAACATGCAGTAGACTTGCTGAGTTAACCTCATAAATAGTTTTATTCAAAAGCTCGTTGAACACCTTTTTGCGAAGATTATGCAAATCGTTATCATCCATAATCGGCTTTACCAGAAATTGTGGTACCGCTGTATCAAGATGAACGGTAGCAAATACAACATCATATTCCTTATGGTATTCGTAAAACTGCCGTGAGGATAAAGAACAAAGAAATTCAAGCTCAGGGAATGCCTCCTTCAGCTTCAGAAACAGAAAATTGGAAATGGAAATACCATTGGTACAAACGACAATAGCTCTTCTTTTTTTCTCAAGAAAATCCAGTGTTCCTTCCTTTGTCATCCACCCGCCAAACAGGATGGTGATATACGCCATTTCCTCCTGCGGAATAAGAATATGGAACATCTCCTCAAACGGCACCATTGCATGTCTTGTGATTTCAAATAGATAGGAATGATGAGGAAGTATCATATTGAGAATATTGCCTTCGATATGATACTGATAGCGTATTCTGTAAAGGGCCGGTTTCAGATGCTGAATCAGAGCATCCAGCAGGGCCTTACGATCCTGAAAACGAATACAGACGAGATTTTCAAAATTCTCAAGTGTCTTCTCTGCCGCTTCCGCCAGTTCCTTTTCAAATTTCTTACTGCGGCTGTCTTCAAAATTAACACTTGATATCTGAAACTGTGATACCAGATATAATTTGTCCATTGTATTCTGGATATCATATTTAGCGAAGATATTCATAATAGAGCCATATTCACTGGTACCTGCAATATGCTGATAATCCTCCGGAAGCACATCCAGAAATTTCTGAGCCTCGATTCGAATAAGAATGAAATATAGGATAAAGGGAATCTCCCGTATCCGTTCATCGGTATAACGTACTTTCAAGGTTTTTTCTACTTCCTCTACATCGGCACAAAGCATCCGGATCCGTTCCTCATCAATTTCAAGTATGGAAAGCAGAATAGATTCTCCGCTCAGCAACGGCAGGATGCTTTGAATCATGCGAATCATCAACGTACGCTTTTCATATTCCTTGCCAACCAGATAATATCCCTTGGAACGATCATACCATAGCTTCAAATCGAATTCCTGTAAAATCACCGTCTGCAGTTTTTTCAAATCATTCAAAACCGTATTCTTGCTAATCCTCAGGATCGAGGTGAAATGGTTAATGCTGAGTTCCTCTTTATGCTGCAAGAGAATCAGGGCAATCAAGTAAAGACGCTCTTTTTCTATAAATACATACGCACCTTCATCAAAGGTGAACTGATTTGTTTTATAGGAATTGATAACATTATGGGGTATGATAAATTTCCCCGTCCGCATTCTTCCGATTTCTTCAAATCCATTTTCCTTCAGATAAAAATTTATCTTTGCTAAAGAATAACTAAGCTGTTTTCGTGACAATCCTGCTTCTTTTTCCAGTTGAGAACCACTGATCGTCGGATTATTTACTAGCAGTTTTAAAATATTCAAGCCTCTTTCATCCAACGACATTGCGATTCCTCCTTATAAATAACGTGATCAGCAGGACAGCATCATCCTCTACCGATCCGCACAGCTTTCCTCAAATTTCATTTTATAGTGATTGCCGGTGTATCAACAGGAAAATCCAGCAATTCTTTAAATTCTTCCTTCATACGCATCACCGTCAGCGCAGCTCCACTCATCTCCAACGAGGTTACATAATCACCTACAAAGGAGCGATAGACTGAAATATCGCGTTCTGTAAAATAATTCTCTATCTCATCATAAAGAACATAAAGCTCCATAATTGGCGTTCCGCCCAGCCCGGATACGATGACAGATATTTCTTCTCCATGCTTCAGCTTTAAATCTGCTTCTATTTTCTCACAGAGTACCGCGGCGATTTCTTTTGCGCTTTTCAATGATTCTACAATCAGCCCGGGCTCACCATGATGTCCGATACCATATTCCATGGTACCTTCCTGAATCTCAAAATTAGCATGACCGACAGCAGGTATTGAGCAGGGGGTCAGCCCTACACACAAGCTTCTGGTTTCATTCACAGCAGCCTGTGCTGCATCGATCACTTCATCCAGCGTACCGCCAAGCTCAGCCTTTGCACACCCGATTTTCCACATGAACAGACTTCCTGCAATTCCATGACGCTTCTCTTTTTCATCCAACGGTGCGCTTGCAATATCATCATTGGCCGTAACATAGCGTACATTTACCTGCTGCATTGCCGCCATTTGTACTGCCATTTTCACATTCATATTATCGCCGGCATAATTGCCAAACAGACAGGCAACGCCTGCACCGGTATCAGCCTCTAAAAATGCCTGATGAAACGCAGTGGCAGGGGGAGAAGAAAATACTTCTCCTACTGCTACGGCATCCAGCATGTGTTCGCCAACATAACCAAGAAAACATGGCTCATGACCGCTTCCCCCTCCGCTTACGATTCCTACCTTATGCTTCCTTTGCCGGTTTTTCACAACTACATGATCGTTCTTTTCACTGATATGAAGGATATCCTTATGACATTTCACATACCCCTTTAACATATCATCTACAATCATGTCCGGATCGTTAACAAATCGCTGCATCTCCAGTCTCCTTTCGTGAAGCTTTTTCCAACGCTATTATCGTTGAGCAGAATGTCTGCAGAATCAGGCAGCAGGAGGTTGCCCCTGCATCCTGATGACCGATTGATTTTTCTTTCAGACGTGATGCTCTGCCTAATTTAGCCTGCATATCACAGGTCGCCTGCATCCCCTCTTCTGCAGCCTGTGAGCAGGCTGTAAGAGCAGCGCATGTATCCTGTGTTTTTTCAAAGACTGATGCATACGCTGAAACAGCAGGAGCAAGGACATCTACCAATGTTTTATCTCCTGGCTTAGCCGGTGAGATCATCTGAATATTGTCATAGGCCTGCTTCAGCATCTTTTCAATGATTGCACCGTTAATGTATTCTGCATTTCCCAATGCGGCCTGCATTCCCATAAAAATTGAACCGTAGAGAGGCCCCATGGATCCTCCTATTTTTTCCATAAGCACACAGGAAAGCGTGCACAGCGCTTCACTTAATGTCTCGTTTTTATCCACCTGTGACTTTGCGATCGTTACTCCTTTATTCATATTGATACCATGATCGCCATCACCGATTGCACCATCTATTTCACTTAGGTAATCCTTATGCTTTTGTATTGTATCTATGATATTCAATACGATAAGCTTACCTTCTTTATTAGTAAAAGACATGCCTACTCACCTGCTGCTTTTGCATTACCATCCTTCGCCTCGGCAAGCTTGTTTTCTTTGCTTAATGCGCGGTAGTAGAATGCGTAGCAGGTAACCCATACAAACAATACGATAATCGGAATCCAGTTGCCGTTGATCACATCAAATACCTGTGAAATTGCATACGTGAATACCGGCCCGTCAATCGAGGAATTGGAAATCATTTCGCCGGCCTTCAATGCTACCGCACCGGTTGTGTTTGCAAGGTCTGTGATAAAGGGAGCAAATGCAGTACCTACCCACAGGAACGCAGGAACTCCAAGTGTGCATAAAATAAGCATTCTCGGAAGATTTCCCTTTGTTACAAGATAAGCAGGAACAGCAAGTGCTATATTGATGATTCCTGCAAACGGCAGTATCGCATTACCCGGTAAAAGCATTGCACAGATCAAGGTTACCGGAACAGACCAGATGACTGCCAGCCATATTTCATTGGAACCGCCAAGGAAAGGCCAGTCAAGACCGACAAGCAGTGTTCTTCCCTTGAATTTTTTATTCATAAAGTCAGATACCGCTTCACTGATTGGTGACAGCGCCTGCATAAAATATTTTGTGATGACCGGGAACAGCGTTAAGGCTGCGGCACACTGAATAGCAAGCGTCAGTGTTTCTGCGACAGGATATTGAGCAAGCAAACCGAAGATAACGCCCAGAATAAACCCCAATACATGATTCTCAGCAAAGATACCAACTTTATCCTTTAATGCAGCCGCATCAAATTTTTTGTTAAATGCAGGTATCTTTTTCAACAGGCAGTCAATCGGATACATCAACGCTCCAAACAGGACCATCTTATGTGTACAGGTTACGCCTGGAATACCGGATAATTCTTCAATTCTGCGCTGGTGCACATCCGCTGTTTTTAATTCAAATACAATCTGTATGGCGGCTACCAGAAATGCCAGCGGTACGCTGCCGGTAATTGCCACAACGCCAACCGCTGTAAAAATCTTACCCCAGACATTCCATAAGTCCGCATTGAATGTATTTGTTTTTTTAATAACCAGCATGATTATATTGATGACAATCATGAGTGGAAACATTAGGAACGCATATGGCCAGGACCAAGAAATGGTTGACATTGTGGTCCAGCCACCATCTACGATTGGCAGAGATATCCCTGTATTTTTCAGCATCGCTTCCGCAGCCGGTGAAATTGCCCCCGTCATAAAATTGATCAGCATCGTCATCCCGGTAAACGCTACCCCCAGTGTAATACCTGCGGATATTGCATCCTTCAATTTCATTCTAACAATCAAACCGGCAATGATAATGATAATAGGAACAAAGATTGCTGCGCCTAAGCTTAATAGATAATTAACAACATCTGATAAAATTTCCATTATATTTCCCTTCTTTCTCTTCCTTCAAAGTTCTATTTTGCGTTGTTTATTGCCTCAATTAATTTACTCAGCTCCGCATCCTGATTCATGCCTGTCAAAAATGCGATACCGTTGATCACAGGGATTGGGTATTCCTTTGTGACCTTTGTTATTGTGATATATGCTGCAGCATCTACAAGGTAACGGTCTACCGATTTTAAATCTACGGCATCTACCTTTGCATCAACGTTTTTTTCCTTCAGCAAACGATTTACCTTTGATGCCACTGTCTGACTTGTAGCTACTCCGCTTCCGCAAGCCACGATTACTTTTTTCATAATGTTCTCCTTCTACCTGTTTTTTATGATTTTGATAAGTTCTTGAAACGCTTCTTCTTTATGCTCTCCTGAGAGAAAAGCAAGTCCGTTAACAGTAGGAATTCCATAATCCATATGACTATTTGTAATATCGATATAGGCAAGAGCTCCATGAAGCTCTCTTTGTAAAGAACGCAGGTTCACTGCCTCCACCCTGACATTGGTGATGTTCTCTTTTTCCAGCATGCGATTGATACGAAAAGCCACTGTTTGAGAGGTTGCAACCCCATTCCCACAAGCAACGATTACTTTTTTCATTAGAGTCCTTCCATTTGCTTCACTATTTCCAGAAATTCTTCCTTTGTTGCGGCCTTCAGCAAGCTTTCCATCGTGTCCTCGTTCTGAAAGTTCTGCAGCAGCAGCTGTAGAATTTCCACATGTCCCTCTTCTCTTTTAAAGCCCAGAAGAAACACAATTTGTACCGAAAGGATGCTGTCATTGTTCGCCATTTCACACCAGCTGATTGCATTTTTCAAACGAACAGGTGCAATAAACTGCTTCACGATGTTGATGGGATCGGAATGCGGTATTGCAACCGGATAAGGCTTTACCGGCAATGCGGTAGGATAATCCTGTTCCCGTTTTTTTATGGCTGATAGAAATTGTTCTGTTACATAGCCCAGATCCACAGCCTTTTTGCTCATGACTTCAAAAAACTCATCTGTACTTCTCACATCTAAATCAAGTTCACAAAGCTCATCACAGATCAATGTATCATTCATCTTATCAAACCTCCTTTTGTTAAAGGAAAATCATATTTGCGCGCAAGCTCTTCCTTACAAAATAAGTATATTTTATCGAAACCGTTTTCACAAGAATTGTTAGGTACTATGTTTGGATATACGTTTGCACATCACTATGATGAGCATTCACGTTGTGCAAAAAATAAAACGATTCTCTTTGAATGAGATACCAGCAAGTACGAAAGTACATTCACCGGCAATGATTAAATGCCGGTACATAGCTTTTAATTGGAAATTTACAGGAAGTCTATATTCTGAATAGATAAAAGCAATAGGACATGCGTGTGAAAAAAAGAGCCACGCATTAGCTCATACCTTATGAGGATATTAAAAAAAGCAAATATATCCGATTCGACATATCTGCTTTAAGTAAATCTCTGTTTATTTATGGATCAAAGGCTTCCCCGGCACCTCGTGGCAATGACGGCATCTTGCCTCGTACTGCTCACTTGCTCCCACCAGAATGATTGGATCATCATAGCGGGCGGCTCTGCCGTCAATCAGCCGCTGACTTCTTGTGGCAGGTGCTCCGCATATTGTACACACCGCTGTCAGTTTTGTAACGAATTCCGCATGTGTAAACAGCTGCGGCATGACACTGAACGGCTCCCCGCGAAAATCCATGTCCAGCCCGGCAACCATGACACGCTTTCCATGATCTGCAAAATAATCGCATATCTCTACAATCTCTTCATCGAAAAACTGTACCTCATCGATTGCAATTACATCATAGCTGTCATCTATGTAATCAAAAATCTCATGCGCACGGTTTATCACAAAGCTTTTTGCCGTGCTTCCGCAATGCGATACAACACATTCCTCACTGTAGCGATCGTCGATTTTCGGTTTAAATACGGCGATTTTCTTTTTCGCATATTCCAGTACCTTGATCCGGCGAATCAGCTCCTCTGTCTTTCCTGCAAACATACAGCCGGATATTACCTCCAGCCATCCTTCCTTATACTGCTGATACATAACGACACTCCTCACTAACATTACGATTTGTATTATATCATAAAGTGATTCCAGTATGTGCAATTTACATCTGTTACTTAACTTTCATTTTCTTTCATCCTATATCTCAGCTTTTAGGTAAACCTTTATCCAATTCCTGTAATTCAGAAAATATAATACCTGTAAAACTATAAAAGAAAAGAGGCATATGCCCCTTTTCCACTGTAGTTGTTATTTAAGTCCGTATTTTTTGTTGAATTTTTCAATACGTCCCTGTGCAGCAGCGAATCTCTGACGTCCTGTATAGAAAGGATGGCAGTTTGAACAAGTATCAACACGCAGCTCTTTGCTGGTTGAACCAGTTTCAAATTCAGCTCCACAAGAAGTACATTTTACCATAATACGGTGGTACTCTGGATGAATTCCTTTTTTCATTTTAACTCTCCTTCCGCCTTAAACCTCAGGTGGGTTTAAAGTAAGTGCTATACAATTATAGCAATAAGTTTCTGCGAAAGCAATAGGTTTTTAGTAAATTCACATAAGAAATACATGAAATATTTCGTGTGAGACATTGCGAATCGCAGGACCATCAGATGATTTTCATTTACTATTTGAAAATAAAAAATCGTATTGCATATTGCTAAGGAAATCCTTTAAAAGCAATGCCAGTATAGTTGAATTCCTTTTAACGTGAAAAATAACAAATTTTATCAATTATTCGTGGATTCTTTAGGAATTTGACAGATTCCATACGTATAGAAGGGGGTAAGGAGCCCTTACAGAATGGAGGACATATAAATGTCAAATGCAAGGAATCAACTCAACTACAGTAACGATCTATTTTTTAAGTACGCCCTTTCCCGTGAGGATGAAGGCTCTGTGTACGCCCGCAACACCATCATTGAACGTGTTACCGGAATCAAGGTAAAGGAAAGCACCGTCCTCAATCCGAATCTGGACCCGGGCATCATCGGAAAGAAGCGCATCATTCTGGATGTCCACGTGAAGGATGAACAAAACCGTCATTTCAATATCGAGATGCAGACAACCTACAAAGGTTTAGCGGAAATGATGCGCTTTGAATTTTACGGTGCCAGAGCGTTGAACAATCAGCTGAAAAGCGGTGAGCTTTATGATCAATTAAAGCCGGTTTATCAAATTATCTTCATTGATGAGTATGCATGGAACAACAGAAATCTGATCAATCAGTATCAGATGCGCAATGAGCAGGGAGAGAATGAAAGCTACTACCCACTCATCCTTCGCACCTTTGTTCATATGCCGGCAATCAATGACATTGTAAAGGAGAAGGAAATGCAGAGACTGAATGACTTTGAACAGCTGATATACCTGTTTGAAAATAATAAAAAAAATGATATACTGAAGTCGAAGGAAAGGCTGGTGAAGGTATTCATGGACAAGTACGAGGAAATGCAGAAGGATGATGAGCTATGGTCAACCGCAATGGCGATTCAAATGGGAGAAGCACGTTACCGCAACGGCTTGCGTGACAGCTTTGAAGAGGGAAAAGCTGCCGGAAAAATGGAAGGTAAGCTGGAAGGAGAGAGGCAGCTCTTACACAGACAGATGCAAATCAAGTTTCATGAGGATTGCGCAATGTGGCTGCAGGCATTAACTGAGGAACAAATGCATATAGTATCCACATTGGTTCTGGAATGTGATACCTTCGAGTCTGTAAAAAAACGAATAAGCAAGTCCGACACGACGATATAAGCTGTCATTTGTAAATACATACATTGTGTGTTACTGTTTTAGATGTACAACGCAAAAAGGCTCTCTGCACACATAAGTGCTGAGAGCCTTTTGCTTACTATAAGAGGTATCGCAATCCCCTTGCGAATTGTGTACTCTATTATGCAATAGAACCCCTTTCATTCAACAGCAAAGCCTTCCTTTTGTGGTAAAAGAATGACTTATTTTTCCTTCATGCTTTCTATGAACAGCAAGAAAGATTTTCTTACTTTCAGCTCATTTCTCAATGCTGCATAACAGAGAATTTTTCCGTATGCTTCAGCTCTTCCATCAGCTTTTGTAGATAGTCCTTATTCTTTTTATTCATTTTTAGTGTATAGTTTCGAGAAACCTGAAAGTTATCCTGCTTGATATAAGAAATGCTGATATAAAACGCATTATCATAAAAGTACTCCTTCACACTCCTAGTACTGACTTCCTTTTGCACATCCAGCAGATCTTTCATGGATTCCTCATCCTGAACAGAAGTACCATACCCATCATAATATTCTTTATTCTTCGCATCATAGAACTGCATAGCGGAATCATTTTCAATAGAAGATGCATTCACATCAATATTTACACGCACCATGTCTGTCAGCGATGGAAATTCCTTTACCATCCCCAGCCCTTTTGTCTGCGTATACATATAGCTAAAGCCGAAGGTTCCGATATAAAGCAATGCAAATACGATTACGTGAAGCTTTTTTATCTGTATCTTTCGATTGGAGAAGAATATCATACAAAAATATGCAACCAGTATAATCAGGCTGGGAACAACGACACCGCCATTGATATTCATGACGAATAAAACCATACAGAAGGTGATAACCGTGATAATCACCGGGTATCCGAATAAGGTAACAGTTCGCTGCTCTGCATCCTCAGGCTTTCTATCCACAAAGGATTTCCAGCCAAACCAGAAGCACAGCACACCGATGACTCCCCAATATAGAAAGTACAGCCAGTTAAATGCGTTTATCAGAGTATCAATTCTATGCATTTCCGACGCCATGGAAGCTATCATATTAAATAGAAAGGCATATATTGTACTCGGCATGGAAAGCAGCATCTGGATCATTCCCATATTGATAAATTCACTTGGTGATGCGCCGATATCTCCAAGAATTGCCGTTATCTGATTACTAAAGAAAATCGTCGCGGAAAGCATGACAATAAACGGCATGACAACGTAAGCACCGTTGACAAGAATACTGTCAATCAGATTGTTGCATTTCACGCTTAAAAAGGTGAAAATGGAATACTGAATCAAAAGCAGGATGGATAAACCGAGAAAGAAGATTAACGGTATCAGCATATAGAGCGGTCTCTCCCGATATCCGAGCCCCAGCATTATAAAGTAGCCCAGAAGATAGTTCATCAGCAACGGGACCAGTACGACAAGCAGCCCGCTGATATAGTTGTATAGAAACAGATGCTTTCTTTGTATCGGTAAAGAGAAGTACATCTCATGACTTCTTTTCTTATACAAATAGCGAAAATTATATATTGGTAACAGATATGACAGGATACAGCCTCCAGCACAGGTTGCCGCTCCCAGAGCAATGAATCCCATATAAAAGGTATCCAGTGAATACGGGCCGCGTGGCAGTCCCATATAATTAAAGGTGAAGAATGGCATTATCAGAAACAGAATGATAAAAACCAGTATCAACAGCCGTTTATTGCTGTTTACATAATAGCGCAGATAGGCCTTAAAATCATTCATCATAAACACCATACCCCTTCTTTTCCATTTCATAGATGAAGACCTCCTCCAGATTGACATTCAGCACTTCCATCATCAGAGGGTCCATCGTATTCAAATAATTTTTAATTTTTTCAATATCTCCCTTAACAACCAGATTCACTACACGCGACTGCACATGCATCGACAGCAAATCCAGTGCCTTAAAATCATCTTCACGTTTTTCTTCTTTAAACGCAAGCTGAATCTTGTGGATATTTTCCTTCGTTTCATCCACATAGCCGGCAGTTCGAATCGTATTATCCTCCAAGATACCGAATGTATCGCAGATATCCTCCAGCTCACGCAGATTATGACTGGATATGATTACAGTCATTTCCTTTTCCTCGATCATTTTACTGATTGCCCGTTTAAAGGTCAGCCGCATCACCGGATCCAGACCGTCAAATGCCTCGTCAAGAAACAGATATTTTGGTGAAATTGCAAGTGCCAGAACGATAAAGGACTGACGCTTCATACCCTTGGAGAAATTCTTCAGTGTCTTATTTTCATCCAGCTTAAAGATAGCACGATATTTCTCGTAGATTTCATCATTGAGATTTGGATACCATACACGGTAAAATTCCTTCATATCCTTTAACGTGGCATTAAAGAAATAAAACGGATCATCACTGATCAACAGAATATCACGTTTCACATTGGGATTATCAAATACCCTTTCATCATCAATACAGATACATCCCAGATCCGGCTTCATAATACCGGCCATAATTTTCAGAAGTGTGGATTTACCTGAACCATTGGGACCGATCAGACCAAAAACACTGCCGCTGTGAATATCCAGGTTTACATCCATCAGCACGGTCTTTTCTTTAAATTTCTTTGTCAGTGACCTGATTTTAAGCATGATCCTTTCCCTCCTCATATACGGAATTCACCACTTTATAGAGCGCTTCCTTTTCGATATGATGCTGCTTCATATCAAGAACTGTTCCCTTAAAGTCCTTCAGCTTTTCTTCCCGTATCAGCTTATCGGATTCATTGTCTGCCACAAAGCATCCCTTTCCTTTCTCCGAATAAATATATCCGTGCTCTTCCAGCTCCTGATAGGCTTTCGCAACCGTGTTGGGGTTTACACCAATCTGCGAAGCCATGGCACGAACAGAAGGAAGTTTGTCATTTGGTGATAGAATACCAATTGTGATAAACTCCAGTATTTGCTTTTTCAGCTGTTCAAATATCGGAAGCTTGCTTTGCGTGTCAATTACAAACATCAATTGCACCTCCAGTGTATTAGTGTACTAAATACAGTAATACACTATCATGGTATTCGTATTCTGTCAATAACAACTATGTCGAATATCTGTTTTCTTAAACTATTTATGACTATACCGGTTACCATAGGACCAAATGAATATGAAGAAAAAGGTCCGGACAATCTGAATTCAGATCATGTCCAAACCTTACGTTCGGTATAAGCTGTATAGCGGATATACAGTAAACAGAGTGTGAATTCCCATAAAAACAGCTGTTATTGATTCTGCTTTTCCTCTTTTTCAAGCTTTCCTTCCCGATTGCGCACAATCACCGTACCAATCGGCTCGTCAAGAAACGGGATGATTTCCGGATCATAATTGCATACGGTATTTAAAGCGAAAACCTGCGTATGTTCAATATCATCAATATACTCCTGTGTTTCATCTCCGGCGAAGATTCTCCAGCCGCTGTCCGGATTGTCTTTGGAGGGCTCCTCGCGTACCATATAACAGATGGCATCCTGATCTATGCTGACACGATCCGTCACAAAGCAGCCCAACGTGCTGTCAATCAGCTTTTTCCCTTCTTTCATGCCCGGGAAATACTTCTTTCCCTCCAGCCAGGAATAGCGGTTCCATACATTGGTACGATTTTCAAAAAACAGCTTTTCAATCGCCTGCAGCTCATTTTGAAACATCATACTTCCATAATCGTTGTTCATCCCGGAGCTGCGGAACATGAAATAACACCCTCCGCACAGATAACTGAGCGCATATTCCTCCCATCTGTCAAACTGCCGGAATGCACGGGTTCCGATATCCTGCAGCATCATGTCCGCCGTTTCCCGATCCAGAAGTTCCACTGCATAGCATTCCCGTATCATGCGGACACATTCTCCATAATCAAAGCCGGCAAAGCCCTGATCCTTCAGGAACGGGTAAAACTGCTTCGCAAAGGTTTTGCAGCCCTCAAAGAACAGCCTTGCTTTTTCATCCAGCTCTTCCAAATCGAACTGAGGCTCATCCCTCCAGAAGCCCAGAAACTGCTCGTACTGCCATTGCACATTATCATTCAAAAAGGCTTTGATTGCCCTGATTGCACTCTCTTTATCGGTGATTTCAAACTGTTCCTTCAGATGCTTTCGCAATGCCTCCCGGTTGATGTTTTCACCTACCTCAAGCGTTACCAGATCGTATCCGTTTAAAATTGAAGGTATTCCGGACAACAGAATTTCAAATTCTTCTCTTTGTATAGCGACCTTGCCCTCAAGGCGTTTGGTCTTCATCTTTTTTTCCAGCTGATGCAGCAGCTTGATATAGGTAATTTTTTTCTGTGACATATCCTTCGTCTCCTTGTATGATCAATATCACTATTATACAACAGTTTACCCGGTAGGGAAACGACGGATGTGTAAGATTATCTTCTTATTCAGCTTAGCCTCTGCATGAATACGAAATCGTTCCGAATTTGAATATGAATAAGCCCATTGCCGCTTTCCATATCTTTCTATCAAAGCATCTGAATTATGATTTATTGCCCTATGGGAATAGAAGGGTTGCACATTCTGCGATAAGTGCGGCAATACAGAGGGCATTCAATATGTAAAATATCAAAATGATCACCTTGAGCAGCGTCATATTACGCAGCAGTGCAACCAGATGTGTTGTCAGTGAATACGGATGATCCATAGTTTGCAGTGATAAAATTTCCATATAGTCGCCGGGATTCCACTCCTTAGACTGCCGGATATGAAACAATATGTCATCCACCTGCATCTGATTTTTTAGTAAAGCATCCTTGAACATCATAAGCTGTTCCTTTTTCTGTTCCAGCAGAATCAACAGCTGTTCCCGATCCATGACTCCCTGCTGAAGCTTTGTGATTTCCTCTAGACTTAGGCCCAGTACCTTCCATGCAAGGATGCATTTCAGTTTTTTCTTTGCTGCTTCATCATACAGACGAATGCGCCCCTGATAACCGCTGGGCTTCAAAAGATCAATCTGATCATAATACTGCAGTGTCCGTACACTGATATTGCAGGAATCCGCAAGCTCACGTATGGTAATCATTACAGAATTCCTCCCTTCTCCAGCCATGCAAACACCAGTACAATTACAAGAATCGCACAAAACAGCCGTGTGGAAATAACCGCATGCCGATAGGTCTTTCTGCTGCATCGATAGTTATAAATCTGATAGATGGAATTCCACTTCCAGATCAGCATCCCCTCCACACAATCATCGTCATGCTGTTCATCCGATACCGCTGCAGTGATATCAAATTCCTCATGCTGCCGGATCGCATGTATAACATTGTTTACAGCCCTCAGCTGTTCCTGCTTTTCCTCCAGCTTTTGATTCAGCTACTTTTTATGTGTCATAAGCAGCTCCTTCAAACATTTTTCACTGCTGCCATGCAACAGCTGCTGAATCTGTTCCAGAGAAAACCCAAGTCCACGATAATAGCTGATACATTGCAGCCGCACTACATCTTCTTTATTATACATTCGATTTCCCTGTATCCTATCCGGATGCAGGAGTCCTTTTTCCTCATACAGACGAATCGCTTTTCTGCTTAAATGACAGCGTTCGCACACCTCATGAATCTGATACATATTCTTCACCTCTTCCCCTATTGTAGACTATTCCCCTGCGTCACCCGCAAGAGTTTTCAAAGAAAAAACCGCCATGTTTGCGGTTATCGTATTCCTATACCATCCTGCTTCTGTTTATATTGGGAATAGCGCAGAAACAGCAGCTCTGCCAATACAAAATACAGATTTGCCGCCTCATGCAGAATAAGATTGCCAATCATCACCTGTGAGGTTGTGATGTAGATGCTTTTCGTGCATTTATGAGCGAGCTCATTATTTTTCAGTCGCGTCATGGATATCGTTTTGATGCTTCTTAGACGAAGCTGAGAAGCAAACTCATTGATCAGCTCCCCTTCTCCGCGCAGGGAAATCAGAATCACAACATCATCACGGCTCAAGAAGGGCAGAACCATTTCCGTTTCCTTTTCGCCGGATAGAACATAGACAAATTCTCCGCAATATAAAAACATACGCTGCAGCTCCCTTGCCACAGAATCCTGCAAGGCTCCTGTTCCATATACGAATATGCGTCCAGAGTGATACAGCATTTCACAGATATCCGTGAAATCACGCTCCCGCAGCTCATCAATGGCGTATTTGCTTGTATCACATACATGCTCAATCAGATGCTCATCAATCACCATATCCCCGGATGGCCGGTTTTCCCAGCTCAGATATACCTTCAATTCACTGTATCCCTTCAGCGACAGCTTCTGGGCAAAGCGCAGGATCGTCGTTTTGGAAACATGGCAGCGCTGTGCAAGCTCAACGATAGACAGATTCTGACATTCCTTTCCATGCGCCTGTATATAGTCCCAAATGTACAGGTCATTGGAGGACAGCTCCTTATAATGCTGATTGACTAGCTCTGCAAGTTTCATGATCCTTCACCTCATTCTCTACGATTATATCATGAATTCCATCATAAACCAGCAATTCTGAAAAAGATCACAGCATTCCCACGCAGTTACAGCAAAAAAACACCCGTATGCATAAGCGTATGCAACCACGGGTGTTCTCTTCTATAATCTATAACATAAGTTTCAGATTCTTATTTTAATTCCGGCCAGTAATCCTTATTCGCCTCGATCAGATCATCCAGAATCGCTTTTGCGACGCTTGCACTTGGTACCATGCGACTCAGTGTCAGGGCCTGCCACAGCTTCTGATAGCTCTGTTCCGCCCATGCTTCCACAACCAGCTTTTCCACAGCGACCTGCTGCTCCATCAATCCCTTCTGGAACCGTGGAATATCCCCGATGCACAGCGCCTGCGGTCCATCGCTTCCCACCAGACAAGGCACCTCAACCATTGCAGTCGGGTCAAAGTTTTGTACAGCACCGTTGTTTTCCACAATCAGCAGCATTTTTTCCTTCGTATTGTATGCCAGTGCACATGCCAGATCGACAATATAGGATGCATGCTCATCAATATGCAGATCCGCTCCCTCACTGCTCTGTGCCTCTGCTATCTTGCGGCATTCTCCGAATACGAATTTTTCACGGCCATCCATAACCTGGTTGGCACGGGTATAGGCAGGATCGGTATGTTCCACTACATAATCCGGGTAGAAGTAATATTTCAGATAGGTGTTCGGCAGGGTATCCGGATCCAGTGCATAGACATCTCTTGCCTTGCGGAAGGTATCTGTCCAGCTGTCATCCGTGTGCTGATACATCTGTGCTTCCACACAGTATCCCTTTTCTTTGATATGTTCCTTTAATACAGGCATCAGATCATTTCCCGCATGATCCTTAATACTCGTCCACCATCCGAAATGGTTCAGTCCGTAATAGGAGATGTCCATATCCTTTCTGGAATCCAGATGCAGGATTTCCGCCATATGACGTTCAATGCCGATTGGCATATCACAGATATTGAGAATACGGGAATCCGGGCGCAGCTTTCTTGTCGCCTCCGCTACGATTGCGGCAGGATTGGAATAGTTCAGCATCCATGCCTGCGGTGAATATTTCTCCATGTAGTCAACCAGCTCCAGCATCGCACCGATGGAACGCATACCGTAAGCAATTCCTCCAGGTCCACAGGTTTCCTGTCCGACGACATTATATTTCATCGGTATTTTCTCATCCAGCTCACGCATTGCATATTTTCCCGCACGAATATGTGCCATGACGAAGTCTACATCCGTAAAGGCTGTTTCCGGATCGGTAGTTGCCAGAAAGCTAATCTCCGGATTCCGCTCACGAATCAGGACCTCGCATGCATCCGCAACAATTTTCTGACGATCTGCATCATTGTCATAGAACTTGATTGAACGAAGTGGAAAGCGGTCCAGATGGCTCAGCAGCATCAAAACGATGCCCGGTGTATAGGTGCTTCCTCCTCCTGCAATCAGTATTGAAAATTTCTTCATATCAGTATCCTCCTTTATCAGCCGTTGTTAAGGGCTGTCGTAATAAACTATACTCGTTATTCTCTTCCAAGCAGAAGCTCTGCCTGTTCTCTTACCTTTGGTACATCCAGACCGATGATGACCTGAATGGAGGTGCCGTTTTTCACAAGGCCGATTGCCCCGTATTTCTTAAACTCTTCCAGGCTCTGTACCGCCTTTTCATCCTTAACAAGCAGACGCAGGCGTGTCGCACAGTTGCTGATTTCCAGAATGTTGTCTCCACCGCCCAGTGCGGATAGTATGCCGTTTACATCAAAGCGGTCACTTCCGGTGCTCTTTTTCTCATCCTTTAATGCCTTGTACTCATCCTTTGTCAGCAGCTTGGCATCCTCATCCACCGCTTCTCGTCCCGGCGTTGCATAATTGAATTTCAGAATCATGAATTTGAATACAAAGTAGTAAATCGCGGTAAAGGCAATACCGATGACAAGCATCCAGACATACATCATTTCATGATTTTTAAACAGTGGTATCAGATTCAGGAAGATGATGTTGGGAATACCCTGACCGAAGTTTCCAATAACACCGAACAGTAACATGACCACCGCAAGCAGTGCGGACAGTACTGAATAGACAACGTACAGCACAGGCGCCACAAACAGGAAGGTGAATTCCAGCGGCTCAGTAATCCCGGTCATCATCGCTGTCAGACAGGCAGGCACCATCAGTGCGACAACCATCTTCCGTTTTTCCGGACGTGCTGTTTTATAGAAGGCAAGGGCAACACCGATGACACCGAAGATTTTCGCAAGCTCTCCATTGGAGAAGCCACCCAGCGGATACAGCTCAATCAGCGGCTTGGAGGAGTTAACAAAGTCCGGCAGATGCTGTGCCCAATAGGATATCGTACCACCATCCACAATGACGTTATCAAACAGAACCGGTGCATAGATAAAGTGATGAACACCGAATGGCAGCAGCAGCTTCTGTAACAGATTATATGTGAACAGACCGGCAGCACCACTCGCCTTGAAGAAGCCCTGCAAACCCAATAGGGCGGATTGTACATGCGGCCATACAAGTGCAATGAGGATTGCGACAGGAATCATGACGAAGAAGCCGATCATGACAACAAAGGCAGACCCCTTGAAGACACCGAGATAATCCGGAAGCTCCTTGTCATAAAATTTATTGTGCAGATAAATGGCAATACCCGCAATCAGGGTAGCTCCAATCATTCCGGTATCCAGCGTTTTGATACCGGCGATCATGGCAAGTCCACTGGTACCTCCCACCTCCGCGGCAAAGTCAAAGCCCAGTGAAGAACCGAACTGGTTTAAAAATTCACTGACAAAGTAGTTGAACGTGATATAGATCACAAAGGTTTCCATGCACGCTCTGGCATTCTGCTTTTTCGCAAGCGCAATCGGCAGGGAAACAGCGAACAGTACTGGCAGCTGATTGAATACCGTATTCGCACCGGCACTGATCATTGCCCAGAATTTGTACCATATAGACTCCGGATTCGCCAGATCCCCCATGATCTGCGGATTCATACAGGTCGTCGCAAGACCGACCATGATTCCGGCAAAGGCAAACAGCAGCACCGGTGTAAACATGGCCCCTCCAAATTTTTGAATCTTCTGTTTCATAACATCCTCCAATTCTCCCAATTACATGTAAAGGTTTTCATTAACACCGCTATTGTATCGTAAAAGGCTTACCATCCACAAGCAATCCAGTTCGTTTCGTTCCAAGGTGGCAGAAGTAGGAATTTTTCCCTTTTTACAGGAAATTTCCCAGAGAATCGTTTATGGGTCAGACGGTTATGGAGTGGCACCGGCAGCTATTGATGTTTACAGCGATTTTCATATCACACAGGTATATGAAAAACCGCAGATGATTTCTGCGGTTTTTCATAGATTCCCTATGTATTCGTATACTGATTATCTGCTTTTTGGAAATACGTGGCGCATCGCCTTGTATCCAACACCAACCAGAAAGGCAGTGGCAAGCAGAACGGACATCGTTTTTTGTGTCATGCATTCAGCCTCCTTTTGTTAATAACAGTATATCGTAGAATACTTATCCATACCATACGATTTCCTTACCCTTCCCTTACAGTTTTGTCATGCTTTTTCTTAACGTTTACGAAACATGTGGTTTCTTATGTCATTTCACTTCGGATAAGATGAAGAGACTGTCTGCTTGCTATCCTCCTGCAAAATACCAATCTGTAAAAAATAAAATTTCAGAAACAAATAATCACTACATAGTACCTACAATATCCGTATAGTATATGATTTCTTTTACTAAAGCTCTTGCGAACTCAATTTCACCTTGTGTGCTGCTTCCTATGTAATGATCAATATCCACAACAAGGATTGCATCGGAGATACGTATCCTTTCCTTATGCATGTCACCAAGCAGCTCCCTTTCTTCTCTTGTATACACAGCTATATCTGAATTTGTCGGATATACAATACTTAACATACAATTTCCCTGCAATGTCATTTCCTCTGTGATTTTCATAATCTCATTCCTGAATTTCAGACTCCCACATACCGTAATGATTTTCATGTTTTTTCACCTCGTTTTCGTTTTCATAAACTCTGCATTAAATGCTTTGCCTTCCATATTCTTATTTTGTTTTTTAACTCATCTTAACCGCAGAAATCTATTTAATTACTGTTTTTATATTATATCGATATATCCATTATATAACAATATCTGTTGTTTCAATAATGGTTACATAGGATGATCAGATACAATCTTTTGATGAATATCCTATTTGGGTATTCTTTGACCGATTTACTTCCGTGACATGAAGTGGTATCATACATAATAAAGAGGAAAAGGAGCACAGATTATGAACATACTTGTTATCAACGGAAGTCCGCATGTGAAAGGCACTTCTGCACTACTGATGGAAGAGTTTATACGGGGAGCACAGGAAAAAGGACATGAAATCCATGTGTTTCATGCCGCCAGAGAGGATGTCCATCCATGCATTGCCTGTGATACATGCCGTAAGACCGGTAACGGATGCGTGTTTAAGGATGGAATGGAAAAGCTGAATCCAATGCTTGCGGATGCAGAGCTGGTTGTGTTTGTAACACCATTGTATTATTTCGGAATGAGTGCACAGATCAAAGCCGTATTCGACCGCTTCTATGCGAACAATACTGCATTACGGGAACAGCAGAAAAAAACCATTGTATTAGCTACCTGCGGCGATACGGAGGACTGGACATTTGATGCATTAAAGCACCACTTTGAAGATGCTTTCCGCTATATGCGGTGGACATGCATCGGCAGTGTGTATGCATTGGGAATGTATGTCAGAGAGGATATTGAGCAATCTGATTATCCGAGAGAGGCGTACGAGCTGGGACGCAGCTTATAAAGATTTAAAAGGGTGAACACCATATAAAAATGGGTTACCCTTTTTTATATGATGTTTTGAATTATGCAACATCAAAATAAATATGTAAGTAAAAGAGATAACGAAACATTTAAAGAACGATTACAATGAATTAGCCTTGTATCTTTATTTGATCTAGCACCGTTTTATTTAATTGCTCCTCGAATTGCTGTATCCTTTTCATCATTGTTTCACAGGGTATGGATTCACCATAAATCATATTGCTCATCGCCTTATAATCCTTTCCAAAATATGCGATAGCATTTTCCTTCGGTACCAGTTTGCAGCCGCCTTGTAATACTAAATCATATCGTGCCCAATTACATGGATAAAACTTCTTTTTGAAGGATACCACTCCAGACGGACAGATATTCCATGCATACTTCTCAGCAAGCTTTTCTGCCATAGCATTTGCCGAAGGATATCCATATTCATGTAAAACATTACTGTAGTATGGGATAGTATAATATCCACTGATAAGCCGGTATATTTTATTACTGCTGTATAGTCTGTGAAGAGGCATTTTAACTGCATCCGGATTGCTTATATCATAGAAATCACTGTTTGTGAAAATAGTGCCTTTGGGGGAGTTTTTCATCCGTTCTTCCATTTTCATCATAAGATTTTCTCCCACAACACATCACTCCTTGTTACAAAAATTACATGCTTTTAGTAACAAAATTACAATAGGTATTGTATATAAATGATATCTTTGAACATTATGCAGATATTATCAATTCAAACCTGTGAATGACTGTCCATCATTTTTCGAGTTAAGTATTGAGCTATCGAAAAAAGTGGAAATTAAAGAAATTAAAAATTTCGATATGTTGTTCCTAAGTATGTCAAGTCTAATTTATCTATACGGATAATACACAAAAAAGTTCTTCTTTTGAGAAAAGAGGATTTTTTAAAATTAGGATATTTTCGGCCTTTTGTGATAATTCATTAATGTACTTTGTGGTATTCAATTAATGTACTTTGTGCTTTTTCGTTAATGTATTTTGCGGTATTTCATTAAAGTGATTTGTGCTTAGCTGTTCCTGTTGCTTATGACAGCTATAAGTGAAATACACATCCTCCATTTCACAGTAATCCGGCAAAGCGATATGCAATTCCATACCCTCTAAAAGAAATACCATTCCATCACGGTAAAAAAATCCCGGTCTCCATATGTACGCATACAAAAAAAGACCCCATCTCTTATGACAGAAATGGAATCCTTCTTCATACTTTCTTATTTCTCTTTTTGCTCACGATATGCTTTCGTAAACAATACCAGACGTAAAATCCCAACAATCAGCAATGCCCCACCGATCACCGACAACACGATCTGATCACTGTCGATACCATAATAGATAAAGAAACAGGAAATCAGACATACGAATATAGCTGTCAGTAATGCAGGCAGTACCGTTTTTGTTTGCAATTAGCTCACCTTCGTTCCGTTTGGCAGATCCTTAACAATCGTTACAATATCCAGATCATCCGCATTGCTGGCACACAGAATCATGCCCTGACTCTCTACACCACGCAGCTTGACCGGCTTCAGATTGGTCACAACGATGACCTTCTTTCCGACAACATCCTCTGGTGAAAAGCTTGCGGCAATACCACTGACAATCTGGCGGGTTTCCTCACCCAGATCAATCTGTTCCACCAATAATCTGTCCGCCTTTGGATGCTTTTCGGCAGAGATAATCGTTCCAACCTTCAGCTCCACCTTTGTAAAATCCTCGATTCCGATTTGTTCAACAGGTGCATCTTCTTTCTTCGCTTCTTTTTTATCCGCCTTCTTTGCGGCTTTTTCTTCCTTCTTGCGGTCTGCTTCCAGTGTTTCCATAAACTCCTTCGCATCAATTCGTGCAAACAGAATTTCCGGCTTTCCTTCCACTGTATGCCCGCATTCCAGCATTCCAAACTCCTTCAGGCTGTCTGCATCACGCTCGGATGTGCTCAGCTCCTCAAGAATTTTCTCAGCGGTTTCCGGCATATAGCTGCTCAGCAGTACGGCAGAGAAACGGATACATTCCAGCAGGTTATACAGAACAGTTGCCAGACGATCCTTCTTCGCTTCATCCTTGCCAAGCACCCATGGCGTCGTTTCATCAATATACTTGTTGCAGCGCTTCAGCAGGGTAAAGATTTCATCAATTGCTTCTCCGACATGCAGGGTTTCCATTTTCTTTTCCACACGCTTCGGCGTATCCAGAGCAAGAGCAATCAGCTCCTTGTCGATATCCTCCTGCTCCAGCGGATTGGAAATCACCCCGTTGAAGTATTTATTCTGCATGGAAATGGTACGGTTGACAAGATTTCCAAGAACATTGGCCAGATCAGAGTTTATACGCTCCACAACCAGATCCCAGGTAATCGTTCCATCCTGTGCAAACGGCATTTCATGCAGTACGAAATACCGCACGGCATCCACACCGAAGTAATGCACAAGCTCATCCGCATAGATGGCGTTTCCTTTGGATTTGGACATCTTTCCATCTCCAACCAGCAGCCATGGATGACCGAACACCTGCTTTGGTAGCTGCTCACCGAGTGCCATCAGCATAATCGGCCAGTAAATGGTATGGAAGCGCAGAATGTCCTTACCGATGATATGTACATCCGCAGGCCAGTATTTCTGATACAGCTCTCCATGGTTTCCATCAGCGTCAAAGCCCAGTGATGTGATATAGTTGCTTAGGGCATCAATCCAGACATAGACAACATGTCCCGGGTCGAAATCAACAGGAATACCCCATTTGAAGGATGTACGGGATACACACAGATCCTGCAGACCCGGCTTCAGGAAGTTGTTGATCATCTCATTCTTTCTGGATTCCGGCTGAATAAATTCCGGGTGATCCTCAATATGCTTGATCAGACGCGGTGCATATTTCTGTAGATTGAAAAAGTATGCTTCCTCACTTGCTTTTTCCACAGGACGCCCGCAATCCGGACATTTTCCGTCAACCAGCTGACTTTCCGTCCAGAAGGACTCACACGGCGTACAATATAAGCCCTCATAGGTGCTCTTGTAGATATCGCCCTGCTCATACAGCTTCTTAAAGATCTTCTGTACCTGCTTTTCGTGATAATCATCCGTCGTACGAATAAAGTAATCGTAGGATGTGTTCATCATATCAAAGTTTTTGCGCACAATTCCGGCAACTTTGTCGACAAATTCCTTCGGCGTTACACCGGCTTCCTTTGCCTTTTCCTCGATTTTCTGTCCATGCTCATCCGTACCTGTCTGGAAAAATACATCGTAGCCCTGCTGGCGCTTGTATCTTGCGATCGCATCTGTCAGTATGATTTCATACGTATTACCGATATGCGGTCTTCCCGATGTATAGGTAATCGCGGTTGTGATGTAGTATGGTTTTTTGTTCTTACATTCCTTACACATATTCATATCCTCCTTATATAAGAAAAAGCCCCCGCCAAAGGACGAAAGCTTCGTGTTACCACCTTTATTCATGCACGCATACACGTACACCTCATTTGCCGTTAACGCCGGCCTGCGGTTCTTCCTAATTATTCAGAAAAACGGTTCCAGGGCCATGTTCGCTTTTTCCTCATGAGAATTTACACCAGCCATTCTCTCTCTTCGCCTTGGATAAAAGCTACTCTTCCTGTCATTACCTTTGCAGTATCATTATATAGAATTCTTCCCGCAAAGACAAGGAAAAATACATAAAATAAAGGATTTCGCACAATAATGCATTGCCGAAACATCGCTCAGGGCCGCATGTCTCTATAAAAAGAGAAAGCTATTTGCAAGGTTTGTCCGTTTGGGAAATCACCATAGGAAAAACATACTGCTTTTCCGTTTATTGATAAATAACGGAAATGGCTGTATACCCGACGGGTGTGCGATCAAAAAGGGCATACATCAACAAAGGTGTATGACTTTCAAGAAACCGGAAATCATAGCATTTTACCATATCATATTTCATGTATCTATCGCTGTCAACCTGTGCTATACTATGAAAAAAGGAAGTGCATAGCATGAAGAAAATCGGACTGGCGCTGCTGTGTCTGCTGATGGCCTGCGGGGTATCCGCTATGGTACTGTACGGTATCTGGAATCAATACAATCCCACAGCGATTATCGGCAGCAGCATACAAACGGAAAACACGGATGTAAAGGAAGTCACCGAACAATGGTTTGATGAGTTTTTCAAGCAATATGAAGGACCTTTTGTCCCCTTTGAATTCCGTATCAGGGATAAAAAAGTAAAATCCATTGAAGTCTTAAACAAGGAAGAGGGCTTTGTACAGCTCGATTATGAATTCAGGCCCGCAAGCGATAACCCTTATGTTACATCCTACTATTCCGCTACCTTGCAGGAGAACGGCTGGTATGTGGCGCAGGTTGTATTACAGCTTGAGAAAACATTGAATGGATATACTGTAAAAAACAAAATGTCATCCGTACAGTATCAAATCCAGACAGATCCTTCCCTGCGCAAACCTCCAACCACGCATTACGCGATGGCTGACAGGAAGGAAACCTATGCATTCTCTCAAAATCAGCTGTATGTCACCTATGATGCAGGGAAAAGCTTTAACGAGGTTCCGGTACCCTATGAAGATATCGCAGGGACGAATAACAGTACCTACAATGAACTGCTTCCGGCACATGGATATATTGTAAGCAGGGACTTTACTGCCTTTGTTTGTTATGACGAAACCGGAAGCTACCTGCAATACAGTGAAGATATGGGAAAGACATGGGAAAAAAGCAGAATTATTTCAAGAACCTATCGTGGAGATACGCTTTATCTGTCAAAAACGGAAAACAGCTGCTATATCACACTGGCAACAGATCGTTCACTCGGTCATGAGTATTACAGCACGTTTAAAAGCAGCGATTTAAAAACCTGGAAGCAGCTGACTGGTGAAGTATTGAATGAGAAAAGAGACATTATCTTTCTTTCCGATGAAACTGCCTACATCGGCGCCGGAACGGATGAACAGGGAAATCCGCTTGTATACTATACAGAGGATGATGGAAATACGTATACCACACTGACAATCCCTGCTCATGAGGTGGAGATACTGGGCAGCAGCTTCAAGCCATTCGTTCAGATGGAATATGTTTATCAGGAGAGGGGAATAACCTATATGATCGTCGCTCAGGGTACAGACGGCGATTATATAAAGAATAATGCTCTTGTCAAGGGACGCTATAAATCAAAGGACGGCATCAATTTTACCTTTGATAAAGAAATCAGTGACTCGCCGACACTGGCAGGTTAGATAGGAGAACCGATATGAAAGCATATATAAGATATGGAAGCATTGCACTCATGATTGCATCCCTCATCCTTACAGGCTATCAAATGACCTGCGGAGCCGTACTGTTTATCTTTTACAATGACAATAAAACCGCCCTGCTTTATCTCCTCAGGGGAGGTCTTGCGGCCCTCATCTTCCTTCTGCTGTTTTATCAGAAGGAGCTGAAGCAACTGTACCTGAAGCATAAAGCAAATACGTCAGGCTCTCTGGAATAAACACCTGTATAGAAAAAAGCCTTTCTACTAGATATCAACACCGCTGTGAAGAACTTCATAGCCCGTGTCCTTACACCTGTAGAAAGGTTTTCTTTTTCTCTATGACAGGAAATCAGATGTAGCTATGCATCCATCAGGACAGCTTCAAGAATTCCCTTAACTCCTCCATTCGCTCATACTGACCATGTGCATCGAACGCTTTCTGAATCTCATCCATCGCAAGCTTACGCACCGCATAGGGATACGCCACACTGTTTTCCTTTTCAATATGACGTTCAAGCAGATCAATATATGCCTGAATGAAACCGATCAGACGTACACAGACCTTCTCAGTGACATCCTTCTTTAGCAGCTTCTTCATGGAGCGGATGTAATATCTTGCGAGATCATGCTCCACAAGCATTCCCTGTTCGACAAGGAGTTTCCCCTGCGGACTTGCCTGCTTCAAACGGCTGAACACCAGCTCCTCCTCCTTCTGATGATGAAAGACATCCGCATATTCCTGTAGATAATCAAGACAGTTTTTCAGCCATTCTCTGTCCACCTGCTTTGTCCGCAGTATGGATAGCGAGTATTCCTGCATGGCAGCCAGCAGGTGTGAAATCATTTCATGCTCATATTCCAGCTGTTCCACCCATGTACGGGACACAGCATCTTTATATAAAACTGCTTCCTTTGCATACTCCTCATATACATAGTCTGCCGGAAGCATTTTTTGAAGCAGCTGTTCCCGCTCCCACAGCCATAAGGAAGGATTTTGGTAATGCTGCAGCTGGGAATCATTCTTCCATACAATACGCGCATGTGTATCATCCTGCACTTCCATGATCAGGTTACGTTCACAGGGCATTCCATGAAGAAACAGTGCTTCGATCTGCTTCAGCAGCTGTGTCAGATCGCCATCCACTGTATGCCGCTGTCCAAAGCCTGCAATCACCTGCGCGGCAGCCTCTTTTCCCTGCTCATGTACAAGACGCTCACTTAACACAGCATGCTCGCACTGTACCTCTTTCATCATTTCCTGCAGGCTTTCATGAATGTTGTTTTCATCAATCAGATCCGTCAGCTGCAGCCTGTGACAGCGATGCTTCTGTTCCCTGTGCAACGCAATGCACAAGGCTTCATTCCATTCGCTTAGAAAACAGATGCGCTTATACAGCAGCTGATGAATTCCTCCCAGCCGCTTACTCATGACGGTACTCCCGTATGGCTGCGCACACCTCATCAACGTTCAGGGCATGCAGCTCACAGGCATCGCGTAAGGACTCAAACTGAGAGCTTGGACAACCCAGACAGTGGAAGCCTGCTTCATACAGCACATCCTCCATCCCCTCATCCAGCTTCAACAGCTCCGCCATCGTCATATCACCATAGGATGGTTCACGTTTCGTAATACCGAAATTCTCCATATCTTTTTCAACCTCCTGAATTGTTCTGATTCCATAGCTCTCCTTTAGCCACTGTACGACTTCAGGGCTCAAAAAGGCAGGCAGCGTCGGTCCCAGATGGATATTCTTCACGCCCAGATGCAGCAGTGCCAGCAATACGATGACCGCCTTCTGCTCATACCATGCAATGTTATAGAGGATTGGCAGCTCGTTGATATCCTGTAAGCCAAAGGCCTCCTTCAGTGCTTCTGCAATCAGTACCAGAGAATAGGAATCATTGCACTGTCCCGCATCCAGGACACGGGGAATCCCGTTGATCATTCCCAGATCAAGCTTCAGATAACGGTATTTTGCACATCCGGCTGTCAGAATCACCGTATCCTTTGGAAGTGCTCTGGCGAAATCGGTATAGTAGCTTCTGGTGCTGTGCCGGCCATCACAGCCCGCCATAACGATAAACTGCCGGATATCCCCGTTTTTTACGGCTTCCACGACTTGATCCTGTAACGCCATGACCTGTGCATGTGCAAAGCCGCCGATTACACTCCCTGTTTCCAGCTGCTGCGGTGCAGGACAGTGCTTCGCCAGTTCAATAATACAGCGGAAGTCCTTTCTTCCATTCACTGCTTCTATATGCTCAAGTCCGTCATATCCGACAACACCAGTTGTAAAGATACGCTGCCTGTAGCTGTCCCTTACCGGAATGATGCAGTTGGTTGTCATCAGAATCGGCCCGTTGAATGCTTCAAATTCCTCATTCTGTTTCCACCACGCATTTCCGTAATTCCCTTTGAAATGCTCATATTTCTTAAATTCCGGATAAGAATGCGCCGGCAGCATTTCCCCATGTGTATAAATATCGATTCCCTGTGAACGTGACTGTTCCAGCAGCTCCTTTAAGTCGTGCAGATCATGTCCGGATACCAGAATACCCGGACGGCTTCCTGTTTCCAGAGATACCGTGGTGATTTCCGGCTGACCATAGGTGGCTGTGTTTGCTTCATCCAGCAGTGCCATGCCCTGTACTCCCATCTCGCCGGTCTTATCAAGCAACGTCAGATACTCCTTTTGTTCGTGATCCTCCAGCAAATATACAAGGGTGCTGCGGACAAAGCTGCTTAGCTCTGCTTTCCGGAATCCCAGCACAGCTGCATGCGACAGATAGGCACACAGCCCCTTCAGTCCGTACAAAATAAGCTCCTGCAAGGAACGCACAGTCTCTTTTTGATTCTTCAGGCATCCCTCCCGTGTCAGCTCCTCCACAGATTTTCCGGTATATGTTTTTTCAATCGCCCTGCGGATATTCGCTGTGGAAAAGTTAGCATTCGTTATCGTCATGAACAGATTGTTCATAAGCTGTTCGTCCGATGCTGTATCATATAATGCGGCATACTGACTTGCCCGTATCAAGGCATCCTGCAGATTGGCGCACGCTGCACTTTTCCCGCACATGCCCTGTACGGTACATGCCGTCTCGTTCATCGTTTCCTGGCACTGAAAGCAAAACATTTCTTCCATATTACCGCTCTCCCTTCTGTATCAGCAGCATACGGCTGTTTGTGTCTGCACGCAGGGCATGTACAACAGATGCCGGAAGATGAACTGCCTCCATACCCTGTATTTCCTTTTCTTCTCCATCAACGGTGAATATAATACGTCCCTCCAATACGATTGCCAGCGCTGCCCGCGTACTCGTATGTTCCTGGATTTCCTCTCCCTGAGCCAGTGCAAACAGCGTTGTGCTTCCGTTTTGCGTCAGTACTTTCGACACGATAGCACCGTCCTGCATTCCTGCCATTTCCTGTATTGTTTCTGTTTTCACAGATATCGCCTCCTTGCTTACGAAGCAAGTATATCGCGCAGACAGAAAAAAAGCGGTAATCTATATTACCGTTTTAAAGTTTCCATGCTCATCAAGAACCAGAAGTCCGTCATCCACCATGCGATACAGCTCTCTGGAAAGAGCCGGTCGGCTGACACCGAGAAAGCTTGCCAGCTCATGGCGCTTCAACAGGACATCGGGATGCTGCTGCATATATTCCATGATTTTTTCACGCAGGCTGTCCTTCATTAACAGCTTCAGCTTCTGTGACAGCGTATATGCTTTTTGTGAAAGCATGACATTCAGATTCCGGCTGATTCGGGGAAACCGGTGCAGCACACTGCGGGGAATCATAAGCACCGTGCTTTTCTTCATCGCTTCCGCAGAAAAGGGAAGCTTTTCATCAATAAACAGATAAACCTCTGCAAAGCAGTCCATCGGCTCCCGTATGATGGTCAGAATATTGCGGGTACCGTCCGGTGTATCATCAAAAACACAAACCGCACCCTCCAGCAATACATACAAATATTTGGGCGTGTCTTCCTTATGGAAAATGATTTCCCGGCGCTGAAACGTTTTCGTGACAGACTGCGCCTTCAGCTCTGCGACCTCCTCCGGTTTCATCTGATCCAGAATATGCATCTGCTTCATGGCTTCACCTGCTTTCTCTGCTTTTATGCGGCAAATGCATTGCTTATTTTTATAACAAAGCGAAGATACCGGTATACTTCATCATAGCTGTCCTTCTGTATGCGTACCGTGCAATCCGATATCCGTGTCACGCCGTCCATGCGGGAAACAAAATCGGCATTGCGTTCATGATGAAAGGTGATATCCACACAATGTGGTTTTTTGGCATAGACAGGCGCTTGTCCACAATGTGCTTCCATGGATGAAACGGCACGCTCATAGCGTTCCTCCAGCATTTGCCAGCTGCAGGAAAGGGCACACTGGGAAGAGATTGCACGCTTGGTTTCCACATAAGCAAACGGCATCGGCAGTTCCTCCTTCAGCTGTTCCTTCAACAGATCATCGCCGCTGATGAGCACGATCGGAACACCATATTCCCAGGCAAGTCGGGCATTGATGCCGCTCTCTCCCATTTCCTCGCCGTCAACGCGGATGCTTCTCACCAAGGTTCCCCATATCGTGTGTGCCATGACGCCGCGGGTATTGCTGCGACAATGATATCCGACAAAGCATACACCGTCAAAGGTATCGTCCAGTCCCTCCATCATCCCATATTCCTTATAGGCACCATTGCTTACCACCATACAGGCACGCGGGTCCAGTCTTGATGCGCTCAGATTATCCATATTGCCATGACCGTCATTCACCACGACTTCCTCAGCTCCTGCCGTAAACAGCTTATCAATCAACAGGTTTACCTCCGAAATCATATTCGTGCGGTATTCCTCATACTCTGTGCCATTCTTCGCAGTATGTGCAAAGGCCCCGTTTCCCCAGATTCCTTCGATATCCGCAGAAATATACAGTTTTTTCATAGCTGCCTCCTGTTTATTCATATGCGTCATACTTCGCTGCATTTCCTCTGGCTTTTTCCACAGGATACTTCTTTTCATTCTTTTCCATTTTATCCAGAATGATGTCTTCCATATTCACCTGCAGCTTATCCGCGAGCTGCATACAGTAAATCATCACATCCGCAAGCTCCTCACACACCGCGCGATGTTCATATTTCTCCGGATCCCACTGAAAGCATTCCAGCAGCTCCCCTGCCTCTATGCAGATGGATTTTGCCAGATTATCCGGCGTATGAAACTGATCCCAATCGCGATCCTTTACAAAAGCTCTTACTCTTTCGATTGCTGTTTCCATAGTATACCTCTTTTCTTTATGTTCTATTGTCTTTTTGTGTAGTACAGCTTCTGCAGCTGTATGCATCCAGCGCTATTGTATCATATATCCTTACTGTCGTGTATTCCCAACACATACCGTTCTACGATATGCAGACCTTACAGTCTTTAACAGACCGTCTTGCAAGCTCATGAAGCTGACCCTCTGTGCCTGATTTTTAAACAATTAACAATCAGGGTGATCAACAGCAGCAGATACAGGAGCAGGACAAAACTGATAAGGAATAAAAATTCCAGCGGCCGACCATATCCCTTTGTCGTTATGATCCAGATCAGAAGCACAGCACATGCTATGTGGTTCATCCGCCCCCAGATGAAATAGCGTTTGTCGCATACCTTCTTCTTTTTCAGCATGGAAAGCGTCCCCACTGTCAGCATGATGGAAATCGCCAGTCCGTGCATAAAAATAGGTATCAGCGTGGCATTTTGGTTGAAATCTGTAAGATATAGGTTCATTGAATACCCCTTTCCTGTATCGTGTGCACGATAATGATAAATGTGTAAATTGCCTTTATCCGATGAGGAGGAGCAGGAAATTGCCGTGAATCCGATGGTTTTCCATACCGGTAAACGGATGCATCTGCATTATTTATAGCATATATCGTACAGCTTGTATAGGATGAAATGCTTAAGCATTCTTAAGTCGATATAGGGTACTTCTTTTCATCATAAAGCAGGGATACGCCCTTATGATGTAGGTAGCTTTGCAACGCAGCTGAAAAAAGACAGAAACCGGCTTGTATGGCTTCTGTCTGTTCTTATCTTCTTACATACGTGCATGCAGCATCATATCGATTAAGCCTTCTGCCTCCTTTGGACAGTTGCATCTTCCGATGCGTGTGTTTCCTTCCATATTATAGAAGCCGCTTCCCGCGCTGACGAGCAGCTTACGGTCTGTCGCAAGCTTTAACAGACTTGCCATAAGTAAGCGTAAGTATACTTAATTCTGAAATGAATGTTGAATATAATTAATTCATCTTTGTAGAGGAATCAAAAGTATATGCTTTTTATATGATAGTTAAGAATGACGGTAATTGCTTGAATATTATCATAATCAAGATACAATAAAAGAATAAATATCCACTAGCATAGCTGGTGTTTTTACGTAATCGCCCCAAGGAGCTCAAATTCAAGCTACGCTTTCCAGCATAACAATACGTATTTGCATTTCTATTTACGATTACCTGTAAACGAGTCCTCTATATGGAGAATCTATTGTTCACTCAATTCATCTTCTTTCAGTCGCTGCTCTATACATGCTTTGATTACTTTGTCATTTTTCCTACTGTATTCCTCTACACAAGAATGATCTGTTTCTATAATTGTATTTCATGCTTCTCCATTTCTGATATATCATAATACTGCTTTTCCCCTTCAGAAATCCCATGAATCCTGATACTGTCATTTTCGGCGGTATTTCCACTAGCATATGTACATGATCTGGACATACTTCTGCTGTTATTATTTTTCCCCCTTCCAATCACATAATTATCTTAATATAACTCCAATTTCCAGCCTCTTTTCTCCATAAAACACTTTTCTTTTATATTTGGGGGTAAACAATATGATACGAGCTTGTAAACAAGGTGATAACATGTTATAATTAACTAAAGAAAGGGTGGTACTATGAAAAAAATTTTTGTATGCTTTTTCACCTTAGTTGTTGCTTTAACGACAACTCTCTCAATATCTGCTACTCAATGGTCTTCAAAAGAAACGCTAAATGTCCCAGCTTGGGGTGCTTGGAGTGAAAGAACGAAAACATCTACTAAGAAAAACAAAGCTTGTGACTATGGTTATATTCATCTATATTCTAATAATACAGGTTGGACGACATATGGAGACTTTTATTTCCATGGGGAACGCCGTTCCAATTCATATTATTCTTTAGCGGAAGGTTATGATAAAAGAATTTATTATTTAAACGGATACAAGTCCAAGGATTGGTGGATTGGCGCAAGAGTTTCCTCTTCTAATGTAAATTTTGGAGGTCAAGTTTCCATTAATTTTACACCGACAAATTAAATGAATACATAATAGAAAACCGAAGTCTTTCGGTTTTTGTTATAAAAGGGGGCCATTATGAAACAAAAAAAACACTTAATAATCTTATTTACTGCATTAATTACTCTCAGCTCCTATGCTGTTTTTTATGCAAAGGATTTTTTCCAATATGCAAATGAATGGAATTTATTCTCTGTTGGTATTCGTATCTGGGATTTTAATTTAAATCTTATATTTATTCTGTTACTATTGCTTATTCTTCCTAACATTCTGCTATATAATATATTCGCACTACATGAAAATGGCGCAGAAAACATCGCAATATTACGAATCGGTATAAAAAAATTTCACATCCGTAATTTGAAAAAACTTCTAGCAGAATCTTTTCTTTCCATATCTTTATTACATTGTTTCATTCTTTTAGGTATATATTTTGTTTATCATCCCTCATTGTCTATTCATTTTATTCCTGATGATTATTTATTATTTTTTAAAAATCCCATTATCAATTATCTCTTGTTCTCACTATTCAGTTGCCTAGGCTTCACTCTCTTTATCATTTTTGTATATGTATCCATTTTCTTTATTAAAAGGCGATATTTCTTTCACCTTTATCCATTATTGATAATGATAGGTAGTGTAGTTTTAGTGAATTTAGTAATAAGATTAAGTGTAATTATTTTTCAATATAAATCAATACCTTTACCCTTACGGTTATTGACAAATGCAATTTTACCTACAAGTTTGATTTGTCCTGGAATGTCATTGCTTCAAATAGGGTATTTAAATTATCTTTCTGCCTTCATATTTTATATATTCTTTATTTCTATATTGTATGTGCTTTTAAAGAGATGGAGAAAATACTTATGCTGAGAAATTACATAGTATCTCTTAAGAGTAAATATATCCTATTATATATTCTTTCTATTTTGATTTTTTTCCTATTTCTATATGAAAGCGATTCGAAGATTGGCTTTATATCATACATAGGGAATAACTACTTGCCTTTAGTTACGTGTTCGATATTTTTTTCCTTTAACTATTGGAGGGCTAATTGTTTATATGCTATGAAATATCACATATTCTTAAGGATCAAAGAAAACAAACTTGTAACTCAAATCTTATGCATAGAGTTTCTTAATTCTCTTATTTTTATCATCATAACTTATATACTTCCATTTTATAATCAACTTGCATATATGCCAAAGATATATATGCTATATTTGATTAACATCAGTATCCTATACCTTATGATTAGTTGTTTAAATACTGCCGCTCTTTTTGTTGGCAAAAGAATAACTAAAATATTATTAATGGCACCATTTTTATTAATGTTTGTGTTTCATTACTTAATCATGCTGCCTATACTCGAAAAATTGTGAAGGAGACAATCAAATGATACAACTTGTAAATATTTCTATCGCTTTTCATAATGTTAGCATTCTACGTAATGTAAATATGGATATTCACAGAGGTGATTTGATTCATATCACCGGATCAAATGGTTCAGGAAAATCTACTCTTTTAAAGATAATTGCTGGTCTTTTAAATGCAGATAAAGGTGAAGTAATAATCGAAAATAATGATATTGAAATAGGTGCTTTAATTGAAAATCCTGCGTTTATTGAGAACGAGAGTGCTGAATATAATTTGAAATTCTTATATGATCTGAAAAACAGTTACGATAGAAAAACTGTTCAAAGCTATATGGAATATTTTGATTTAACTTTAGAAGATAAAAGGGCAGTAAAAAAATATTCAGTAGGTATGCGTCAAAAACTTGGTATTATTCAAGCTATTATGGAAAATCAGAATATTATCTTATTTGATGAGCCTACAAGAGGTCTCGATAATACATCAAGCAATAAATTTATTGAACTTGTAAAGAAATTAAATTCTGATAAGAAAACTATTATTATATGTGCTCATGATGGAGTTGACGAAATCCCTTTCAATAGGAAATTTACTATAGATAAGGAACAATTATATGAATGTATTGATTAGAAAGCACAAATATCTATTAGCTTACAGTTTGCTTTTTCCTATCTCCTATTTATTATTAAACTACAATAAAATATTTTTCAATCAGGTAGTTTACGGTATGCCTACGAACATTTTAATGATATGTCTTACTTGTCTCTTCTTGTTATTTGAAATACTATATCTTTTTGATACTACATTTGACTTTATGAATTTAAAGTATGAAATAGAAATTCGAAAACCTAATTTGCTTCGTGATTTAATTATTAAAAAAAGTTTGATAAGTGATATATTTTTAGCAGTAATACAACTTATTTCTTGTTATCTATTTTCTCATCATATCTATATAGGCTTTATTATGATAGATAAAGCAGGGTTGTTATTTATTTACTTGCTATTACTCAAAATAAAGACGACTAATGACAAAAAAGTAGACAGTATCATAATATTTATATTCATGATTATTCTTCATTTATGCATTGAATATTTATATGGCCTTTTAACTATCTTTTAAAATCGTGTTACTTACAGGTGATAGTAGCTTCTTATTCATTAAACTATTTTTACATTGGACTTCGCCAGAAAGAGTGGAATAAGGTAACTTATATTAAAAAAAATAATTCATTATAAACACCCCTAATACTGACTACAGCAGCTATATATAAAACATTAATATTTAACTTTTAAGGGTTCATAGGGATAAAGAGACATAATAAATAAAAGTATTACGTAATGATTGTAATGACTCTTCTCGTATAAGTTTAAGTCACTAATTGGAAGGAGTCCTGTAGATAAACGACTTTTAATAGTTACAAGAACAGACAAATTCATCCTCTATGAATCTGTCTGTTCTTATCTTCTTACATACGTGCATGCAGCATCATATCGATTAAGCCTTCTGCCTCCTTTGGACAGTTGCATCTTCCGATGCGTGTGTTTCCTTCCATATTATAGAAGCCGCTTCCCGCACTGACGAGCAGCTTACGGTCTGTCGCAAGCTTTAACAGACTTGCCATTTCCTTCTTTGTATGCATTGGATGGAAGACTTCAATTCCCTGTACACCCATGAGCAAAGCCTCGTCCAGTAGCTCCGGCTCCTGTACCAGCAGCTTTCCTGGATGGGCAAGCACAGAGATACCGCCCGTCAGTTCAATGACATCCAGTACATCCTTAAGATATGGATACTTCACAGGTACATAGCATGGCTTTCCGTATGCGAAGTAATCTTTATTCAAAGCTCGCCATCCGAATTCATCTCTGCGATACGGCTTTAAAATGGCACAATCATCAAATTCCGGTCGATTCAGTACATGCTTGGCAATCAGTTCACCGCTCAAACGCTGGAACCGGTTGCTTTTCAGAAGCCGTTCCTCATCAATATTACGTCCCAGCAATGCCTCAAATCTGCGGACACGGTCAATGCTGGCCCTCTTCTCATTCACCAGACTTTCATTTTCAATATGTGCGAATAATTCACTGTTATACTGAATGAAATAACCGAGAATACGCACACGTCTTCCACGCAGATCACAGTTGATTTCAATACCCGGAATATAGGTTACACCATACAGCTCACTCATTCTCACCGCAATACTGTTTGCCTTTGCACAGTCCAGATCGGTTATGGAAACCGTCCGAATGTGGTTGCGCTTCGCATATTGGAAAATCTCTTCGACATTATACTGCCCGCGATCGGAGAAATTGGAATGAATATGCAGATCCATCGTATTCATAATCAATTCCGGCTGCTCAGCCTGTTTCGGCAGCGGCTGCTTTACCGCCTGCGGAGCTTTTTCTTTTTGTACAGGCTGTTGTGCTTTCTCTAATGCAACAACCCGTGTTCCAAGAACAAGATCGATCAAAGAGCGATGACGGCTGTCCGCAAGCGTAAACAAACCGTTCAACCCCCAGTATGCAACAACACCGAATGCATTTGTAAAATACATCAGGATGATAAACGGAAGATCGAAGCCTACAAGCTCCCGTAAAAGAAGCTGCTGTCTGCTGGCTTTGCGCCCGCTTTTCTTGACCACCTTAAAGCCGAACATACGCATGCCGACACTCTGTCCGCCGGTTTGCCGGTAGATATAGCTGTTCAGAAATAAAATAGAGATAACAAGCAGCCCCCCGATAAAGATGCTGATCAGCTTAATGCCGGAGATGCTGATGATATTTCCCAGCACGGCAAGCAGAATAATATTCCATAAAGCAATCGGACACAGCATGATGCTGACATCCATGCAGAATGCAAGCAGCCGATCCTTACTGTCCTGTACATTCAGCGGACGAATGCCGTCCACAGCCAGCTGATATTGTTTTTCTGGTGTTTTCCTCATTTTTTTCATGCCTTCACCTGTTTTCCTTCTCTTCATACGTTAACAGTCCTGTCTTGACACAAAGCGTGCCCAGCAGCCCCGACAGCATAAAAGACACTGTCAGTATATAGATACATTTGATATCAATTGTTCTTCCCTGCAGAAATCGCAAGCTGGTACCAACCGCCGCCGCAACGGACAGCAGGGGTATGAGCATATATTTTTTCAGGCTTCCAGTATCAAGCTGATACTCTGCCCCGCAGGCAGGACAGCGCAGATGCACATAGCCCTTTATAAAATGCAGTTTGATAGAAGTACCGCATTTTTCACATGTAAATATCTTCATCCTTGTTTAACCTCACAAGGATATTATACTACAGAATCCGCATTTGTATATGGTATTTCCCGTCTTAAGAAAAAGTTAAAGATTCCCGTACAGTTGTCTGTACCATGCTTTTTCATCCTATATTTTACACGGGGATATCCGTTACAGTATATGGTATCGCCCTGTGATTTAGTAGAAGAATCCGTTGAAGTTTTTCTTCCATGTCCAACAGCTTTTCCAAAAAAACGACAGGATGAGAAGTTCTGCTGCCGCTTTCTTCGCTTATCTTATTTCTTTCGACAAACATAAGAAAATATTAAGGCTTCTCCTCTTGTGGAAATATCCGTTCTCCTATATCATATATACACATGAAGGGAGTTTTTGCATGTCCATGAAATATAAAAAAGAGCTGTCCTATGTATGCCTAGGCATATCCATAACGGCAATGCTGCTTTATTTTTATCTCACAATAGAAAATTATCTGAACTTCTCAGGAATCGTTATGTTTTCTGTCCTCATATGCTCGACACTGATCCTTGGTGTCTGCCTGCAGAACCGTCTCTATGATACACAAAAGCAAACAAGAAATCTGCGTCTCATGTGGATCGTCCTGTTTTCCTTCTATATATTTCAAATGATCTATATCCTCTTTTTTGCCAGTGAGTTCGCACGAGATTATGTAGACCTGCGCTCGCAGTCCTATCCGGATTCCCTGCGGATGCAATGGGAATATGGAACCAGTCTGAAGCCGTTCGCAACCATTCATCAGATGATGGCGATTTTCGATATGCCGTATGTGGACAACCGGATTGCCGTTATGAATCTGCTGGGTAATTTTGTCGCCTTTATGCCGTTTTCCTTTTTCCTGCTTTTACTTACTGACTGGGCGAAGCGTCCTGTGAAGCTGCTGCTCCGTATGGCATTTATCATCATCATGGTAGAGATTCTGCAGTTTTTTACACTGAGCGGTACTATGGATATTGATGATTTTATCCTGAATTTCAGCGGTGTTCTGTTGTCTTATATAATTTTACGTTTTACTCCGTTGTATAAAAGTCTATCTGTCTTTTTGAAAAAGTAAATAGTATTTTCCATTCGGCTCATACTTCGTTCACTAGAATCTAGCTTTGTGATCTTCGCCTAGACAAACAAAATCAGCGTATGGATTCACATTTAATCAATTCAGGAAGCTTAAAAATAAAGATACCAAAGCAGGTTGAAATTACAAAATTTCGTTTTGATACACCAAAAGCATATCTCTATATTGATATCCATTGTATGTTATAGACGCATCCCTTATAATATTGCTATGCTTACAGACTGAACATGAAAAAGGAGCTTAACAATGAAAAACAAAACATTATGGACGGATACCGAAGGAAAGCCTATACAGGCACATGGCGGAATGATACTGCAGCATAAAGGAATATATTACTGGTATGGAGAGAACAAGGATACGGAAACAGTTAATCGTCACGTCGATTTTATTGGTATTTCTTGTTACTCCTCTGAAGACTTGGAAAACTGGAGGAATGAAGGTATTGTACTTTCACCGGTAGTGAACAACCCTGCACACATGCTGTATACCAAAAACATATGTGAACGCCCCAGAGTATTATATAATAAAAGCACCAAGCAGTTTGTAATGTATACCCATGCGGATACTGCAGATTATTACTATGCCGGTGTTAATGTTGCGGTCGCAGCTTCTCCAACCGGACCTTTTGTCTGGCTAAAGAGCTTTCAGCCCAACCGGCAGGACAGCAGGGATATGACGCTGTTTCAGGATCTGGACGGCAGTGCCTGGCTGATTCACAGTGCAAATTACAATAAAACAATGAATATTGCACGATTAAGTGATGATTATCTGGATGTTACCGGTTCCTATATCAGTATTTTCCAGGATCAGGAGCGGGAGGCACCGGCCATCATGTATTCCCATAACCGCTACTACATGATTACTTCCGGATGCAGCGGATGGGAACCCAATCCCTCCTTATATGGCATCTGTGACCATCTGATAGGACCATGGAAGCTGATCGATAATCCTTGCACCGGTCCTGCATATCGTACCACCTTTGACGGACAGGGGACCTGTATTTTCTTTGTGCAGAATCAGCCCTATGTACTGCTGGATCACTGGCACCCGGATGATTTGCGCTCCTCTGCCTACAGCATGCTTCCGATTCAGATATTAGATAACGGAGGATTAAAGATTGAATGGCAGGATGAAACGTTCTTCACAAATAGCAAAAGAAGAGAAGGAACCTCATAAAAGGTCTTTCTCTTCTTATTTTCATTTACTGCTCCAATGACATTTTCATTAACGCTTCCCTTGCGTTATCAATGCTTTGATCAAGCAGCTGATCCACATCCTCTGCATAATCCCTTGATAAAACCAAATCCAGCAAAAGAGGAAAGTTCGTGCCGGTTACCGCTCTGGCATAGCCATACTGAAAGGTAGCCATTGCGGCAGCTTTAAAAGGAGAGCCGCCCGGCAAGTCAGTGAGGATAATGACATTTCCGTCGATAAACCTTTCCACTTCCTTATTCACCGTGTCGCACAGATCTTCAAAGGAGGTTCCCTCCTGAAAGCTTATGCAGACAAGATGCTCACACTCCCCATTTAACAGCTTCAAGGAGCTGTACATCCCTGCTGCAAAGTCGCCATGACCGCAGATGATAAGCCCTGTCATTACGATCTCCCCCGTTTCTTTTCTCTGGCCTTCTGTACACTGCTCATGAAAATCTCTGCACGTTTTGGATCAATTGGATTTTTCATATTTCCATTTTTCACCCATGTTGCGACCGATACACCATCATAGTATTGCAATAGCTCTTCAATGTTTTCGCCATTGGCGCCTCCACCTAAAATTACCGGTGTATCCGGAAGCTTTTTACGTACAGCATGTATCATTTCAAGGCTTTCCTCCTTGCTTTTGCCGGATACAAATAATCCATCCGCAAAAGCCTCATGCACTGCTTCCCATGCTGCATCATCAATCGGCTTACCACCTAACGGGATTCCATGAACCTCCTGTATATCCGCATATACGGGAACCTTGGAGCGTATTCTCTTACGCAAGGCTGCGATTTCAACACACTGCCCCTCCAATATACCTGCACTTGTAACATTTGCGCCTGTAAACAGATGCTCCACACGCACAAAATCGGCATGTACGGCATCCGCCACGGCAAGGCTGGCAACGCCATCCCAATTCACAAGAACACCAAGGATAAGCTGCGGATACTGATGCTTTATTTCATATGCGATACGCGTCATATAGGCGATTGCCTCCGGAGCTGCATTTTGCTTGATTGGCATATCGTTCATATTTTGTAAAATTACGCCGTCAAAGCCATTATCCACAATCATTTGTGTTTCTTCCAAAACCTCTGCAACGATATCATCAATCGTTTTATCCTCATGCCGGTAGCTTCCAGGCAGCGCACTGGGCTGGATCATGGCAAATGCCGTACAATCAGGTTTAAACATCATCTGCACCTCTCAGTTCTTTTATATACTTCATGCTTATATCATACAGTTGCGTAGCCGGAATTACTCCCTGCTCCGTGATGAACGCCTTGATAAACCCCGGTGACACCGCAAGCAGCTCCGGTGCTGTATAATCAATGGTTCCCTTCACCTGCTTCGGATTTGCCACAGGCTCCAGCTTGCTTCGCAAATCGTTTATCACCGTACATTTCTCTTTTCCATACACAGGACGTACATCCAGCTTGATCAAAGGGGATATAAAATACAGCGGCACATGAAAATAATCACAAAGCAGACCGACAATATCAGATCCGGTTGTATTGAAGCCCGTACCATCCGGGTATATGCTCTCTGCCCCCATAAAAACACCATCACAGGATTTCATATAATACATCATGCTCGCATCAGGAATGAAATGAATCTGATGTCCTGCTTCAAGACATGGCTGAACGAAGGGAGCACCGCCATTGATCACACGGCTTTCCGGTATATAAATACGCTTGGGACCGTTGATTTTACGCAGGAATGCTTCCACACTGCTGGAATAATCATATACCATGATTGCAGACATACGATTCCCTATTTCCACAGCATAGGAAACAGCGGTTTCTGATGCGGCCGTACAATCCCGCTCATATTGCTTTTTCACATCTATAATACGCTGTGCATAGGTACGAATATCACGTTCCTCATGCTGTCTGTATCCGGCAGTCATCAGATAGACAGCATTCGTTATCGCCTGCGATGCCTCTCCTCTGGTATGAATAAAAAACTGACAGACCTCCTGGATTCGCTCCAGCATTTCCGCTATCGTACGATTCGTTTCAACACTGTCAACAGCAATTTGCTCAATCATTTTCCCAATCATTTGAATATGCTTGCTAGCCCCTAATACTCTTTGCTCAACAATGTCATCAAAGTCCTTCACAGCAGCAGCCGGAAGAGCTTTCCTCGCCTTTTCTAAATTTACTGTATACATTCTTTTTCCTCACATCTGCAGCAGACGTTTGCCATTTCCATCCGTAAACATCTGCAGCTGATCCTCTTTCAAATCAAATAAATCAAATACCTCCACAGCATTTTTTGTAAAACGCTGCGGATAGGTTGTTCCGAATACGATCTGTTCTTCACGAAGCTGCCGGAATGCCTTTTTCAGAATCTGCATTTCATACTGATTACTCGTTTCTACATATGCATTTTTATTCCGCTTTACAATATCCACGCAGCTGTACCCGTAATCAAAGCATCCCATATGCAAATAGATAAACGGTATTTGCGGATATCTTCTTGTATACGATTCCCACTGATGCGGCAAGGCCTTTGCGCCAATACCGGAAAATACCTTAACTGGCAAACCGCGCTCCTGCAGCATTGCGAACACATCATCCAGAACAGGACAATCATCGGGAGCATAGCCATGACGATATGAATCGAATTCTATCATACGGATTTCTTTCAGCGAGCAGGCATGTCTTGTATCCTCGAGAATCGTAGATAGTGCAGGATTCAGCACTGCACATCCGATCAAACGCTCAGGGTATTCCTTTACCAGCTCAGCAATTTTCTGGTTTCCGTCTTGCACATCATCATAGCGCATATCTGAAATAACACGCCGATTGATATGGAAACGGTCCATATCCTGCAAGAGCTTTTGCACACTGCCTTCTCCACTGTCTGTTTTTAAATGCGAATGAATATCTATCATCAGAGCACCTCCTTAACCAAGAATGCCTGCATAAACTGCAAGTATAGCAAACACCATTGTGAAGAAAATCAGTTTAACTGCCGAGTTTTTTTTCTTTGTTACCAGATAATACATCAGGAAGGTATAGGCCAGACCCAGAACCCCCGGCATCAGACCATCCAATGTCTTCTGAATATTGATAACTGTCTCACCGGACTTTATTTCAATCGGAATGTTCATAACAACCAGAGCCGGTATGAAGCCTCCGACAATCGTATAGGCAGCGATTGCGGCAATATCTGTAATTTTGGAAATCAGACCACTGGAGTTAATTTTTTCAACAAGCTTGATTCCCTGCTTATATCCCTGAAATACTCCCAGATAGCGGATGCCCAGGGAAACGATACTCATACCGATAACAAAGAATATAGGTCCTACCCATCCCAGATTGGCATGTACAAGAGAAATGGCAAGACTTGCCAGAATAGGTCTTGCTGTACCATTCAGCAAGGAATCCCCAAGGCCTGCAAGAGGTCCCATAAGGGCAGTTTTTACCGCATTGATTGCATTGGGGTCCATATCCGGATCATTCGCGTGCATTTCTTCCATTGCCGCAGCAATTCCGACAGGAATTGCACTTGTGATATCATTTGTCAGAAAATATTCCATATGCCGTTCATAAGCCTCCCGCTTATCCTCATCATTGTCATAGACCTTTTCAATGACCGGCATCATAGCCTGAGTAAAGCCGGCATTTTGCTGGCGCTCATAGTTATTTGCTCCACGGATTGTAAGCTGACCGCGGAATACCTTCCATAAATCTTTTTTTGTTAGTTTCTTTGCTTCCATTTGCCTACTCCTTTCCCTCATCTGCAAGTTTGAAATAGTAATACAGTGCCGCAAAAACAACAGCCAGCAGTGCAATACCTACCATATTGATCTGCAGATAGGCCGCAAAGAAAAATCCGAGAAACAGGAACGGCCACATGGTATGATTTTTGATAGAGCTGAGCAGTAAAGCAAAACCGACAGCACCTACCATATTTCCTCCTACAGATAATCCGGTTATAATCTTATCCGGAATCGCTTTAATGATATCTGCTACAAAATCGGCACCAAAATATACAGCAAGAAAGGTTGGTACTCCATAGAGAAGGGCATTCATCGCCATTGTAAAGACGATATTGTTCATAACCAGCCCTCTTGTATCCAGTTTTTCAATCGCATGCTCCGCTCTATGCATAAACCATACATTGATTACGGAATTTTGCACCGTCTCCGCAATCTGACCTATGAAGGATACAGGAAGTGCAGTTGCTACTGCCAGATCTGTCCCTCCGCCACCCAAAATGGCTACAGCAGTTGCGATTGCTGTTGAAATCGTGGGATTGGGGGGCACTGCTGTTCCAACAAAGATAACAGCAAGAAACATAAGCTCAACGGTTACACCTACCTGCAATCCGGTATTGAAATCCCCCATGATAGCACCAACCAGTGGCCCAATAAATATTGGGCGGAAGATGTGTGTCTGTGTTGTATGTGCATCAATAAATGCAATTGTCACAGCCAGCGCGACAAGAAATGCCTGTAAAAATAAACTCATAAAATTCCCTTCCTTTCTAAATTAAAGCAGATTTACCAGAATCTGTTTATGCTCATTTGGTACAGCGCGTACTTCAACCTCCACCTTTTCTGCAAGAAGACGAATATCCTTTTCTTCCTCATCATTCAGCCAGCAGTTCCCCAGAATTTTTCTTTTCCCCTTTTTCATATTGATATTTCCGACATTTATACTTTTTACATCGCTGCAGCTGTCAATCAAATACAACGCCTGCTTCGGACCGCGTACAAGCAGCAGTGTTTTTGTATCACTCTCGTCGTTTTGAATCAGCTGCTTTGCATCCTCAAGACTCATAATTTTTAAATCAACCTTTTTCGGTGTTGCCATTTTGAGGAGGGACTGCTGCAGGGTATCCTTCGCAGCCGCATCATCCGCAACCAAAATCTGCTTTGCATCACTATGTGCTATCCAGGCGGTTACCACCTGTCCGTGAATCAGTCGATCATCAATTCGAAACGTAGTTATGTTCATATCTGTTCCTCCCTTACTCGCTTCCATAATTTTTCAGCATTCCGATAAAAAATATCAGCGCGCTGCTCTTCTGTTAATTCCAACTCATAAAATTTGCTGATCTCCATATTTACCGGCTTATAGGGCCAGTCCGTACCAAAGCAGACACGTTTCGATCCCAGCACAGCTATCGCTTTTTTTAATACCTCTACATCCATTTGTCCGGAGGTTTCCACCCAGACATTCGGTAAATCCTTAACCGCTTCTATCGTGGACATCCCGAATTCATAATACCCGATGTGAGTGAATACAAAACGGACATGCGGATGCTTTTTGGCATATTCTGCCCAGACATTGGGATTGCTGATTGGTGCAGTACCGACATGGGTTTGCACATGCACACCATAGGAATCGATTTTGTCCAGCAGGCGATCGAGGGATCCGGAATTATCCGGATAATAGCCATGCTTCCAGGAATGAAACTTCACTGCACTCATGCCATATGTCCCAAGGCATAGGTCTATTTCATTTTCTGCAGCTGCATCCTTTGGATTGATAAACGCATAGCCCTCAATGACCTCTGGATATTCCTGCATTGCACGGTAAATCAAATCATTCTGCTCTCTTGTAGATATCCCTGAAAGACAGCTGATACCGACCTTTTCAATACCATACCTCTTCAAATCTGTTACCAGCTCGCTGGGTGTGTTTTCATCTCCGGAGCTTGTCTTCCCTAAATGGGAGTGAATATCATAATACTTCAAGTCGTCTCCCTCCTGTTCTAATCATGATATAACATGTTATAGCCATATAATAACTTATTATATCATGTTTGTCAATATTAACTGTATGAATTACAAATTTTGTTATCTATGTAAGCCTTTTACATAAAAACATGCGGTATAATAGCTGTTCACTTGTTATATCATCGAAACAAAAAAGTAATGGCGGACTGGATTATATGCCCTTTTTCATTCTATTTACTTATGAAGCAATACGGTATGCATTACTTTGCTGTAAATCAAAAAGAGCAGCAAACAACCGTTCACTGCTTTCATCAAAAATATGACATATTCATTTTCCTCAACGGGATATCATAAGCATGCAGACAGACTCGTGAAGCCACAGAGTGAAAGCCTACTGCAACAGATCAATAAGCTGCTTATAGCTCATCCTTTTTCAATGTAATGATATATTTGTATTCATCCGCTTTATAGGAATTTATCGATAATTCCAGCGGCCTGTTCTTGTAATCATAAGTGATTCGCTCTCTCCTAAATAACGGCTCTCCTTCATTCATATAAAGCTCTTTCCGCAATGCCGTAGATGGCATTACCGCCTCTATGGATTCTACTGCACGCTCTATATGGAGACCCTGTTCTTCATATAAGGCATAGATTGATGTTTTTTCATTCAATACATCTGCGTGTAGTTCAAAACCGGTTTGCCTCGATATAAACTGTTCATTCATCCCGATGATTCTTCCATTTTTCAAGCGCAGACGTTTCAGGCGGTAAATATCAGCGCCCTCCTGAAGCTGTAAGTAATCACATACGATACCGGAAGCTTTCAATTCTTCAAATTCCAAGATAATAGAAGAAGGCCGTTCCCCGGACTTCATAGCATCCTGTGAGAAACTGCTGACACCGACCAAATCGGTATATTTTCTATTCGCCAGCACCATAGCACCTTTCCCCTTTTGCACTTTTATAAATCCGGCAAGCTCCAAATCCTGAAGTGAACGTCTAATCGTTATACGGCTGACATTGAATTCCGCTTGTAAGGATGCTTCTGATGGCAGAAGCTCATTTTCTTTATATACTCCATTTTCTATTCGTTTCTGCAACTCCTTGTAAATCTGCAGATACAGCGGAGCACCTTCTTTTTTCTGCATTGTTTCATCCCCTTTCCTGAATGTAGTTCCCCTTAAAATATAACACAACATGTTATAAAAATAAAGATAACATGATATAACATCTTCTCTTTTTTAAGTTTTTACTTCGTTCATGTGATAAAGAACACATAAAAATCGCAGAACCATGTATGAGAATGAAGAAGGACAGACGCAGAAGCCTCATAGTTTCTGGAATTTCCGGTATATCTATTGCATAGCATTTTATGTGTTGATTCACTGATATAATACATGTTGTCGAAGACGGATATGCATACAAAAAGGAATCAGATTCAGACTGATCCCTCTTTGTATTATTTCAATGTGTTTTCCACTGTCTGAAGCAAATCCTCTGCAGTTAATCGGAATTCCTTCTGCAAGAATTCCGGAGTACCTACTGCGCCGAAGCGTTCTTTAACACCATGTCGTTTGAACTTCACAGAGATATTGTTCTCCGCAAGAACCTCTGCGACAGCACTTCCCAGACCACCGATAATCGAGTGATTTTCAAATGTTACAACAGCCTTTTTCCCTGCTGCCTCACGAATGATCAGCTCCTCATCCAGCGGCTTGATGCAGAACATATCGATGACTTCCACGGAAATTCCTTGTTTTGACAATACTTCCGCACAATCCAGTGCATCGCTCACCAGCTGTCCGGCAGATATAATCAAAACATCGCTTCCTTCTCTTACAATATTTCCTTTTCCCATTTCAAAGGTGGAGCCTTTTTCGTATACATTGCGTACATCCTTACGATTTGCACGGATATAATGCACACCCTCCATCCTTGCGAATTCTCTTATGATCCAGTCCAGCTGTACCTCATCGGCTGCATCGCATACCACAGCATGCGGAATTGCGCGCATCAGAGCGACATCCTCCCATGTAGTATGTGTTCCCCCGTTTGGCCCTGCCGTAAATCCGGGATCCGAACCGTATATGTTCATTGTATTACCGGCATATGCACCAGACAGGAAAATCTGATCGTAGATTCTTCTGGAAGCAAAGGGTCCAAACGTATGTAAATACGGTTTGAAGCCTGTCACAGACAGCCCTGCCGCAACACCTGTCATGTTTGCTTCTGAAATACCGCACTGAATGAACCGGTCCGGATTGCTTTTCTGAATCTTGGTAAAGCCGCTTGCACCGCCAAGATCAGCTTCCATTGCCACAACCTGAGCATCGCTCTTCATCATATCCTGCAGTGTTTCCACGACAACCATACGCAGCTCTTTCCCTTTTTTACTGCGGTCTTTGCTGAGAGTAAACATTCTACTGTCCCTCCTTTTCAATAAATTGCTTTAAATCTGCAATCGCCTTATGTGTTTCATTGATAACTTCATCACTGTTGAATTTGACAGAATGATTGGATACCATTTCTTCAAAGTACGGTACACCCTGTCCTTTGATCGTATCCAGAACGATACATACTGCCTGATCCTTTACCGCTTTGGCCTGTTCAATTGCCGCATCAATCGCTTCAATGTCATTTCCCTTTACGACCTGAACATCAAAGCCGAATGCCTTCATCTTATCAGGAATACTGAAAGGATTCATGACATCCTTCGTATACCCGTCAAGCTGCCGCTTGTTATCGTCAATAATCACGATACAGTTATTCAGCTTATAATGAGCAACATACTGGAAGGCTTCCCAGCACTGCCCTTCATTCAACTCGCCATCTCCCACAATCATGTAGACATAACGACTTGATCCTTTCATACGCAGCCCCGTCGCAATACCTGCAGCAGCACTTGTACCCTGTCCCAGAGATCCGGTTGTCATGTCAACACCCGGAGTTTTTGTACGGTCGGGATGACTTGGAAGTCTTGTACCACCATCATTCAGTGTCATCAGCCATTCCTTGTCGAAAAAGCCCTTCTCTGCCAGCGCACAGTACCAGGCAGGTCCCGCATGACCCTTTGATAAAACGACCATATCGCGATCCTCCATCTTCGGGTTTTTCGGATCCACATGCAGCTGTTTACCATACAGAACACTCATCAGTTCAACGATGGATAGAGAACCTCCCAAATGTCCGTATCCTCTGTGTTCCAGCATTTCCAGTATATCCATTCGCAGTTGTGCAGCAAATACCTGCAATTCCTTCAGTTGTGATGTTTCCAATGCTATTACCTCCTTTTCAGATAGCGTGCAAGCCTTCAGGCAATGTATGGTACAGCTCTTTTTACGTTCGCTGTACAATTAGCGATGCTCCAGTTTTCACGCTTATTTCTGCTGTTTTTTATCAAAAATTTGTAAAGAAAAAGAAGGATGGAAGAAACAGCCTTCTTTTTCCGTTTTTTTAAAGACCGAATACTTCTTTCAGCTTGGTTTCGATTTCATTCATATCCATAAGCTGATTTAAGATGATCTTGTTTTTGTAGCTCGTCATCTGAGGTGCAAGGTCTGCTCCGATGACAAACAGGTCAGCACTTCCTTCTGTTACTTCACCGATTGCCGTATGCTCAACCTTTACACCGGATACGCCCAGCTTCTTCAGAGCTTTTTCGACGTTCATGCTGACGATCATGCTGCTTCCAAGTCCCTGTCCGCAGCAACACATAATGCTTCTGATTTCCATAACTTATTTTCCTTCTTTCCAAAGCTTATTCAGCTTTTTTTGCTTTCTTAGGTGCAACATAATTGTACACGATAGGAATCAGGAATACAACTGCACAGACACCTAACAGACCTACGCCCTGAACAACCTGAGCGATATTTCCGAAGACGATTCCCATCCAGGAGAAGTCTGCATCAGAGAATGTACAGTTAGCGAAGTTCAGGGAACCCATAACCGGCATACAGATAGCAGGCAGGAAGGTAATCAGTAATCCGTGCATGAAGCTTCCGAATACACAGCCTTTTAATCCACCCTCAGCGTTACCGAATACACCAGCTGTTGCTCCACAGAAGAAGTGAGGAATAACACCAGGCAGAATCAGTGCAACACTCATAAGGTTTGTATCGATGAATCCAAGAATGAACAGTCCCACGATACCTCCAAGGAAGGATACCAGGAATCCGATCAGTACAGCATTTGGAGCATAAGGGAATACGACTGGACAGTCGATTGCAGGTACAGCACCTGGAACCAGCTTCTCAGCAATACCACGGAATGCAGGAACGATTTCCCCGACAATCAGACGAACACCGCTCAGGATGATGTAAACACCACCAGCGAAGTTCAGACCGCTTGTAATTGCCCATACAGCCCAGTGAGTCTTTGTTTCAGCCCCAACGTTCAGCAGACCAGCAAGGTTTGGATATTTTTCAAGAATAGCTGCAGCATCTGCACTCAGGATACCCTTGCTTACCGCTACGGTTGTAACGATCAGGAAGAAGATCACCATGGTAAGACCGATTGCTACGGTTGTATCACGCAGGAAGGTCAGACGCTGAGGGAAGTTAACTTCCTCTGTTGATTTTCCTTTGCCCTTGAACAGCTTCCCACACTGTGCAGCAAACCAGTATCCGGCACCACCGAAGTGACCGAAGCCAAGCTCATCCATTTTGGTAATCTTGCGCATTGTCGGCTGACAGAACGCAGGAGAGAATGCCATGATGAAGCCAAGCAGAAGTCCGCCGCCCAGCCACAGCTGCCAGCTGGTAAGACCACCGACATTCAGAATAACGGCAAGCATACATGCCATGTAAAGAGTATGATGACCTGTTAAGAAAATGTAGTGCATTCTTGAGAAACGAGCCATAATGATATTGAAGACCATACCCAGACACATGATATAAGCAGTATCTGTAGCGAAGTCCTTCAGAGCCAGAGAAACAATTGCTTCATTGTTTGGAACAACCCCCTGCATACTAAATGCATAATTGAACAAATCACCGAACGCATTCAATGATCCGGACTGCAGGAACGAAGCTCCGGCAGATAATACGAGGAAGCCGACGATTGTTTTAACGGTTCCCTTGACAATATCTTCGATTGGCTTACGCTGAAGCGCAAGACCCAGCAAAGACATCAGACCTACAAGAATTGCAGGTGTGGACAGTATGTTGATAATAAATTCTAACATATGTGTAAATCCTCCCTTTCAAATGGTTAACGCTATTTTTCACATGCGTTGGAAACAAACAGGTCGAATATTTCCTTCGGGCATGTTGCGTCCAGAATTTCCTGAACCTTCTTCTCATCGGAGAAGATGTTGGATACAGCCTGAATCCCTTCCATGTGGGATTCACTGTCTTTGGCAACCAGTGTTACCAGTACACGGACATCATATCCGTCCGGCTTGAATTTCACCGGCTCCTTGAGCACGGTCACAGCCATCTGTGTGTCATTGACACCGGATTGGTTGCTGGCGTGAATCAGGGCCAGGTTCTCACAGAGTACATAGTATGGACCAAGCCTTTCTGTGATTTCGTAAATGGCAGCTTCATATGCCGTTGTGCAGTAATTCTGCTCGATCAATGGTTCACATGCAATGTGAACAGCTTCTTTCCAGTCCTGCACCCGATCTCTCAGGTAACAGTTTTTTTCCTGTAACAGTTTTTCCATAGATGTCATAACCTTACCTCTTTACGTTTTCATTATCTTTTTTTTCGGTTGGAAATACAAGACCAATTGTTTTCCCGTTTTTGTGCAAAATGTTAGATATTGTGCAATTTGTAATCGCTTAAGTGCAAATTAACCTTCATTTTCCTGTGTATGCGCGCGAATATAGCTCTGAATATCCTCACTGCTTTCCAATGCTGCCAGCTGCTCAATACTCTTCTTTTTTGAAAATATATTCAGAACATCATTCAGGATGCGGATATGCTTGGTCTGATCCTCCGCACATAATACGATGATGATGCGTGCCTGCTTTCCATTCAGAAAGGTAACCGGATGCTTAAACGTGCATAAGGCCACATCAAGCTGCTTCACACCCTTTTCAATCGCTGCATGCGCAAGCACGAGTCCGTCTGCTAGAAACATCATCAGACCGCGGTTTCTCTGATCCTCCACGATTGCCTCCACATACTCCTGTTTAATGGAGTCCTCCATCAGAAGCGGACGGCAGGACAGACGCAGAGCCTCTTCCCAGTCACAATCCTCCCGGCAAATCTGAATATGGGAGGGCTTGAGATAATATACGAGATTCTGACCGAAATTTCGGTGGGGCACCGTACGAATCTGTATGCTGGAATAGTAATCCTGCAAATCTTTTTCAAACTCATCCAGCTTGGAGGATGGAATATAACTGGTTGCCAGTCGCACAATCTCCTGTATCTGCAGATTGGCCTGCGGTTCGGTATACATGCAGTTACGCAGTATGGTAACCCTGTCCTGATCTGTCAGAATCGGATGTACGACAATCAGCTTCTTTTCCTTCGGAAGGACGACGGTGGATATCACAACATCAAAATCATGATTTTCCTCGTACTGACTCAACGGAAGGTTCACGATTTCAGTTGCCTGCGGCACAAGTGAAGCCACCTCATTACGCAGCATATTTCCTGTTCCGATTCCGTTTGGACAGATGATCAGGATACGCAGATTGCGCTTCTGTGTCTGATTGGTCGTCAGAAATGCACCAAAATGCAGTGTAATGTAGGCTACCTCTGCATCGGATATCAGACAGCCCAGCTTTTTTTCCAGATATTCACAGGATTTTTTTGTAATTTCGTAAAGCTCCTCATACTCCGTCTTGATGCTGTTCAGCATCGGATTTCCCAGCTGAATACCGTATCGATAGCGATACAGGGATGTTTTCAGATGCGCATTGATCGCATCCACCAGCTCCTCCTCCTGATCAAAGAATATACAGGTCAGGCGTTCAAATTCATGAACAAGGTTTTTGGAAATCTCGTAGGTTTCATCCTGCTCCTTCATGACATTGACAGGAATCGTCTGCAGTCTCGACCCCAGCAGATGCAGAGTTACATAAATTTTCTCACCATTTTCCAAATCCGGAAAATACTGTGAAACAAGCTGATATTCCTTTGTTTCTACAATCTCCTCCTCATCCATATCCGAGAACGTCAGCTGATCACTGCGCTTGTCAATAGCAGACATGAAAACAGCAAGTGTCGGCAGTACTCCGCTGACATATTCCGCATGCAGCTCACTTTCAATTTTCTTCAGCTTTACCAGAATTTCACGGATATACTGCTCATTTTCCACAAGGACAACCTGCCGGTCATAATACTCCCATAAGGATGGAAACAGCATAAAGAAAATTGCACGCTTCTTAATCGTGTCTCCAGCAATACGATAGCCGCTTTTGATATCGTAGGTCAGCTCCAGATTGTAATTTTCAAGGAATCGTATGACATTTTTCAGATCATTGATCACCGTATTTCTGCTGACCTGACATACCTCCATGAAATTCTCTATATACAGCGGATGGGAACGGATAATGATTGCACATATCTCAATCCGATTTCGCTCATCCGGGGTAAAGACATGATAGTTATCACTCCCCTGATCACTCATTGCCTCCTGTATCCTTCTGGACTGCTCACTGCTGACAAAAATACCCTTGCCGCGTTCCTGAACAAGCGGATCGATTTCCTGATCCTCCAGCCATTCATTGATTTTAGTGATATCATAATACACACTGCGTCTTGATATCTGCATTTCATCTGCAAGATCCTGTATTTTCAGATATCCTCCGGCATACATTAGCCTTTTTAAGATTTCCTGACAGCGCTTGTCAAGATTCAACATAATATTCATGCAATTCCTCCCGCGTCTTAAACGAAATCATGCTTTATTCAATAGCTGTTTGACTTTTTTATGGTATGGCGTACCCTTCAGATTCACTCTGGCTTTGTTCAGATACAGCTCCATCTGTCGGCGGTTTTTCTGGTAGGAATACTGCAGTCCAAGCAGATATTGTAGAATACCCATCTGTACCTGCTGATCCTGCTTTTGATCTTTTTTTATTTTTTCTGCTTCCTTTTTCTCAAGGAGTGCTTCCATTTCTGCGATATCTTCACTCTTTTTTTCAATCATGATGCGAAACAGCATTCGATCATATAAAAGTTCTTCCTCCCCTGCGCTTTTTTCAATATAGGAGAGCAGCCGTTCACATACATCTCGGTTTTCCCGGTCAAGGAAATAAAAATAGGTTTGACTGGCTATCTGATATGCCTGCGCATTTGTAAGTCGGCTGTCAAGCAGCTTTTTGGTCTGTTCTTCAATTTTACGGTTATTTCCCTGTGCCAGATAAACACGCAGCGTGTTCCAGTTACGGTCATACTCCTTAAAAAACAGCTGAAACGCTTTGCTGTTCAGCATGATGAGAACCTTATCGTACTGCCCGTTATGAGGCAGTTTCAATACTCTGTTCCATAAAAGGCTGCGAATAACAAAGGGAACGGCTACCGCTATCATAATAATCGTCAGTAAGACGAGAAGCATAATTTTATTCATACCATCACTCCTACGATATCAGAATCGAATGTTTCTATTTATAAAATAACAAGCATAGCTTTCAAAATCAAATCCAAATCTTTTCACATCTTTTGACACAATCTGTACAATTATAGATTCTATCCTTATATAGTTTGAAAAGAAATCGCTATTTCCCGGGAAAATCAAACGTAGCAGAGAAAAAAAAGGAGCATGCTTTTTTGCAGCATACCCCATATACCTTGCCGAAATGACAGCTTTTACCGCCCATCAGCCTCAGTTTTGAAAAACGGCAGATATCTGCCGTTTCATTTTGTTTGATTATTCAGCTTTACCGTAAGAACCGAATTCTTTCATCATAGATGTAACTTTATCTTTGATTGCATCGCATCCTGGCTTCAGCAGTTTACGAGGATCGTAGCCCTTACCTTCCAAGTCTTTTCCAGCTTCAACATATTTACGAGTAGCATCTGCGAATACCAGCTGCAGCTCAGTGTTAACGTTGATCTTGGAAACACCTAAAGAGATAGCCTTAGCAATCTGATCAGCAGGAATTCCTGATCCACCATGCAGTACCAGTGGTTTTCCGTTTGTTACATCCTGAATTTCTCCCAGACGTTCAAAGTTCAGACCAGCCCAGTCAGCAGGGTATTTTCCGTGGATATTACCGATTCCGGCAGCCAGGAAGTCTACTCCCAGCTCAGCGATTGTCTTACATTCCTGAGGATCAGCAAGCTCACCCATGGAAGCAACACCATCTTCTTCACCACCGATTCCACCAACTTCACATTCGATGGATAATCCTTTAGAATGAGCCAGTTCGATCATTTCCTTGGATTTTGCCAGGTTTTCTTCGAATGCATAGTGTGAACCGTCGAACATTACAGATGTGAATCCAGCTTCGATACAGGCTTTTGCACCTTCGTAGCTTCCGTGATCCAGATGCAGAGCAACCGGTACAGTGATTCCCAGGCTGTCGTGAACTTCTTTAACCATAGCTACTACAGTCTTAAATCCACACATGTATTTAGCAGCACCTTCAGATACTCCTAACATAACCGGAGATTTAGCTTCTTCAGCTGCCAGTAAAATCATCTTTGTCCATTCAAGGTTGTTAATGTTGAAAGCACCAACTGCGTAATGACCTTCGTGTGCTTTATTCAGCATTTCTGTTGCGGATACTAATGCCATAATCAAATTCCTCCTTTAGTCTCTTAACACTATTATTCTACTGCATTTTTCCCCTTTTGAAAAGCTTTTGGACACATATTTTCAAAAAAGGGCATATTTCAAGTTTGCTTACGGAAAACCTTTTATATCACGGCAGCCATAGCAGGCATCCGTAGGTTGACGGCCTTCCTTCCCTGATTTTCCAAAAGCAGTATGCTGCTATGCTTCCATAGTACATGCGGATAACGGCTTAGAGGCATGAAAAAGGGGATGCATCCTTTTTAGAATTCTTCATCCCCTGCTTTTGCAGCATCGTCTTCCTCGTAGTCATCGTCAGCCTCCTCATCGATAAGGATTTCTTCCGTATCCACAACAACTTCATGATAGGTGTGGCGTTCTCTGAGGTCCCATTTGTTTTCTCCGACATTTACAAATCGGTCATCCAGCGACAGATCACTGTAAAACTGTGCGATATTGTCTTCCTCCTGCTGCTTCGTAAATGCCATAACCTGGCAGACTTCTTCCCACAGCTTCAGGAATACAATAGCTTTCTTCTTCGTAGACATCAAATCATATGCTACATCGACCATAGACTTTTTCATAATAACTTCATGCTCCTCCTACATTTTTTCAATGGCGTCAACGCCGATTAGATATAAGGCATTCTTCAATGTGATCTTTGTGGCTTTCAGCAGTGCCAGTCGCTGGGAAGAAAGTTCCGGCTGCTGAGGATCTATTACCTTGCATACATTATAGAAGCTGTGGAAATGCTGTGCCAGCTTCTGAATATAATTGCATACCTTATGCGGTGCACGGGAACGTGCAGCATCGCTTACTACATTCGTAAATTCATTGATATACTTCATCAGTGCGATTTCCTTTTCATGCGTCAGCAGCTCAAAGGACTGCGCCTCCGCAATTTCGGAAGCCTGTCGCAAAATCGAACAGATACGGGCGTGTGCATACTGCGCATAGTATACAGGGTTGTCATTGCTCTGTTTTCTGGCAAGCCCCAGATCAAAATCCAGGTGTGTATCCACGGCACGCTGGACAAAGAAATAGCGTACGGCATCCACACCGACCTCTTCACAGAGTTCACGAATGGTTACCGCGTTTCCAAGACGCTTGCTCATCTTGACCTCTTCACCGTTTTCAACAAGGCGTACCATCTGGATGATATCCACCTGCAGCTTGTCCGGGTTATTTCCCAATGCTTCAATGCTCGCTTTCAGACGTGGAATGTATCCGTGATGATCGGCACCAAGCAAATCCACGAGCAGATCATAGCCACGATCCAACTTATCCTTATGATATGCTATATCAGGTACCAGATATGTGTAGGAGCCATCCTTTTTTCTAAGAACACGGTCCTTATCGTCCCCGAAACGTGTTGTCGCAAACCAGAGGGCACCGTCTTCTTCATACGTAAGACCCTTTTCATGCAATACCTCCAGTGCCTTTTCGACCTTTCCTTCATCACGAATGCTTTGTTCACTGCTCCATACATCGAAGTGCACCCGGAAGTTATCCAGATCACGCCGTATTTTATCAAGCTCGAATGCAATCCCCTTTTCCTTAAAGAATTTCAGGTTGGCATCGCTGTATTCGACATAGGCATCCTTATATTCTCCCGCAATCGCAATTGCGATGTTTTTAACATCTTCCCCGTGATAGCCATCCTCCGGCAGATCAAAATCCAGACCCAGATGCTCACGGTATCTCGCCTGCAGACTCTTGCCTAGATTTACAATCTGATTTCCGGCATCATTAACATAATATTCACGGCACACATCATATCCGCTTGCTTTCATCAAACGGGTGATGCTGTCACCCCACGCTGCACCTCTTGCATGACCCAGATGCAAATCACCTGTCGGATTCGCAGATACATATTCCACATTCACCTTCAGACCTTGTCCATCGTTGCTGTTTCCGTAGTTGTCCTGCTCCTGCAGAACCCTCGTTATGATCTGTGCAAGGGATGTGTTCTTGATCGTGAAGTTGATAAAGCCGGGTCCTGCAATTTCACAGCTTTCGATATCTGCCGCCGCTTTATCCAGTGCCTCTACAACAGCCTCTGCGATTTTACGCGGATTATTTTTTAATACCCGGGTCAATTGCATTGCCACATTCGTAGAGTAATCACCATGACTTTTGTCCTTTGGTATTTCAATTACAATGCTCGCTGTATCAAGCTCTGTATCAAATGCTTTCTGCACGGCATTGTGCAATGCCTGCTTTAAGTTGTTCTCAATCTGATTCACACCTTATCCTCCTTTAAAATCCAAAGGATACGATATCCGTCCGTGACCTCGTCACCGCTTAGAATATCATATTCAATGGCTATAATATTTTCTCTTTTTATATATTTATGCGTAAAAACTCCGATATCGATCGTTCCAAATTCTGACAGAACAGAACCTGTCGTCTGCTTTTTATGCTGAAACGTCAGCCGTGTCATGAGTTCTCCGTCCCGTTGAATGCGAAGCCCCTCGTTCTCAGCTTCAACGCTGACCGCAGTATTGCTGCCGCGTTCCGTGTAGGAAAGCCGAAGACAGCCGTTTGAATCCGAAAAAAAAGCCTGTCCTTCAAACATGAGGTTTCGCTCTTCTGTGTAAAGATGTTTCTGTTTTACTACGATATGCTTTTTCATGCTGTCACCACTTATCATGAGCATTATAGCAGAAATTGAATATCGTGCAACCTTTTTTTCACTTTTTCTCTTTAAAATTTTAACTGCCACTTTACGCACAAAATATGCATACAGAACATTTTTATCAAATCGCGCATATTATTATAATAGTGGAATAATAGTAATCAATGCAAAACAATATTATACTTTTAGAATATATAAGCATATTCCACTTTGAGAATCAGATTGCGTACAAGGGATTATCTTTTATACAATACTATAAACCATTCCGACAATTCTCTATCCTTTTACTTCCAATCATATAAATTCAGAAAAAAACTCTTCCTTATATTATATAGTCACTCTGGTTCTGATGATTCATTTTTCAAAAAAACTCTTCCTTATATTATATAGGGCAGTGACAAAACTCTTCCTTATAATATATAGGGTGTGAATTCACAAAAACAGTCTCCTAAAGTTCTTTATCATTCCCCCTAACGATTTCTGCATTAGTTATAGTATAATTGATATATTATAGTTTTATAATATAAAATAGACTCTATTTAAAATATGATTTTCTGTTCAGCAGGAGTTGGCAATTTTATTTCGTACAGGAAAAATTTATCTTCATCTCAGCTAACCTTCCATCAACGAGTTATTATATCAATCATAGTATATTATAATTATAGAATATTTGCGGATGGTGTATACCACTTTCATATTTTGTGTTTAAAGCACGCATAAAAGCTCACACTAATAGCATACGAGGTGTTGCTATGAAAAGAATCCGCAAGCTGGTGTTTGGAATGATCTTCGCACTGCTCACACAGATTGTATGTGTCTATGCCTACGCCCTGTTCAATCGACTACCGCTGGATGAACAGAGAAAGAACATTACAATCTATGATGTGAACGGCGATATCATATACGAATCCAATTTCAAAAAAAATATGCAGTGGACGTCCATTGATGATATTCCCGAATTTGTTCAGGATGCGTTTGTGAGTGTAGAGGACAAACGTTTCTACTACCATGCCGGCTTTGATCCTGTGCGCATTACAAAGGCGCTGGGTACGAATCTCATTCATGGGGATATCCGACAGGGCGGCTCCACGATCACACAGCAATATGCAAAAAATCTGTTTCTGACAAATGAACAGACCTTATCGAGGAAGGTGCAGGAATTTTTTTATGCAGCCCGTCTGGAAATGCAGTACAGCAAAAAGGACATTCTGGAGGGCTATCTGAACACGGTCTATTTCGGACACGGTGTGTATGGTGTGAATGCTGCTGCAGAGTATTTCTTTGATAAAAAGCTGAATCAGCTCAGCATAGCGGAAACTGCCATGCTGATAGGAATACCAAACGGTCCCAGTATTTATTCCCCGTTTCTGCACAAGGACAATGCAATCAAGCGGGAGCATTTGATTCTGGAGGTATTGAAGAATAACGGTGTCATTACATCAAAGCAGTATGAGGCAGCCAAAAAGGAAAAGCTGAAGCTTTCCACCAATGTAAACATCAGTACCTACGGTATTGATGAATACTACATCGATGCGGTTATTCAGGAGCTCAGCAAGCTGAATATCGATTTGAACCGGGAAATTCATGTACACACCTATTATGACCCAAAGGTACAAATGCAGCTGAGCAATGCTGTCACGAAGCATGTGGATTTAAGCAGTGAGCTGGAGGTAGCCGGCATTATCACACAGCCCTTCACCGGAAACGTAATGGCTATGGTTGGAGGAAAGGATTATACGATTTCACAATACAATCGCGCCATCTATTCCTCCCGACAGGTCGCCAGTACCATCAAGCCGCTGCTGTATTACTGCGCCCTCCAGCAGGGCTTTACCCCATCCACGCAATTCACCTCACAGAAGACAACCTTCCGCGTATCCGATGATGAGGAGTATGCGCCGACCAATTACGGCAATGTCTATGCGAACGGAAAAATTTCCATGATCAATGCCATTTCCCTGAGTGACAATATCTACGCCGTAAAAACACAGCTTTTTCTCGGTGTGGATACACTGCACAACGCACTGCTTGATTTCAACATCCGTCAATCCTCTCCGAATCCAAGTGAGGCGCTCGGTACCGTGAATATGTCGCTGCTGGAGCTGAGCCGTATTTACAATACCTTTGCTTCCGAGGGTCTGTATGTTAAGCCTGCGCTCATTTCTCATATCACCAGCGGGAATGATGTTGTATACAAGCGTGAGGTTCAGCCGAAACGGCTGCTCCAGCGGGATGAAACACTGATACTGAATCAGATGATGACCTCGACCTTCGATATCCGCAATAAATCCTATACCTTCCCAAGCATGTACGGGCATGAGCCGGATATCACCGTGGCGGCAAAATCAGGCACCAGCGACTGGGATTCACTGGTTATGGGCTTTAATCCGGAATATACCGTAGGCATCTGGAGCGGCTTCGATGATAACCGCGAACTGGAAAAGCAGTATTACACCATCAGCAAGGACATCTTCAAGGATACCTTTAACGGGTTATACAAAAAACGTAAGGGTGTCTGGTATCAGCCTAGTGACGGCATTCAGGAAAAACGAGTGAATCCCATCACTGGTACGGAAGATTCCGGAGGCTCTGTCTACTGGTTCAAAAAAGAGTAGGCTATAAAAAAAATCAAAAAAATTTTATATATCCTGCCGAACAGTAAAAAAGCCCATGAATAAGCGGGGATTTGCTGTTGTGTCATTACACTGTGCGCATTCTTTTTGCACTTTTTACAGAAAATGGGTTTGCAAAAAGGAATTTTCTCTGTTAGAATGCAAAACTGTGAGGTGACAACATGAATTTTATTGAAAAACATACCAAAAAAGTGGCGCTGATTCTGTGCCTGGCAACAGCTGGAACTGCAGTCACAACTGTATATGCTGCCACTAATGCGGACGGATGGCATGGAACCGGAGCGGACCGCATTTACAAAGAGGAAGGCGCTGTCAAGACCAGCTCATGGCTGTTTGACGAAAGCGGAAGCTTCTACCTGGATGCAGACGGGCATCCGATTATCAGCGAATGGAAGACCATCAACGGTTCTGTTTACTACTTCGACTCCGAAGGACACCGTGTGAACGGAAAACAGGTCATTGACGGTCATGAATATCAGTTCCAGAAATCCGGCATACTGCTGACCGGCTGGAATCAGACAAAAACATCCTACTACAGCGAATTCGGCGAAAAGCTGAACGGTCTGCAGACAATTGATGAAAAACAGTATCTGTTCGATAAGGACGGAAACATTGTCAGCGGATGGCAGACGGTAGATGGGAAGAAGCTGTACTTCAAAGAAGACGGCTCTCTGGCAACAGCAAAAACAGAGATTGACGGAAAAACCTATAACTTCTCCAGCGACGGTTCCTTACAGAGTGGCTGGGTGAAAAAAGACGGAGAAAAATACTATTACGACAAGTATGGCTTTATGACAAAGGGCTGGAAGACCATTGACGGAAAGAAATACTATTTCAACCGCAAGGGACAGGCAGCAACCAGCACGAAGTACGCAGGCTACAAGTTTGATAAGAACGGTGTGGCGAAGAAAATCAAAGAGAAGAAAAAAGAAGAAACAACAGAAAGCAATGAGAATGTACAGAGCACACGCACAGCTGGCAACAGCTCCGCGGCGGCTTCAAGCAGCTCTTCCTCCTCAAGTGCAAATCTGAATCCGGCAGGTTCCGGAAGCAACTCCAGTGCGGCAGGCATTGCGGCTTCCATGGTAGGCTCCCCTTACGTTTGGGGCGGATCCTCACCTGCAGGCTTTGACTGCTCCGGTCTGACCTCCTATGCCTATGCACAGGCAGGCATCAGCATTCCGAGAACAGCAGGCGGACAGGCAAGTGTCGGTTCAGCGGTATCCTACGGCAATATGCAGCCAGGCGATCTGATTGTATGGAGCGGTGGTGCACACGTATCCATTTACGTAGGTGGCGGACAGATGGTTCATGCAACGAATCCATCTACAGGAGTTATCACATCCTCTGTAAGCTTCTGGAGCAACAACAGCGGACAGAGTATCACGGCAATCCGCAGACCGTAAAAAGCAAAAAACAATAAAAAAGGGGCTACGGCTCCTTTTTGTGTTTCTGACGCATTTCGGATAAAAAACGGAAGAAATACAAAAAAATTTCATAACTTTTTTAAAATTTTCTAAAATCGGGTTTCAGCCTATAAACAAAGCTTTTAAAGAGAATCGTGATGGGACGGAAAAGTGACAAAATCGTAAGTTTTCAAAAAATAGGGGTTGCAAATAAAAAAACGCTTTGTTACAATGAGGGCGTTGATGTCGAGGTGATAACATGAATTTTATCGAAAAAAACACAAAGAAAGTTGCTTTAGTCCTGTGTCTGGCTACAGCTGGAACAGCAGTAACTACGGTATATGCGGCACAAAATTCTGACGGATGGCACGGAAGTGGCACGGACAGAGTCTACAAAATGGAAGGCCAGGTAAAAACAAGCTCATGGGTATTTGATGAGGCTGGCAGCTACTACCTGAACAATGAGGGTCATCCGATTACAAGTTCCTGGAAAGAAATCAACGGTTCTACCTACTACTTTGATGCAGAAGGTCACCGTGTGAATGGAAAACAGGTCATCGATGGTCATGAATACACATTCCAGAAATCTGGAGTATTGCTGACAGGATGGAACGAAGTAAAGGATACATACTACAATGAATTTGGAGTTGCTGTTACTGGTGTACAGAAGATCGATAACAAAACTTACAACTTCGGCGAAGATGGTAAACTGGTTACCGGTTGGACCAAGGTAAACGGAAAGAAAGTTTACTTCACAAAAGATGGTTCTCTGGCTTCCGGCGTTGTAACCATTGATGGTAAAAAGTACAACTTCAACGATGACGGTACGATTACGACCGGATGGGTGAAGAAGGACGGAGAGAAATACTATTACACAGATTACGGCTTCATGACCAAGGGTTGGAAGACGATTGACGGTAAGAAGTATTATTTCAACAAAAAAGGTCAGGCTGCAACTAAGACAGAATATGCTGGTTACAAGTTTGACAAAAACGGTGTAGCAAAGAAAATCAAGAAAAAAGAAAAGGCGGAAACTACAGATAACGCAAGTGAAGATGTAGCTGACAGCGAAGATACTGCAAGCAATGGTTCCGGTAGCAGAGCTGCAAGCTCTTCTAAGAACCTGGGAACTGCTGATGGCGGAATCGCTTCTGCAGCACTGGCTCAGCTTGGTGTTGGTCAGGACTGTACAGCATTGGCTTCCAATGCACTGGCAGCACAGGGAATCTATTTCCACGGCTGGCCGGCAGAGTATATGTCTCTGGGTAGCGTAACAAGCAGTCCACAGCCGGGAGATTTAATTTACTATGATGATGCCGGTGCCGGAGTTCCTCATATCGCTGTATATGTTGGTAACGGACAGGCTGTTCATGGTGGATGGAAGGGCGGAACGACCGTTGAAGCATCTGCTTATATCGGAAGTGGTCCTGTATTTATCCGCGTAAACAAATAATTTGTGTAAAAAAGAAGGCAAATGCCTTCTTTTTTGTATCTCTGCTCTCCGGTCATTTCTTAATTTTTCTTAAATCCCCATTTTTATTCGTTTTAGAGCGTTTTAAGAGAATTAACTGATTCCTGTATTCCCAGCAATACAAACTCCTCTTAAAACGAGTTTATAAGCGTCATTAGATTTCTTAACTCTCCTTATCTGCCTTTCTTCTACTCTTAACGATTCATAGAATCTCTATTTCTGCTTCATAAGCCTGGAAAAATAATAGCTCAGGTATCGCATTGCCGGTTTCTGCCTTTGCATTCCATCCACAATAAAAGACTCATGACAGGTTTCATAAAAACCCCATGAGCCCTTTTATATTCCCATAAACACTTCCCGTAAGCTCTGCAAAGCCTTCACAGCATCTTCCCATAAAATTCATAACGCACTTCTTCCGTTGATAATAACTTCTTTCACACGCATATCATGTCCCAGAATCACCAGATTGATATTTTTTCCCAATCCGATTTCATGGGCATAGGTTTTCAGCATCCTTGCAGCGTTGGTGGAACACATACGGATACAGTCGGACAGATCATAGCCCTCCTGCTTGTACAGATACTGAAAGATATCCAGCAGGTCACAGCTGCTGCCCAGCAGTACATCCTCTTTATAAACAGCGCCGTTTCGTATAACACTTCCATCCTCCAGCTCATAGCCGTCCGGATAATGAAAGCCAGAAAAAGGCGTGCCGTCACTTACCGCAACCACACGGCTACAGCCCAGCAGACGAATCACCCATTTCAGCATCTCCTTCTGCATGTGTACGCCGTCCATGATAACTTCACACAGACAGTCGGATAAGAATACGGCATCCATCATACCGGGCTTGTGATGTGTGATTTCCGGCATGGTATTTCCCAGATGTGTAATCTGTGTAGCTCCACATGCGAACGCTTCATTGGTCTGGGTAAAATCTGCATTCGTATGCCCCAGTGAAATCTCAACCCCATACAGATGCAGTAACGAGATTGCTTCCATGGCATTTTTTACATCCGGAGCTATTGTCATGATTTTTATATTATCATGATACTCTGATAAAAAATCCTCCAGCTCACCCAGATGAATTTCCATAAGATTTTCTTTTTTCATGGAACCACGGCGATCCGGATTTAAATATGGACCCTCCAGATGCACGCCCTCGTAGCGTGCTCCCCGATAATCTCCCTGAAAGGCTTTCCGATATGCGTCGATGATCGTACGAAATTCATCCAGTGATCTTGCTGATACCGTCGGACAAAATGAGGTGATTCCGCGTTTTGGATATTCCAGCGCCAGCGCATGCAGATTCCCGATATCTGTATTTTCACAGGAATAGCCGTGAAAGCCATGGGTATGAATATCCACTAACCCCGGTATTGCTATATCACTCACCATATGTGGTGTTTTATAATCAATTCGTTCCACAAAGCCATCTTCCAGATGCAGATCACCAAACACCATGGTGCCATCCTGCATAAATTTTATATTTTCAATGATTCGTTTCATACAAACACCCTTTCTTCCTTAATTGTATTTCATTGGAATGCCTTTTACAAGCAAATACCCGGACTTCTTTAGAAAATCTTTTGAATTGATGCCGTCGTTCCTTAATACTTTTTCGATATACTTGCTTCAGGAGGACGGATTATGAACATACTGGATATCATGATACTGTTTATCGGATTCAGCCTTGCCGGATTACTCTGTCTGCATACCTTTGATATGTCTGCATTTTATGAAAAAACAAGAAAATAGCACATATCTGTTGTATAATTATAAAAAAGGAGTGTCATCATGAGTTCTGTCATACTAATTGCCGAGGATGAGGCATCGATTGCGGATGCTATTGAAATTTATTTAAAAAGCCAGGGATATCAGACCCTGAAAGCAGCGAATGGAGCCATTGCCTGGGAGCAATTACAAAACAATACGGTGGATCTTGCAATCATCGATGTCATGATGCCGGTAATGGACGGGATTGCCCTGACAATGAAAATCAGAGAGCTGTATGAGTTCCCTATCATCATATTATCTGCCAAATCGGAAGATATTGATAAGATTACCGGTCTGAATATCGGTGCGGATGACTATGTGACAAAGCCGTTTGTCCCGATGGAGCTGCTCGCCCGTGTACATGCACAGCTGCGGCGGCATTTGCGCTATCAGCAGCTGCTCGAGCAAAAGCAGGAGGTGGAGGACAGGCTGCTTCTGGGTGGAATCGAACTGCATCGCAAAAGCAAGGAGGTCTTTGTGGATGGAGAATCACGCCGGCTGACACCGATTGAATTTCGGATCCTGCAGCTGTTTATGGAGCATCCTGGTCAGGTCTTTTCCAGTGATGATATTTATGAGCATGTATGGAACGAAACCGCAGTCAACACCGAAACCGTTATGGTCCATATTCGAAATCTGAGAGAGAAAATTGAAATCAATCCCCGTGCTCCCCGTTATATCAAGGTTGTTTGGGGTGTCGGGTATAAGATTGAGAAACAGTAAAAAGAGGTGAATTATGAAAAAAGTACATTGGACTACCCTAATTCTTCTGTCCGGTATTGCACTGGCAATCATATCTATGTTTCTGGTATTTCCATCCCTTGATCAAAAAGCCATCGAAGAGTACAAAACGCATTACAAATACATTAACAGCGAAGAGGAACGGGACTTTAGCGGCAATACATTTATCAAAGAACCGGCTGATGATTCCATTCCCATGGAATATTCCCGAATTGAGGAATATATGGAGCCGGCCCTGCAGCGCATTACTTTGCTGGTAGGCACACTGCTTTTTGCATGGTCTTTGCTTATGCCATATAAATGGGCGGTAAAAAGCGGCTTCTATCGTTTTTTTACACAAAGGCTGCCCTATGAAATCACGCTGGGTGCTGCACTGCTTGGACTTTATTTCTATAAAATCAGGGGCAGCGAGCTTGTGTACCGGATGTTTCGTCTGCCGGAGGATTTCTCACTGGATATTCTCTCAGCCGATACATGGCAGATTTCCAGCTATTATCTGTTGCAGATTGCTTGTTTAAGCGGACTGTTCGCAGTGCTTTCCGGATGCGGCTATGCGATTCGCTCCATGCAGCACAACGGTGTGCGGGTATCCCTGCAAAAGCACTCCCTGCTAACACAAAATTCCGTATTGCTTGGCAGACAGGCAAAACGGCTGTATCGCTATATTATCGGCTTTGATTTTCATGATAAGGGAGAGCTTCGCCTGCTCGCCGCTTTGTTCCTGCATATCGTATGTATCCTCATAGTATGTATCTACCGGGACAGCGGAATATTTTTCTATCTTCTGCTTTCATGCTATTGTCTGATCCTGTATTCTATCCGTCATCGTCAAAACAGCAGGATGAAACGAGACTTTCAATCGCTTGAAGGCAGTATTCAGCGCGTTGCAAATGGTGACTTCCAAACCACTGTGGATGAAGATTTGGGCATCTATGAATCACTGAAGGACAATCTTCAGAATATTGAGACATCCTTTCAGGAGGCTGTTGCACAGGAGGTTCGCTCACAGAATATGCGCACGGAGCTGATTACCAATGTTTCTCATGATTTGAAAACTCCGCTAACCTCCATGATCAGCTACATCGACCTTCTGAAAAACAAGAATCTTCCGGAAGAGGAGCGGCTGCGTTACATCACAATACTGGAATCCGGCAGCAATCGTCTAAAGCACTTGATTGAGGATTTATTTGAAGTCAGCAAGGCCAGCACAGGCAACATACAGCTGGATCGCATGGATGTTGATTTAATTTCTCTGATTAAGCAGGTGGAAATGGAATACGAGGCACTGTTCATTCAGCATGACCTGACGATACGCAACACTTTCAGTAAAGAGAAGATCGTTCTCAGCCTTGATCCTCAAAAAACCTTTCGCATATTGGAAAATCTACTGGTGAATGCAGGAAAATATGCCTTGGAGCATACCCGTGTGTATGTCTATGTGGAGGAACGCGAGCAGGAGGTATATATATCTGTCAAAAATATATCCGCAACAGAGCTTGACTTTGACCCTGCCGATATCATGGAACGCTTTCAGCGCGGCGATAAGGCAAGGAATACGGAGGGCAGCGGCTTAGGTCTTGCGATAGCCAAAAGCTTTACAGTGCTGCAAAACGGGCATATGCACATCAGCTTTGATGCCGACCTGTTCAAGGTGGAGCTGATTTTCCAAAAGGAGCTGCCATGAAAAGCAGACTAGGCAACATCCTGGCTGTACAGATGACGAATATAAAACAGACACAGCAGGCATCAGCGTATCATACCGTTACTACGGAAAACAGGAACTGTTATACAGCCGATATACAAAAGTAACCCTAAAACAAAGAGCTTTCCTATGACACATCATCGAATAAGGAAGCTCCTTTTTCTGTATTTCTAAAAAAGTATACCCGATTTCTGTAATCGGATGTTAATGAATATTAAAATGCTGGATACGTAAGCTTAGACATATATATCATCACAATCACAAATGAGAATTAAACATGCAAATCAGCGATATCCAAAGGGTATAAGCTTGTGTATTCGCACCACCTGAAAGCATAATAAAAAGAAACCCGGAGGTTCCTTTTTGCATTATAATTTAATGAATTTTTCTACATCGATAACGAAGATCGTTGCGCCTCCTACCTGTACTTCAACCGGGAAAGATGCATATCTTCCGATGTCGTAGGATGCTGTACTCGGTACCACTTCCGTACGGCGTCTGCTGTATTCTCCAATCACTTCAATCGCACGTTCAATCTTATCGTCATCGGTACCTACGATCAGGGTGGTATTTCCTGCACGCAGGAATCCTCCAGTCGTTGCCAGTCTTGTTACCTGATAATTTTCTTTTGTCAATGCACTGGAAACTGCAGGACTGTCGTCATTGGACATAATCGCTAAAATTAGTTTCATAAACACGCTCTCCTCTCGTCTTGTTATATGCTAATTTTATCACTTATGGAACGTATTTACAAACCCTAAATGAACTAAATATGGATATTGCCTGTAAAATTATTGTCACACCACGATTTCCTCTGATAACGCCATTTTGATTTTTACCTTCGTGTGTAAGTACGTAGAAACTGTGCTATAATATACAGGTCATAAAGGAAGTGAAGAGAATGAGTAAGCTTGGACTTGTTCTGGAAGGAGGCGGCATGCGCGGAATTTATACTGCCGGTGTGCTGGACTTCTTTATGGAACAGAATTTATATACCGACGGTGTCATTGGCGTCAGCGCAGGTGCCTGTCATGCGTGCAGCTATGTATCCAAACAGATCGGCAGAGCGTACCGTACCAATACCGCCTATTTAAAGGATAAGCGCTATATGAGCGTATCCTCTCTGCTGAAAACCGGAGATTTCTTCGGAGCAAAATTTGTGTATGAGGATATACCGAATACACTGGATCCCTATGATTTTGATGCCTTTAATACATCGCATACAAAGCTGTATGCCGTTGCCAGCAATCTGGAAACCGGTAAGGCAGAATACCTGCAGTGTATCAATATGAAGCGTGATGTTATCTATGTACGTGCCTCTGCATCATTGCCCCTGCTTTCCAGAATTGTCGAAGTTGATGGAAAAAAGCTGCTGGATGGCGGCGCAACAGACAGCATTCCCATCCATAAATTTCAGGAGATGGGATATACAAAAAATATTGTTGTACTCACACAGTGTAAAGAATACCGCAAAGGAAAAAACAATCTGCTGCCGATGATCCGCCGCAGCTATAAGAAGTATCCGAAATTCATCAAGGCGCTGGAAACACGCCATATCGCCTATAACCGCACACTGGATGAGCTTGCTTTAATGGAAAAGGAAGGAAGTGTCTTCCTCATACGCCCAAGCTCTCCCGTGGAAATTTCGCGTCTGGAGAAAAATGAAGCCAGATTGCGGGAATTATATGAACAGGGCTACATGGATGCCAAAAACAGCTTTGAGGAATTGAAGTCTTTTATTGCAAATGAAAATTAGACCCCTTCGGTCTTTTTTTTCTTTATCTAAAAAGCAGGCAGAATACCCCCACCTCAGTGGTCGATGAACAGGTGGGAGATGAATGCAGCCATCTTTCTTTTCATCCTTGTTTTCTTTCTGTTTTTCATATCTTTCCTTAAGCTTTTCTTACGTTCGTGGTATAATGATGTCAACAAAAGGAGGGTTTCCAACATGAAATCATATCGCACATATTCTAGTATCCTATCTGCTAATCACCCGCAAAACCCCCGGCTTTTCTGCTCTTACGCATCGTGCTAAAAATCTGTACAACGTTGCTTCGTTCTATATAAGAAATGCGTACAGTGCTTCCATCAAATCAAATGAGGATCGCTTTCCACATGAGATACAGGTCCTGGAAGAACTCAATGGTGTCGTTGATGAATTGAATGTCATACGTCAAAAGCATCATAGCACACCATTCCACATCATTGATCATGATCATCGCTTTGTTTCCATGCAGCATCTGGATGGTTTTTTTAAATTGCGTGACCAGATCGATTACCGTGCTCTTCCTGCTCAGGCAAATCAGAATGTTTTGCATATGCTGTATCGTGACTGGAAAAGCTTTTTTGCTGCTTTAGCGGATTACAAAGCACATCCTGACAAATATGAAGCAATTCCTCATATCCCTCGATATGCAGATAAAGACGGTTATAAACCCTTGATTTTTACCAATCAGATATGCAAACTGAGAAAAGACAAGCATGGTTGGTATGTAAAATTTCCTAAGGCAGTGCTGCAGGCAGGGTGTGTACGTGACCGATATGATCTTGGTAAGATGGATCTGCATGAACAGAAGCTGAAGGAAGTACGTCTGATTCCCAATGGAGATACTATCAAGCTTGAAATCGTATGCGAGATAGAAATCATGGAACCGACGATTACAATCCATGAGGCAACCAGAGTAGCCGGCATAGATATTGGTGTCGATAATCTGACAGCGATTGCGTTTACGAGTGGACACCGCCCTGTACTGATAAAAGGAAATGAAATAAAGGCAGTCAACCAATTCTATAACAAACAGATCGCACATTATCGCTCACTGCTAAGAACTGGAAAGAAGGATAGCAAAGGCATCCATCAAACAAAACGAATGAAACGTATCAGCGAAAAGCGAAATCGACGTGTAAAGGATATCCTGCACAAAGCATCAAGAAAATAATAGATCTATGTGTGGAGGAAGGAATTGAAGTTATCGTCGTAGGAAATAATGCGGGTTGGAAGAAGCGTATCCATATGGGAAAGAAGAACAATCAGACATTTGTGCAGATACCGTTTCGTACGCTGATCGAAATGATCAAATATAAAGGAGAAGCGGCAGGAATCAGAGTCGTAGTCTGTGAAGAAGCAATACAATCGAAGGCTAGTTCCATTGACGAGGATCAAATACCAGTCTATGGAAACGATGTAACGCATACCTTCACAGGGAAAAGAATCAAGCGAGGATTATACAGAAGCAAAAACGGCATTCTAATAAATGCCGATATCAATGGAGCAAGCAATATCATACGAAAAGTATATCCATGTATGCCAAAGCGAGAGCGATGGAGTAGAGGTACGGTGAACGTACCAGTTACGTGTATCTGAACACGAACAAAAAGTTTTGATGAATGCGCAGGCATTCATTGGAAGCCGCTTGCTCTTTAGCTGGCGGTAGTTCACGATTGTGATACAATGAAAAAAAAGGATGGTAAAACATGAAAAAGAAAATTCAAATTGTCATATGCTGTCTGCTATGTTTTCTTATGGCAGCCTGCAGCGGCGAAAAAGAGAAGAAGGGACAGTCCGATGAGGTTGCTGATATCGTGCTGAGCGACAAGCAAAGTGATATGGCGCTTCAGTTTGTAAAGGATCTGACGCAGCGCAAATATGATAAGCTGCAGAAGGATTATGCATATGATGAGCAAATGCATAAGGCTGTACGGGAGGATTCCTTCCAGAAGCAGCTGGATGCCTATAATGACAGTCTCGGATCACTGATTGAGGCAGAGCAGCCCTATGGACAAAGCTATCAAAATTCGACAATCATCATGATACCATGCCGTATGGAGGAACAGAATACCAATATTCAGGTGAGCCTGAATGAACAGGATCAAATTCAGGGCTTGTTCTTTAAGCCGTACAAATCACAGAAGAAAGCAGCGAAAGCTCCGGATGGTGTCAAGGAGCGTGAAGATGAGCTGCAAATTGCCGATGGAAAAAAGCTGAGCGGCAGACTGACAACTCCGGCAGAGGGTAAAAGCTTTCCGCTTGTAATTCTTCTGGCGGGAAGCGGACCGAATGATATGGATGAGACCATTTACGATAACAAACCGTTTCAGGATATCGCCTGGGGACTTGCGAAAAAGGGTATTGCGAGCTACCGCTATGATAAGCGAACCTACACATATCCTGAATCCTTTACAGTGAAGGATACGGTCGAGCAGGAGGTAATTTTCGATGCTGTGGCAGCATTCAGCCAGATGAAGCAGCAAAAACAGATTGACACAAATAAAATCTATATCCTGGGGCATAGTCTCTCCGGCTATCTGATTCCAAGAATCGCAGCAGAAACGGACGGCTGTGCAGGCTATATCATGATGGCTGCCCCTGCAAGAGCATTGGATGAGCTGCTGATGGAACAGGTTACCTATCTGGCAAAGCTGGATGGAAACTTAACAAAGGACGAACAGGCAGCTATCGATCAGTACAAACAGGATCAGCAGGATCTGCAGCGAATTGATGAGCTGAGTGATGCCAAAATATTTTTCGGAGGTATGTCAAAGGCTTATATGAAGGATTTGCTGTCCTATGATGCTGTTCAGCAGGCTGCGGATATCAAGGTCCCTGTATTATGTGCACAGGGTCTGCGTGATTATCAGGTCACAGAAGAAGATCAGGCAATCTGGAGGAAGAATTTTGAAACGCATAAAAACTGGAAATTCACAACCTATCCGAACGCAACGCACCTTATGATAGATGGAGAAGGAACACCGACGAATGAGGAGTACAAAACAAAGGGTCATGTAAATCAGGCGTTTATTGAAGATATGGCAAGTTTTATTAAAAAATGATGATATTCTATAAATTGAATACTATATAAATCATATATCAATATACAGAAAAATTGACCTAAAACAGGCAAAAAGAGGCTTCTTCCCGGATTATTCTACACAATCAATGGGAAGAAACCTCTTTTTACATATGATAAATGAAATGCATCAACAGGTGCTTTGTTTCCTAAACATTAAATCGGAAATGCAGAACATCTCCATCCTGAACAACATATTCCTTACCTTCCAGACGCAGCTTTCCTGCCTCCTTTACAGCCTGTTCAGTTTCCAGTTTATCAATGTCATCAAACTTATAGCATTCTGCACGGATAAAACCTTTCTCAAAATCCGTGTGTATCACACCGGCACACTGCGGTGCCAGCATTCCGCGATGAAATGTCCATGCCCGGCATTCATCCTCTCCGGCTGTCAGGAAGGTGCATAAATCCAAAATATGATATGCTGTCTTTATCACCTTATCAAGACCGCTTTCCTGAATTCCAAGCTCGTTCAAAAACTCCGTTTTCTCTTCTTTATCCAGCTCTGAAAGCTCCTCTTCAATCTTCGCACAAACAGGAACAACCTCATTATGCTCCAAGTTTGCAAGCTCCTTCACCTTCTGAAAATATGGATTGGCTTGCGGATCGGCGATTTCCTCATCCGACATGTTTGCTATATAAATCATTGGTTTGATAGTCAGAAGGCTGAATGCCTTAATTAGCAGCAGCTCATCCTTATCAAGCTCTACACTTCGCGCAGGCTTTCCGGCCTCCAGCGCTTCCTTCAGCTTCTTCAAAACGACAACCTCTGCAAGTGCATCCTTGTCCTTATTCGTGACAGCCTTGCGCTCCACCTTGCTTAAACGGTTATCAATTGTCTGTAAATCCGCCATAATCAGCTCCAGATTGATGATTTCAATATCACGTATCGGATCAACACTTCCTTCGACATGCGTAATATCCGCATCATCAAAGCAGCGTACTACATGGCAGATGGCATCCGTTAGACGGATGTTGCTCAGAAACTGGTTTCCAAGCCCCTCTCCCTTGCTGGCTCCCTTAACCAGACCGGCAATATCCGTAAATTCAAAGGTTGTATAAATGGTTTTCTTTGGGTGAAACAGCTCCACCAGACGGTCGATTCTATAATCAGGCACTTCCACGACTCCAACGTTTGGCTGTATGGTCGCAAACGGGTAATTCGCAGCTTCTACCTGGCTTTTTGTAATGGCGTTAAATAATGTGGATTTACCGACATTGGGCAATCCAACGATTCCTGCAGTTAATGGCATATACTATCCTTCCTCTCGCTTTACCATTTTATCGTTTTTTTCGCATATATGCAAGCAAATACGGGGAATCCGTTATTTCTTCCAATCTGACTTACGGATCCACAAACTTATGCTGATACTAAACACCATCAGGAGGGAAATGATATTCATAACTACCAGTGTTTCTCCGCGAATGAGATCAAAGATCGTCAAGGCTGCCAGCACGATCGACAACGCGGTAAATACATAAGCAATAAACGCCATTCTGCCATCCTTCAGCGGACCAAAATAAGAGTTGCTCAAAATACTTGCCACAGAGCCGTATGTTATAGCAATACAGACAATACTGATCAGCGTTTCTCCAAAGCCGACATTCTTTTCGAAATCAAACAGTTGCATATCGTTTAGAAATGCAGCCAGTAACATGAGTATAATCGTTATGAGGAAGGCACGAGTCATAATTCTGCCGCGAACCTGTTCCTGTCGTTCATCAAAGTTTTTCATAATCTTCACTCCTCCCAAAATAAATCATTCAGTGTTTTTCCCAATACTCTGCATATGGTAATACATAAATTTATACTTGGGTTATAATCTCCCTTTTCGATGGCATTGATTGTCTGTCTGGTTACACTGACTTTTTCTGCAAGCTGTTCCTGTGTCAGATCCATCGCTGCTCTCGCAGCCTTCAATTTCAGATTTTTCGCCATTGCACCACTTCCTCTTCCCTTTTATTGTATGCTTTATTTTCTATTATGTCAATTATATTTTACATTCATATTTTATTAATGCTTTGAATAGGTTTGTCCTCGCTATTATTATAAATATAAGGCGCTGTTGTATCTTTCCCCTACCTTATAAAAAAGACATCGCATAGGATGTCAGTTTTCATTCGTTTCTCCGGGAGCCTTTTCTATAATTCTCTTTAATTTCTTTTCAAACTGCACTCTGGGAAACAGCACACTTGTACCACAGCCCAGACATTTAATGCGAATATCTGCCCCCATACGTATAATTTTCCAATATTTTGATTTATGACATGGATGTTCCTTTTTCATTTCGACGATATCATTGAGATCATAATCTTTTTCTATCATAAGCACCTCCACATTTATAAGACGATTTCCAGAATTCCGATGATCATATACCCTATCAGAATCCACATGGTGATTCCCATAAGCACACACAGCAGCTTCTTCAGCGTTTTGTTCCAGCCCTTATACAGACTGTCAAGAAACAGCTCCATCAGACCGTAGGTCCCATATGCCACTCCCTCAACCAGTATCTCACCCAAAAATTCTATCAGCATATCAGCTGTGTTTCCGATAGGATTCCAGCGTATTTTCCAAGAGCATTGCAATGGTCATCGGTCCAACGCCCTTAGGTACCGGTGTAATTACGGCCGCCTTGTCTTTCACTGTCTCAAAATCCACATCACCGCACAGCCTGCCATCCACACGGTTAATGCCGACATCGATGACAACAGCTCCCTTTTTCACCCAGTCAGCTGTAACCAGGCGGGGACTTCCAACGGATGCGATCAGGATATCCGCTTCCGCACAGATTTCTTCGATATTCCTTGTCCTGGAATGGCATATGGTTACCGTGGCATTGCGGTTTAACAGCAGCTGCGCAACCGGCTTTCCGACAATATTGCTGCGGCCGATGACGACTGCGCGAAGACCGCTTAAATCAGAATATCCAGCAGTGTCCAGCATACGCAGGATTCCCTTTGGAGTACAGGGCAGATAGGTATCCTCCTGCAGCATCAGCTTTCCTATATTATATGGATGAAAGCCATCGACATCCTTTAGCGGATCAATAGCAAACAGAACTTTATGCTCATCCATATGCTTTGGCAGCGGGAGCTGTACCAGAATACCGTCTACGGAGGTATCCGTATTCAATCTGTGAATTTCCGCCAAAAGCGCTTCTTCTGTGGTATCCTCCTGCAGCCGCAGCAGAATGTTTTCCATTCCGATTTCTCTGCACGCCTTTTCCTTACCGGTCACATAGGACAGGCTGGCAGGATTATCCCCTACCAGAATCACAACAAGCTTCGGAATCCTTTTTCCTTTCTCACGCAGCTCATCAATCTGTTCCTTCAACGAGGTACGTATATCCTTCGCTATTTCACTTCCATATAAAATTGTGCCCATTTCACTTCCTCCTACCATTCTTCACTGTCCAGCAAAATTGTAACCGGACCGTCATTCAGTAAATCCACCTTCATATCCGCACCGAAGATCCCCGTTTCCACATGGATACCATAAGTACGGAGCTCTTCATTAAATGCATGGTACATCGGCTGTGCAAAATCCCCGCGTGCCGCTTTTTCAAATCCCGGGCGTCTTCCCCGTTTACAATCCGCATACAGCGTAAACTGTGATATAGAAAGAATACTGCCACCGATATCCTGAAGCCCTCTGTTCATTTTTCCATTTTCATCCTCAAATACACGAAGCTGTGCGCATTTTCCTGCCATCTTCCTCATGATGTCCTCGGTATCCGACGGCGTAATTCCTACCAGCAGCAGAAATCCCTGCTGTATACTTCCTGTTATAGCTCCATCAACACGCACACTTGCATGCTGTACCCTCTGTAGCAATACTCTCATGATGTCACCTCGCTGTTTCCTAGTATACCGTAACTTTGTAACAAACACAATTCTATTTTCTGAATATTTTTCATTTTAGGGAGAGATTCCGAAAATAAACATATATGAAGCAGGAATTAGTTGTTCAAAGAAACAATGATTTTCATTTGCATCAAGCTTTCTGAATCATTCCTATGGAAAAAGCTGACGTTGACGATAAAACAAATTCATCCCTTTTGTGTATCTTTAAATAGCTGTGACAGACGATATCTTGTAGCATACCGTCAGCCTTTGTCACAAGGGCAGAGCCTGATTCCGGCTTATCCATAGCATTCGCATTGGATTTCTGCGTATTTCAAACATTTCGTATATGTGCCGACAAAATACGATGCAGCCATACACAAGAAAAAGCCCAGAATTGGGCTTTCACTTCCTATATTGTTCATGCCTGCATTTCTGTTGAAAAGCAATATCAGATGACACACACAGCACGGACATACATATCTGATCCCTTATGCATTTCCATAACACACACAAGGGCGCATTAACCTATAGAGAATCCTCCTCCGCGCTAAAACTGACTGACATTATTCATCAGCGAAGCTGATTTCCTTTGGATACTCCCAGCATTGCAGCTCCTCCTGTGAAAAAGCTTCCGGTTCCTTTCCCTCATGTACTGTCAGCGCATTATAATACAGCTGTGCCAGCTCCTCAATGTAATTGGCCTTTAAATACGCTTCGTAAATATCTCTTGTATCAAAAGCAACCGTACCATGCTTTTCCAGTAAAAAGCATTCCGCCTCCTTACAGACCTCAACAACAGAATCAGCCAGCTCCATCGTACCGGGGCGGCCATAGGGTGCTACCGGAATACGTGCCTTGGTAAGCCCGAAATTTGCGACCTCATATACGATTGCCGGAATCGGTTTGTTCAACAAAGCAAACGTGGTGCCATACATGGAGTGTGTATGCACGATTGCCCTCGCATCCTTTCTCGTCCTATAAATCATCAAATGCATCAAGGCTTCACTCGTCGGTCGTAATCCGGATGCATGCTCCAAAACATTGGCATCCAGATCCATAACAATCATATCACGAGGTGTCAGCATTTCGCGATCAATACTGGTCGGTGTAATAACAATATAGCCGCTTTTCGCATCACGGGCAGAAAAATTCCCTGATTTGTGTTTACATAACCCATCCCTCTGCGCACGCCTTGCTATTTCACAAACATCCTTTTTTAAATGCTCTAACATATGAGGTCCTCTCCTTTTCATATCCTTCTCTTTCATTCCGAAAGAAGCTGATCAAAACACTATCTAATGAGACATATGTTTCCTCTATGACAAAAGGAAAAGAAGTTGCTGTCTCCTTTTCCTTGCCATAATCGAAAGCTGAAGAAATCAGCTCAGTCCGAAATGTTCTTTCAATTCCCGTACATTTTCATCGGTCATTCCATGCATCATATTGGCTTTCACCAGAACATATACATGCGCATTTTTATCGATTGCCTCAATCAAGCCGATGGCATCCGAAATGGAATTGCCACTCGAGAATATACCATGGAACGGCCACACAACGACCCTTTTATCCTTCATTTTATCAGCTGTCGCCGGACCGATCGGACCTTCTCCGCATTTCATCCAGGGCAATACTGCCAGTCCTTCCGAGAACACCAGCGCACACTCGGAATTCATCTTCCACAAGGTCTGTGTAAAGCTTTCCTCATCCAGCTCATGAATCATCGTCATTGCATTCAGGTAGGTAGGATGACAGTGCATTACAATTTTGTTGTTTGCATCATCTGCGAGCCTTGCACGATGACACAGTACATGGGCGGGAAGCTCGCTGGTTGGTCTTCCTCTTCCCTGATCAAGTCCCCACAGAATATCATATCCGTTTTCCTTGAACTGAATGATTCCCAGATCCCGTTCATACTTTTTCTTCATTGTACGAAAGCATGCTCCGGATTTTGTGACAATAAATGCCTTTCCCTTTAAGCCAGCTGTGTCAAAGGCAACATCAACAGATGCCGACACCTGCATATACTCCTTTAGCTGATCAAATTCATCATCTGAAAGAAGATAGCTGATATTTCCTGCATGATATTCTCCCCATCCTGCTTCCCAGAAATACTGGCAGGCATCAACGAGTTCTTCTACAAATGCTACGTCTAAAATATTCATTATGACGATCCTTTCTATATATGGATAGTCTTTCGATTCCGTGAGGACGGTATGCCGCATTCCTTTCGGTATAAGGTTACACTTCTTCTGGATATCACAAATCCGTCTTCCTCCAGCAGCTGATGAATTTTCTCATCGGAATAGGGATGCTGTTTATCCTCAGAACGGATGATTTCCTTAATCTCGTTTCGAATAGTATCTATGGAGGCTGTCACTTCTCCCTGCCGTTCATAGCATCTCGGCACTAAAAAGTGAAAGGAGTAGGTTCCATATTCACATTGAAAAAATTTACCGGAAATCGCTCTGCTTATGGTGGAGGTATGCATTTTTAGCTGTTCTGCGATATCCACAAGGCGCAGCGGCTTCAATGCACGTTCATCTCCTGTCTGGAAAAAGGCGGCCTGATATTCAACCAGAAAGGCTATGATTTTTTTCAGCGTCACCGACCGTCTGGAAATACTATATTGAAGCCATTTAAAATCATTCAGCTTTTCCTTCAGAAAGGCCTTTGCTTCCGCATTGCAAGCCGCTGATTTGTAAAGCTCATAGTTTTCCGTATTCATACTGAGCTTATCCTGCAGTCTGGCGTTCATTTCCAGAAGAAACGTAGAATCTTCTTTCCTTATATATACATCAGGAATGATAAACACCGTCTTCTCCCGTACTCTAAAGCCGTTTGCGGGTATGGGATTCAGTGAACGAATCAGCGACAACGCCTGTTTTACATGCTCCACATCGGTATGCTCCAACTTCGCAATTTTCAAAAAATCTCCTGTACTGAGTGCCTCCAGATGAGAACATACGATATGCTGTGCCAGAGTGGAGCCCTCGATTTCCGATAACTGAATGCATATGCATTCTCCGGTATCCTTTGCGCCCAATCCCTTCGGATCTACATGCTGCAGGACATGCAAATACTGCAGCAGCCTTGTCTTCTTTATATTCAGGAATCTGCACAAATCATCCGGTGTTTCTGAAAGAAATCCTCTGGAATCCAAAGACTCTAATAATACGGTAAAAACCTCTTCATCTTTTTTTGTCTGCATATGCGGATAGAGCTGCACGATGACATGCTCGAACAAATCATCCTGACTTTCATCCGCATATACAATTTCCTGAAGCTCACTCTGTTTTTTTCGAACCCCCTGAAAATCCAAATCGACATCTCTGGTCTTTAAGGATATTGTATTCTGATCAACATCAGAGAACGGATTATCCATCAGACTTGCATCGACCAGGGACTCCAGCTCATGCTGAGAAAGTGCCAGGATTTCCATAGAGGGTACGAGCTTCGATGAGAATTTCTGTTTCTGATTTTGTATAATTTCCAACGACTGTTTCATAGTTGAATTATACATCCATAAAACGCAGTTTTCAATTCCCTGTGTTTTTATTTATATACAATGCAGTTTTTGATAACCTTACCGCTAGCGTGCTCTACAATCGCCTTTTCAGTATCCTCAATACAGTATTCATTCTGTACAAAATCCTCTGCACTGATTGCCCCCATCTTCAACATTTCAAAGGCTGCATTTACATGCTGCGGAGTTGTATGGAACACACCCTTCAATGTCAGCTGAGAATAGTGTACAAGTGTTGTATCCACAGGTACCTCCAGGCCTTTTTTCGTACCGCCGAAGAACAGAACCTCACCGCCAGGTCTTGCCATACGCAGGGCAATCTGCCATACCTCCGGTAATCCGGCAGCTTCAATTGCCGCATCCACACCGCGCGCATCCGGTGTCAGCTCCTTTACTGCCTCTGCCTGATCCTTACCGTTGAGATCCTTGATATTGATGATCTCCTGAGCACCCAGCTTTTTCGCAAGTGCCAGTCTTTCCGGTGTCATATCACAGGCGATAACATGTGCACCTCTCAATACACACATACGTACAAACATCAGACCGATCGGTCCGCAGCCGTTTACACAAACATAGTCACCGAGATCAAAGTTCGTCATTTCCGTTCCATACAAGGCACAAGCCAGCGGTTCCAGCAGTGCAGCCTGCTTATAGGACATTCCTTCCGGAATATGGAAGGTATTCAATTTGACGATTCTTTCCGGAATCAGCTGATACTCCGCATAGGCTCCGTTGGTAAACTGATTCTGAATCAGATCCACACACATGGACTCCTGTCCCTTTTTACAATAGTAACAGGTTCCACAGGATGCCGAATTGTGTGCAACCACACGATCACCGACTTTAAACCCGGTAACCCCTTCACCGACGGCATATACGACACCGCTTGCTTCATGCCCCATGCCGAACGGCGGTTCATAGCGGTATCCGCGTTTATACGTTTTCACGTCTGTACCGCAGGTTAAGGTAACCTCATTTTTAATAACGATTTCTCCTGCTTCCGGTACAGGAATTTCTGCCTCCTCCACACGGATATCACCGGGTGCGTAAAATTGTATTTTCTTCATCATAAGTATCTCCTCCTGTTTTTTTATTTCAATGTATTCAATATCATATTTCCCATACATTCCAGCTGCATTGCCATCGTAACAGCTCCCGGGTCCAGATGTCCTACGCCCTTATCGCTGCGATAGCTGGCTCTTCCTTTTACAGCTTCCATTTCCTTTGTACGCTTCGCACCGTTTGCGGCGCCTTCCATAAAATCCTGAATGATTTCTTCATCACACCTGCCTGCGTCCAATCCTTCCCTGTATGCACGAAGTGCCGGGTATAATGCATCAATCATCGTTTTCTGTCCGGGCTCTGTTTTTCCACGCTTCATGATTTCCTGCAGCATGGCGTCATACACCTCATACAGACCGTGTACATCCAGCACAGCTTTGCCGGCACAAGCTCTTCCGGCCGCCATGTATCCGCTGCCATAAAGCGCCCCGGAGGAGCCTCCGACAGCTGAATACATTGTCATTCCAACCTTTTTGAACATATCTGCCAGCGTCATGTCTTCCAGCTCCTTTGACAGAGCTGTTATTTTTTCAAATCCCATATTCACATTCACCCAGTGATCGCCATCCCCTGTCGTGGAGTCCAGCTCCGTGACATAGTCCCTCTGCGCAGCAATCACCTCACGGGCTTCCTGAAAATAGCGGATAAAATCCTTTGTCTGTAATTGAAATCCCATTATCCAATCTCCTTAAATGCCGGGGTATTGCTTGGATACTCCAGCAGCCTTTTCAATTCCTCATCCAGCTGTAGGATACTGCAGGATGCCCCTGCCATTTCAATAGCCGTCATATAGTTTCCAACATAATACTTGACCGGCTTCAGACCTTGGGCACATAACCGGGCATGCACATCAGAAGCCAGAATATATAATTCCATCAAAGGAGTGGCACCCAGACCGTTGATCATGACTGCAACCTCACTCCGTCCATAGTCCTTATCCGCAAGGATTCTGTTTACCATGATATCCGCAATTTCCTTTGACGGCTTCAGCTTCGTTTTCTCAATACCTGCTTCACCGTGGATGCCCATACCGACCTCCATGCAGTCCTCCTCAATCGTAAAGCCGCATGCGCCGACCGCCGGAATCGTACAGGCTGATAACGATACCCCAAAGCTTCTTACGTTCTCAATCGTTTTTTCCGCAACACGCTTAACCTCGGCAAGAGATGCCCCTGTTTCTGCTTTCGCACCGGCAAGCTTATGCACGAATACTGTTCCTGCAATACCACGTCTGCCTGTAGATTCATCACTTTCCGCAACAGCAACATCATCCCTCACAACGACATGATCAACCTCGATACCTTCCATGCCGGCAAGCTCTTCTGCGATTTCAAAGTTCATGATATCTCCGGCATAATTCTTTATGATCAGCAGAACACCATGACCGGAGTCTGCAAGCTGAATTCCACGCAGCACCCGGTCCGGGGACGGCGATGCGAACACATTACCACTCACTGCGGCATCCAGCATACCATAGCCGACATAGCCGGCATGCGCCGGTTCATGACCGCTGCCTCCTCCGGATACAAGCCCGACCTTATCACTTTTTTCCTTGCGGGCAATGACGACGCCTTCCCTGTCATATAAAACATCCGGATTCGCGATTTCAATACCCTGCAGCATTTCTTCAACAACGGCATTCGGATTATTTATTATCTTTTTCATTTCTGTTGTCTCCCTGGTGTAAACCACTCATTTTTAATCCCCCTCTGTGTATATACCTTCGGTAATTCAACCTTGTCATTTAATTTTCGCAGTCCGGCAGTGGAAACGGCGCAGAGTATTGCCAGCACCCAGTTGCGTGTCACTACTGATAAAAGAAGCGCGACAGCTGTCATACAAACGCCTATATACCACCAAAACTGTTGAAATCTGCTCATAGGATCACCTCATTCTTCATTTTGCTTATTGCATTACTATGATAGATACTGTGTCAATTTGCAGCGACATAAGCTGCTTTTCCATAGGTTATATTACAACATACAGAAGGAAAGACACTTTTTTACTGTCCGGATTCCAGACGTTCCTTTGCGGCTTTTTCTCTTGCGGGTGCCAGCTTCAGGAAGTACAGAATTCCCAGTGCCACAACAGCAACACATGCCACGATACCGATCATATTGCCGGTTGCTGCTTCATATATTGCAAAACGGATTTCCGCAATATCGCAGCCCCACCATGTGATATCGGTGTTGTAGGTTCCGGCAGTATTTGCAAGATTGGTCAGGAGCGGTCCCATAACGGATGCCGCATAGCTTAAAATCGGACACCAGATCCAGGAAACGATACACATTTTCAGCACATCGCCCTTCATTGCCAGGAACAGTGGTACACAAACACAGACATTCATCAGATTTCCAAGAACCAGCGCAGTATTTCCCGGCAGAATCAGCGAGAAGATCAATGCAACCGGAATTGTCAGAATGATGGCAACCCAGATTTCAGAGTTACCTGCCAGAATTGGCCAGTCAAGCCCAATGATCAGCTCACGGCCCGGGAATTTCTTTTTCACCCATTCACTTGCCGCATCGGAAATCGGTGTCAGTGCGGTCATAAACAGCTTGGAAACCATCGGGAATAAGGTCAATGCAGTACCTGCCTGTACACCGAGCAGCAATGCACCGGAACCCTGTCCTGCCGCAAGACCGATAATGGTTCCCATCAGGAACCCAAGTACGTGATTTTCACCGAAGATACCGATTTTATTACGTATTTCCTGCGCATTCAGCGTCTTTGTATTTGGCAGAATCTTATCCAGTATATTTGCAATCGGATAGAAGAAGATATTACTTAAAAACATACAGTGCGGCATACCTACAGAAGGAACACCGGTAAGCTCCAGAATCTGATACTTCGTGTAATCCGCATTCTTTAATTCCGCGATAATCTGTACAATAGCAACGATAAAGCCAACAATCACATTATTGCATGCACTTGTGACAAGGAAGGCTGTAAACACCTTGTTTCCTACATTCCACATATCCACATTCAGACAGTTCGTCCATCCGAGCAGCAGCATGATAACATTGATGGCAATCTGTATCGGGAACATGAGGAACGCATACTGCCACTGCCACGCAAGTCCAAGGGCCGGTGCCCATCCCATATCGATATACTTTAATGTACTATCTGATCCCTCAACGATTGTTGTGAAAGCAGCCCCGACGGTATCCCCCATATACCCAATCAATAAATTGATACCAATAAATGCAACACCTAAGGTCAATGCGGATGAGAACGCCTTGCCAGGTTTCATGCCTACGATCAAGCCGATAATGAATAACACAATCGGAAGAAATACGGCAGCGCCCAGGTCAAGAAGACCCTGGAATACGGTAGCTAACATTTCCATAATTTTTTTCTCCTCTTCTTTTCTTTTACTTTAATGCTTTGACAATCTCGTCAATGCAGGCATCCTTGCCCATTCCTGTCAGCAGCGGGATCCCGCTGATTACCGGAATGTCATAGCTTTGTACCACACCGCGCATCGGGGTAATGGATACATAGACATCTGCAGTCTTGATGAAATTATCAAGTGACTTGATATCGACAGCCTCAGCCTTCGCCAGATTACTCAATCCGCGTTCTTCCAGCGCCATATTGATTTTTGTAGCGCATGTAGCCGAGGTTGCGATACCACCTCCGCAGGCAACGATAATTGTTTTCATCTCATTCTCCTTTCTAACCATCTTTCAGGTCGTTTACGCCTATTTAATAAAGCAAAAATTTTGCCAATTCCAGTGAACAGACACTTTTTTCCTCTGTTTTTACACCGGAGAAAGCATAGGGAAGCTATATGCAAAAATGCTTTTTTGTCTCTTCTTTTGTCTTACAGAACGGCTGTTTTTCCAATATGCTTCCTTATATATGTAACCCGAATTCCCCAACACTCTTTTTATAACGTATATCCCTTTCATGCATGCTTACAGATAACTGCATTTATTTATTATTTCTTTTATATTTTCTATGCTATAATTTTAAATGAGATTTCAATCACGAACGAATATGCTCTGTAAATCATAGCTTTTCCATGTCCCTATGGTATCACAAACAACCTCTGCATGTTATCTGCATAAGCATAGTGATAAATTTCAGCCTTGGTAAACAGGAGCTTAAGGGAAGCATTTTCTCATAAATTTTCAGATATATTTCATAATCAGCTTATAATTCCATAGTTTGGCAAGATTTTTGCTTTAATAAAAAGCGGGAGGTATTCAATTATGGAAAAATACAATATAAGGGATTTATTATTTGAAGAACTGATAGAATTAACACTGGAAGCAGAGGATTTTGAGGATGCTATCAAAAAAATCGGTGAGGATGCATACCGGAAGGGATATGTTAAGGAAGGGTTTGCGGATGCAGTTATCAAAAGAGAAAAGCTGTACCCGACAGCATTACCCACGGAGGTACTTAAGGTTGCAATCCCTCATCCCATGGAAAGGGATACGGTTAAGAAATCGGCAATCATCATTACAAAGCTGAAAACCCCTGTGGATTTCACGCTAATGGGATCAGATAATGAAACCGTACCGGTAAATATCATCTTTACGCTTGCTGTGAATGGTGCTGAGCATCAGCTGACAATTCTCCAAAAGCTTGTCGGAATGTTTTCAGAGAAGGAATCCATGGAGCGGATTAAAGCTTCCACAACGCCAAAGGAGATTATGAACTCATTGATTGAGCTTTTATCCTAAACGGATGCTGTCTGTACGTTTCTGCAGCCTTCCATACAGCAGAAACAAAGCACAGATATCATGCAATACAATAGAGAAAGGCATTTGCAGTGCTCTTTTGCACAATGGCAAACTGCACATTCATTAATAAACGTACTGCTGCATCATGGTAAAACAAATGATGCATTCATAAAAGAAAAGAGGTGTAGATATGTCTGAGCAGGAAGTATTCGATTATATCTATTCTGTCATTACAAGGGAATATCTGGAAAACAGAATTCAGAAGAAAGAGAATTTCGGAATCACAGCAAAGGATATCGCTGATCACTTTAACACATACCGTTCGACGGTCAGTACCATGCTGAATACGGCTGTCAAGAACGGCTTGTTTATTAAAATTGAAACCCGACCTGTTTTATTTGTTCCTGTGGATATCATAAAGAAGGAGCTGCATGTTCCCCTGGAAAAGAGTGTTTATACCCCGGAGGAAATCAGAGATCTGTTTTTCAAAAAAGAACAGGAGGTAGATTCCTTTTCCATCATGATTGGCTATGACGGCAGCCAGTCTTTACAGATTAAGCAGGCGCAGTCCGCAATTTTATATCCACCAAAGGGTCTGCACACACTGATTACCGGAGAAAGCGGCACTGGAAAAACATTATTCGCGCATACGATGTATGACTATGGCAGAAAAATAAAAGGCATGAGTGAAAAGGAATATCCCTTCGTGGAATTCAACTGTGCGGACTACTATCACAATCCACAGCTTTTACTGTCACAGCTGTTCGGACATATCCGGGGCGCCTTTACCGGCGCGGATCAGGAAACGGAGGGTCTTGTTGAAAAAGCGAATCACGGAATATTGTTTCTCGATGAAATTCACAGACTTCCTCCGGAGGGACAGGAGCTGTTATTCTATCTTATGGATACCGGACAGTACCGCAAGATGGGGGAAGCAAATACGATACGGAAAGCGGATATCCTCATCATTGGAGCTACAACAGAAAATCCGAAGGATGTCCTGCTGAAAACCTTTAAGCGCAGAATTCCGCTTACAATCAATCTGCCGCCGCTGCGCGAGCGTCCGCTACAGGAAAAGCTGAAAATCATGGAGCATCTCTTTTCCAAGGAGGCAATCCTTACACAGCGTACCTATATCATTGATGCGGATATTGTGAAAGCTATTACCCTGTATGATTTTACAGAAAATATCGGACAGCTTGCCTCTGAAATAAAAATACTGTGTGCCCGCTCTTTCCTTGAAAGTAAAACCAAGGAATTCGGTGAAATCAAGGTTCCCTATGTATTTCTGTCAGACAATATCCGAGAGGCTTATAAAAAGTATAGGAAAATCGGATATACCTTCACCGACAATTATGAGAATTACAACTATGACCTTGTAATCACACCTTCCAATGAGATTACACATGTAAAGGAAAATGTACTGAATGAGGAAGCATACTGCAGTCTGATTGATGAGATTCGCAATTATTCCAGACAGGGACTGACGAGCGATGAGGTCGCAATTCGCATATCCTCCGCAGTGTCTTCCTATTATGACGAAATTCTCAACAGCATGTATTTTAAAACAGTAAACAAGGATGAGCTTTATAAGATTATTGAACCGCGCATTGTCGATTTCTCACTGGAGGTCATGAAGGAAATACAAAACCGCCTGTCTGTAAAAATAACGGAGCAGAGCATCCTCGTTCTGGCCTTTCATTTAAAATTTCTCATTGACAGATTGCGGAAAATAAAGCTGACGGAGAGCAGCTCCGTGCCTGTGAAAACAGGCGATGCGATTGTTGACGATATGATCGACAGGATCGAAAGCAAGTTTTCTCTGCGTCTGCCAACGGATGAGAAAAAGTTCTTTCAGCTGCTGATCAAGAATATTACAAGTGATATTGTACCGGATAATTCATCAAAGGCTGCCTTATATATTCTTGCTCATGGCAATACGGCATCCAGCATAGCAGAGGTATGCAACCGCCTGCTGCATACGGATTTTGTAAGGGCATTTGATATGCCGCTGACACAGGATGTCAACCAGAGCTACCAGCTGTTTATGGAGGAAATCGAGAGTCTGCATCTCAAAAAGGGTGTGATGATTCTGGCGGACATGGGCTCTCTTCTGGATTTTGGTCATAAGCTGACCAGAGATACCGGTATCCCCACACATACGATTCCAAACGTATCCACAGCAATTGCTTTGGACTTTGCGCACATCATGCTGAATCGCAATGAGCATATTGACCTCACCTATAATGAATATCTGATTAAAAACCGCTTTGAGCCTGCCTTTGCAAGCTCAGAGAAAGAGCCTGCAATCATATCCGCATGTTCATCCGGTCAGGGAACAAGTATCGCATTTAAAAATATGATTGTTGAAATATTAAAGGAAAATTCGCTTGGCTACATCCATGTATTTGCGTTAAGCAATGAGGAGCTTCAAAAGAAAAATGAGACCTATCAGGAAATCGTGGACAGCTACAATCTGATTGCAGTCATTGGAAATGTACATATTGATGTGGATGCCCCTTTCTTTCATATATCCGAACTGGTTACCGATGATAAAAAGGAGAATTTCATTAAATTTCTGAACAAAACAGGAGTAAGCGAACAAAAGACAAAGCATAAAAATACAGACCAGAGTGCAGAGGAAGCTGCAGGATTTCTGGCCCAGCATGTTATGTATGTAAATCCACTGGCTGTTCAGAAGGTTGCCGCGGAGTTTTTAGAAAATCTTTTTGATGATCTGGAGTATGAAGAAAAAAACAGAGCCTCTACCGGATTCTCATTAATTATCCATATCGGTTTTATGATTGAGCGTATCATAGCAAATAAGACAATCATATTTGACCATAAGACGCCCTATTTGGACAGTAATAAAGAGATTTTTCAGAAAATAAGAAGCCATATCAAGTCCATTGAGGAGGCCTTTGAAATTGAGATCAGTGATGATGAAATCTGTTATATGATGATCACCCTGTATCCGAATACATATGATGCCGCTGTTGCATAACAGTGGAAGCACAGTTCATGCAGCATTTTGAGGAGAACGAATATGAATGGAAAAATTTACTTAATCGAATATACGGTTATCGTGGCGATCATGATGGTTTTCAACCGGTCAGCCTCATTGGAGAATATGCTCATCGCTTTTCTGATTGTCCTCATACAAATTGGCTTTGACAGGTTGAGAAGAAGGAAGTAAACTTTTATAGTTCTACAGGACCTCGTCCATAACGAATACATATACATGGGGGAATTCAAATACTGTTGTATTTCATAGATATTTGGATTCCCTTTTTCGTCTACATCCACTAGCTAGAAAAAACCTTCTACATCACGATTTTTTTAACCATGTCAGAGAACAGCTCCAATCAATAGGTTGGAATATAGATACCCGTTTTAAGCTTAGATTATTGCTTATTGAAAAGAGTGATATCCTTTTCAGTAAGACTGCTTTTCCCAGATGTATCAATACAGACTTCCATATTCTTTTTTTTGCGGAAGATTCAGCGTACTTACACAAGCATAATTACCGATCATACGTTTACCAGCGCTTTGCATGATATCCGCAAGCAGACTGAATGCATCATAGATCTGCCAGTTAAAGAACTCACTGTATCCTTTACCATAGAGTCTTATACATTGCCTGTAGCCATAGCATAACATCTAATTTTTCAGGTATGCTGAAAAGTAAACAAATCATGAATTTTTTCAATTGCTTCGCTTAACAAAAAAGAGATACCAGATGATTCTGATATCCCTATAATGTTAACCACCGTAAACCTTGATACGGTTAATTGCTTTTGCCAATGCGACCTCAGCACGCTTAATGCTGGTGCGGTTATCCATTTTCTTCAAACGCTCCTCAGCACGTTGTTTTGCATGTCTGGCACGCTCGATATCGATTTCCTCACGGCCTTCAATCGCATCCGCAAGAATTCGCATCTCATTGTCCGCAAACTGAAGCAGTCCGCCGGCAATCGCATAATCCTTATATTCATTGCCTTCCATAAGAGAACATTTGCATGTTGTCAGCATTGCAACGATTGGCATGTGGTTGGGAAGAATTGTCGTTTCTCCTTCCACCGTCCGTACATGCACGCCGCCGACTTCGCCTTCCTTGTAAAGACCCAGCGGCGTAATGATCTTGATTTTGATCATACTCAGTTTTCCAGAGCCTTAGCTTTCTCGACAACTTCTTCGATCGTTGATGCGAACATGAAGGCCTGTTCCGGAAGGTCATCGTATTTCCCAGCCAGCAGTTCCTTGAAGCTTCGCACGGTATCCTCACGGGATACATAGCAGCCCTTGATTCCGGAGAACACCTCCGCAACATGGAATGGCTGTGACAGGAAGTTACGGACACGGCGGGCACGGTTGACAATAATCTTGTCTTCCTCACTCAGCTCGTCCATACCCAGAATGGCAATGATATCCTGCAGCTCCTTATAGCGCTGTAAAATCGTCTGTACTCCGCGGGCAACTTCATAATGCTCTTCACCAACAACTAGCGGATCCAATATACGTGAGCTGGATTCCAGCGGATCAACAGCCGGATAAATTCCCAGTGCCGCAATATCACGGTCCAGAACCGTTTTCGCATCCAGATGGGTAAATGCGGTAGCCGGAGCCGGGTCCGTCAAGTCATCCGCAGGTACATAAATTGCCTGAACAGAGGTAATGGAACCATCCTTCGTGGATGTGATACGCTCCTGCAGCTGCCCCATTTCTGTCGCAAGTGTCGGCTGATAGCCTACTGCACTCGGCATACGTCCCAGCAGGGCGCTTACTTCACTTCCCGCCTGGGTAAAACGGAAGATATTATCAATAAACAGCAGCACATCCTGATGGTCATGATCACGGAAGTATTCCGCCATCGTCAGACCGGTCAGGCCGACACGCATTCTTGCACCCGGAGATTCATTCATCTGTCCGTACACCAGCACGGTCTTATCAAGGACACCGCTGTCCTTCATTTCATGATACATGTCGTTTCCTTCGCGGGTTCTCTCCCCTACGCCGGTAACGACGGACATTCCACCATGTTCCTTGGCGATATTATGGATCAGCTCCTGAATCAGTACGGTTTTACCTACTCCCGCACCGCCAAACAAACCAATCTTACCACCCTTGGAATATGGGCATAGCAGGTCAATGACCTTAATTCCTGTTTCCAGCATTTCTGCGGATGTCTGCTGCTCCTCAAAGCCCGGTGCCTGTCTGTGGATCGGCAGTGTGTTCTCCGTTCCAACAGGTCCCAGACCATCAATTTCACGTCCAAGGACATTAAACATTCTTCCCAGAATTTCTTTTCCCACCGGTACACGGATTGCGGATCCTGTATCAATGGCTTCCATTCCACGAACCAGACCGTCTGTACCACCCATGGCGATACAGCGGACACGTTCATCACCGATATGCTGAGCAACTTCGACAACTAAAGATTCACTGTCTTTCAGAGGAATTTCAATAGCGGTCAATAGCTGCGGCAGATCTCCGTTCTCAAATGCAACATCGACTACCGGACCAATGACCTGTACGATTTTTCCTGTATTCTTACTCATGGCTGCTCCTTTCATTCCATAGCGTTGACACCGCCGACAATTTCCGTTATTTCCTGGGTAATTGCGGCCTGTCGAGCCTGGTTGAATTGTAATTCGAGAGTTTCCTTCAACTCCTCTGCATTATCTGTTGCACTTTCCATTGCCATACGCCTGCTTGCCTGTTCACTTGTTTTCGTTTCCAGGAAGTAGCTGTATAAAAGGGAACGCACATACATTGGAACCAGGGTGTCCAGAATCCGGTCACCTGCAGGCTCAAAGATGGTTTCTGCAGTCGTTGCTTTCTCTCGTTCTTCCTTTTCCACCGGAAGCAGCGTAATCAGCTTCGGTTCAAAGGTTACAGAATTAACAAAGTGTGTATATAAGATACGTATTTCCGATATTTCCTGTTTGCGGTACAGTTCCAATGCATGATCAGCTACACCAACCAGCTCACTGTAACAGTCCTCTTCCAGATCCGTTTCGCTTTGCACAACATGGAAATCCTTATTGTGAATCCAGTTGGCTCCACGTGCTCCGATAATGACAAAGTCACCCTCATTGCCGATTTCATGCTGCAGCATACGGAAGATGTTGGCATTATAGCCGCCGCACAGCCCCATGTCACTTGTAAAGACGATGGTATACGGTTTCCCCTCCTGCTTCTGCAGATACGGATGTCTGGAATGCTCGATGGAAGACAGGATTTCCTGCACAGTTTCTTTCAGATAATATGCATAATCCCGATTCTCTTCCATGTACTGTTTCTGTTTCTTCAGCTTACTGGTGGCAACCAGCTGCATCGCCTTTGTAATCTTTTTTGTAGATTCAACAGAGCGGATGCGCGCTTTGATCTCCAGTTTACCTGCTGCCATACATTATCCTTCTATCATATTCTTGAATTCAGCTTCAAACGCCTGCAATGCAGCCTTGATGTTTGCACTCAGTGCATCATCCAGCGCCTGCTTTTCTTCGATTTCCGTTAAGATGTCCGCATGGTTTCGCTCCATGTACTTCAGCATTTCTTTTTCATACATCTGAACATCCTCCACCTTAACCGGCTTCAGAAATTTGTTTTTCGCCGCAAACAGTGATAACACCTGATGGGTTACCGGAAGCGGATCATACTGATTCTGAATCAGCAGCTTCGTCAAACGCTCACCGTGGGCAAGTGTTTCCGTTGTAGCCGCATCCAGATCACTTCCGAATTTAGCAAAGGCCTGCATCTCACGGAACTGTGCCAGCTCCAGTTTCAGGGAACCGCTCACCTGCTTCATTGCCTTGATCTGCGCCGCACTACCTACACGGGAAACGGACAGACCACTGTCAACGGCAGGACGTACACCACTGTTGAACAGCTCCGTTTGCAAGAAGATCTGTCCATCGGTGATGGAAATAACATTTGTCGGAATATAGGCGGAAATATCTCCAGCCTGTGTTTCAATAATTGGCAGAGCTGTCAGACTTCCTGCGCCAAGCTCATCATTCAGCTTTGCCGCACGCTCCAGCAGACGGGAATGCAGATAGAAGACATCTCCCGGATATGCCTCACGCCCAGGCGGACGCTTCAGCAGCAGGGACATGGTACGATAGGCAACCGCATGCTTACTCAAATCGTCATAAACGATCAGCACATCATCACCGTTTTCCATCCATTCCTCGCCGATTGCACAACCTGCATACGGCGCAATATATTGCAGCGGAGCCGGTTCACTTGCGGTGGAGGATACAATGGTCGTATACTCCATGGCACCGTGGGAACGCAGCTTTTCTACGATTTGTGCTACCGTACTGGCCTTCTGACCAATGGCAACATAGATGCATTTTACATTGTTATTCTTCTGATTGATAATCGTATCAATGGCAATCGCCGTTTTTCCGGTCTGGCGATCTCCGATGATCAGCTCACGCTGACCGCGGCCGATTGGAATCATGGAATCAATGATTTTCAAGCCGGTCTGAATCGGCTGATGTACACTTTTTCTTGTCATAACACCGGGTGCCACACGCTCTACCGGACGGAACTTATCACTTTTGATCGGTTCTCCTCCGTCAATTGCCTGTCCAAGTGCATTGACAACACGTCCCAGCATACCGTCCCCAACGGGAACCTCTACAATACGACCGGTACGTTTTACTTCATCGCCTTCACGGATGTTGGAGTCATCCCCCATCAAAACAGCACCGACGTGCTCTTCCTCCAGGTTCAGTACCATTCCATAAATATCTCCGGGAAAACGAAGCAGCTCACCGGCCATCGCATTCTGTAAACCGTAAATCAGCGCGATACCGTCACCAACGGTGATAATCGTACCAGTTTCATCGATTTCCAGATCCTCATCATATCTGCGAATCTGATCCTTGATCAGCTTACTTATCTCTTCTGGCTTTAAGCTCACTCGCACTCACCTCTAACTTTCCTGCACAGGCTCACTCTGTGCCAGCTGTTTCAGATTATCCATACGGCTTCTGGCGGTATTATCCAGAACCATATCATTGATCTTTATGCGCAGTCCCGCAAGCAGATCCGGATCCTCCTGTATGTGTAATTCCACAGTTTTCGAAAGCTTTTCCTCCAGCATGGATTTCAGACGCTTAATTTCCGCATCATCCAGCTTCTTTGCCGTACGGACATGTGCCACTTCGATATTGTTTACCTTGTTATACTGCTTTACAAACTCTCTGGTAATATCGTGAAAACTCTGAAAACGGCTTTTGTCAATCAAAAGCTTTGCGAAATTCAAAACCATATGATCGACTTCACTACCGAATACAGACGCAAGCGTCTGTTTCTTTTCTTCCTTGTGAATCTTGGGATGCGTCAGTACCCGCATGAAATCGGGATACGCCTTCAGCTGTTCATCCATCATGCATACATCTGCCTTGAATGTATCCAGCTTCTGCTCCTCCTGTGCAAGTGCAAACAGTGCATCACTGTAGCTTTTTGCTGCTATGCCTGCCATGACTCATCACCTGCATGCTCGATAAAATCATCCACGTACTGCTTATGTGTACTTTCATCCAGTTCTTTATTAACAATCTGTTTTGCGGCTTCAAATGCCACATCCACGATTGCATCCTTCATTTCTGCACGAGCCTGTACCTTTTCACGCTCGATATCCTTCCGTGCTTTTTCCTTGACCGCTTCGGCTTCACCTCTTGCGGCAGCCAGAATTTCACGTTTTTCCTGTACGGCATTGGCTTTGGCACTTTCCAGTATTTCATGAGCCTCGCCGCGGGCATTGGCCATCTGCTCTTCATACTGGCGCTTGTATTGTTCTCCTGCTTCCCTGCTTTGCGTACCTGCATCGATATCTGCCTGAATAGCAGCCTTGCGTGCATCGAGATAGGCAAGCACCTTGTCCCAGAAAAAATGCTTTGCGATAGCGATGATGATCAGCGTTGATACACAGACCATGATCATATCCATCGGATTCAGCCGCAGATAGGCATTTATATCAAAATCCATACTATGCGAATACCTCCTTTCTTCATAGCTTCATGATGAATGACATTACCCTTTCATGAAGATTAGAATCAAGGCAACAATCAATGCATAGATACCCGTTGTTTCCGCCAAAGCGATACCAAGTACCATGATGGAACGAATCTTACCTGCAGCATCCGGATTGCGTCCAACACTTTCCGCACCCTTGCTGGCAGCGATACCCTGTCCGATACCAGGACCTAACCCGGCGATCATTGCAATACCTGCACCTAACAGTGCCATACCCTGTACAAAATATTCATTGAATTCCATAATTTTTTCCTCCTGTTAACATCATTTGTTATTCTTCCGGGGCAACCTGTTCACTAAGGAAGAAGCTTGCCAGCGTGAAGAAGATATAGGTCTGTATCAGACCTGAGAACACATCAAAATACGCATGCAGAAACGGTGTCGCAATGTATCCGAGCACTCCAAACGGGAGAAAGCTTCGCATCATTGTATACACCAGCAGCATAATAATGGAGCCTGCCAGTATGTTTCCAAACAAACGCATGGAAAGCGAAATCGGAAGTGCCAGCTCACCAATGACATTCAATGGTGTAAGCAGCCACATCGGCTCCGTCAGCTCCTTCAGACGTGCGCCAAGCCCGCCTTTTTTGATACCGTTATACTGAATGGTCAGAAACATCATCAGTGCAAGGGTAACATTGAAGCTCAAATTGGATGTCGGCGGCTGCAGTCCGAGAAGTCCCAAAAGATTGCTGACGGCCATCATCATGGTCAGTGTACCCAGAAACGACAGATAATGCTTCGTTTCATGCTTCAGGTTATCCCCGATAATATTGGTACACAGCCCGGTAATCATTTCTGTAATCAGAAGTATTCCCGACGGCGCCTTTCGAACATCGGCCTTTTCAAACTTTTTGCCGGCCCAGATAAAGAATATGGAAAACAGCACACAGAGAATCAGCCAGTTGATAATCGACTGCTGAAATTCGATGTTGTATCCAAACAGTGTCAAAACGATTCCGTCAAACTTATCGTCCACTACTCATCCTCCTTTCTGTGTTTCCAGCTGTAAATCAGAATACTGCACTTATGAAGCAGCATTCCCACCAGCAGAGCCGCGATATGCGCACCTGCGATGGCACTTAAGGCAAAGATAACGGCATACAGCATATATCTTCGCGTATAGGAGCGAAATGCACGGGATTTGATATCCGCCAGTTCTCCGTCAATGTGCCCAACCATGTTCTGGATCATGTTGAAGCCCATAATACCGGTTAAGGAGCCGATCAGAATACCCATGACACCTGACTTCCACGCTCCGGGAAACAGGATGATGCAGACCACACAGCCTGCCGCACAGAGCAGCAGCGTAAGTATGCGGATCTCCATTCCCATTTTCCTTGTTTCATTCATGATCATCACCCAGCTTTCGAATCATCAGATACAAACTGGAGATGATGGCGTAGGCTAACAGAATCAGAAGACACCATGGCGAGGTATGAAATACATCATCCAGCCAGGCACCGATCCATACCGCTGCCCCACAGGCAAGTGCCATGGTAAACATCTGCCGCATAGCCTGATACGCTTCCTTCATGACTACTTCGTACCGAAAATACGGTCTCCTGCATCTCCAAGTCCGGGTACGATATACCCTTTTTCATTCAGTTTTTCATCCAGTGCCGCAAGATAGATATCCACTTCCGGATGTGCTTCTTCCACGGCCCTTACACCCTCCGGAGCTCCGACCAGACAGACAAGGCGGATATTCTTAGCGCCCTGTTTCTTTACCATGTCAATGGCGGCGATTGCACTTCCTCCGGTTGCCAGCATCGGATCAACGATCATAACGATAGCGTCCTTTACTTCCTTCGGATACTTTTCAAAATATGTATGAGGCTCCAGTGTTTCTTCATCACGATACAGCCCCACATGTGCAATCTTGACGGTAGGGATCAAATCACAGATTCCATTCACCATACCAAGACCTGCACGTAGAATCGGTACCAGTACGATTTCCTTCGCAAGCTCATAGGTTGTGGTCTTTGCGACAGGTGTGTTGATTTCGACTGGCTGAAGCGGGAAATCTCTGGAAATTTCGTAAGCCATCAGACCTGCGATCTCATCCAGATTCTGGCGGAAATCCTTTGTTCCGGTTTCCTTTTTACGCATCTGTGTCAGCTTATGCGTAATCAATGGATGTTGTAAGACTTTCAGCATAATAATCTCCTTACATAATCAATACGGATATAGCGTACCATAATCCGTTCCAACAGTAGACAGACAATTCAAACGAATTGTATAAATTCTGGCCACGTTGTTTTTATTATACCATGAACACCCTGCTTTTTCCCCCTTTTGTGCATTTTTTCACCACCTTTTTCAAGTGCTTTCCTATATATTATGTATGCACTGGAAATGATTATTCTTTATGTTTTTCAGTGACTAATATCCAGAAGCAATACGTAAAAGCGCTGCGCACTTTTTTCTTTGTGAATTTTAGTATAGGAATTTATCCCACAACAAATAATTTTAGAAATTACGGTATATACATTACATATGTTATAAATATTGTGTTATCTAAATCATCATTCGCTTAACTTCAATGCCAATTTACTATAGATAGAAATAATATGCTATAAGTAGTACAATATGTATGCACGGTACCCTGCTATCTTTAAACGTTCATCTATCTTGCAACGAGCAGTTCATGTTAAAGGAAAAGCAAGCATCTTAATCCAAATTTTCTCAAGCTTATCAGCAATACATAAAAAAAGAGAATCCCCATATTGAAGAATTTCCCTTTTCATTTATCCACGATTACAGCTTCATCTCACTATACCTTTGTAATGACACACGATTTTTTATAAAATGCAATACCGTATCCAATCACATCCTCATATCCATTCGCTAACAGCCCCTCCATATATTTCTTCTGCCGGATTTGCTCACAGGCTTTTTGCGCCATTGATCTTACTTCTGCCATTGATGTCGCAATTTTTAACTCCAATATCAGTCCTCTATCCATGATAGAACGCGGCAGAATTGCAATATCCGCTCTGCCTAAACCGTACTCCTTATTTGAAGCCACTATATAGTCATTCAACATTCCAAGCAGAAGTCCATGATAGAATTTCTCATCATAATCGAAATAGCTGATGCTTTGAAATAATACGTTATTTAATATTTCAGTTGCATTCCTTATCTGTTCTTTCCGTAACGCCTCTACAAAAGATGTACCATTATGTTCTACCTGTTCATTGAACCATTCACTGAATATAGACACATAGATTTGCTTGATTTCCTTATTGGGTATTGATAACCGATACATCCTTTTTTCATTATCAACACATTTAATTGCCTTTAGATAACCGGTAAATAACAGAAAACTGTAAACGTTGTTTATCTGATCCATTTCCCTATAGGTTATCGTATCCTTGATTGGTTTTTCTATCACTCCACCGGATACCAGTATATCAAACTCTTCCCGCATTTTGGGATTTGCTTCTTTTATATACCGGTAAATAATATCATTACCACTGGTGTTCGCCCAGAACGATTCCGGCTCATGCAGATGCGTCTTATTCAGCTTTTCTATATACATTAAAACACTCCATGGATTAGGCTCTGCCCACTAGTAGTGTAGATATCACAGCTACCAAACTGGTATCCGTCACGCCATGGGCGGGCAGCGCCTACCATTCCTTCACTTTATCCCGATATGCCTCTGCCTGATAATCTGATAATAGTGAGTCCATTTCTTTTTGTGTGAATCCAAATTGCTGATTGGATGTATCATCGAAAATAGTAATGACCTTAAAATTATTCAATCCTGTGAAAAGGCTAAAGCCCGCCAGTGGTGTAGATTCTCTCGCTATTCTTAAACAACCTGTCAATATACCTTTCTCCACCGCATCATTAGTTTTTAATGCTGCACTGAACATATTTTTTAGAAAAACAACCATATCATCATAATAACCATTCAGGTAGGCGCTTTGTAGAGGAACATCACGCCACGGGCGGGCAGCGCCTACTCATCAATCAAAAGAACAACCTTTTTTTTCCAATGCTTCTCTAAACAATTACTTAGAAATCGTAGTCCATTCTGAAGCTGTGCTTTATTTACTGTACCTGCTTTATATCTCTTTAATAAATCTCTATCCATTTCATCCAAATGCTCACTGATAAGCAATTCTTCATTCCTGCTTATAATTTCACTTAAGATAATTTGAAAATTATTTAACTGATCTTGAAATGATAAATCTTTTAGATCCTTCAATGACATAAAAATAACAGGATATTGATTCTGATACTGCATTGCTTCCTTATTTTTTGAAATTTCTAATCCATCAAATAGATATGCATTATCCGCTTGGCGAATGGAAAAGAAATAATATAACACGCCTGGGCGGGCAGCGCCTACTCATGTTCAAGGTTTTACCGAATCGGCGTGGCCTGGTACAAAGAGCAACCTTTTCTTTTAATACATCACTAATAAATAAAGTTTTATCAACATAATAATAATCTTTATCTATCAGCTCTTTAAAATTCTCTATTCCAATAGGTATTTGCTTCATACAATCATCTCCTATTCTATAGGTTTATTATATCCCAAACAGATAGCAACTGCCATGAAAATAAATGTATTTCATGACAACTGACCACATTCGTTAACACATACAGCTTCCATCAAAATCAAAGAAATTGTGTAAGAGTGATTGCAGTTCTCTTTCATCCCGCGCGGTAAAATCAGCTTTTTGATCAGCTTCCTGTTGTCCGTATTTATTCAGCCAGATAACATCCCAGCCTGCCTTCTTCGCACCGATTACATCATTTTCATAAGAATCTCCGACATACAGCCCGCTTTCACATACCATATGGAAAATACGTTCATCCGGTTTCGAGATGCCTACCGCGGATGAAATGATCATATCCTTTTCCTCTATCCACTTCCCCAGACCAAGACTCCTTATTTTCTTCAGCTGATGCTCATACGGTCCATTGGTTATCAAACTGATTCTTACATCCCTGCTTTTCAAATAATCCAGTATTTCCACTAGCGTATCACTTAATGAAATCTCATATTGACCCCTCTGATAAGCAGCTTGAAATTTTAACGCTTCCTCATCCATAATCAAAATGTCATGGTCTTTTAATGCAAGCTGAATGCGTCCAATCTGCATGGCTTCAAAAGATATCTCTTTATTCTGATGCCGAAAAAACAATTCATTGCTACGGATGCGAAAGCTTTTATAAATTCTTCTTATCTGCTCATTTGATACCGATTGAATAGTAAGCAACGCCTGTCGAAAAGGTGCAATCTGTTCATACAGCGTATCATCTAAATCAAAGCATATATGTTTTAATCCTTCACTCATTCTGTTTCCTCCCTGTATTCTTTTCTGTGTTTGACAATGTACCCGCTATGGTGATTGTATCCAGATTACACACATACGTCAAGCTTTATATATGCAGGAGGTATATGTACTCCTATATTCCCTGCAGCATTGCACAAGCAAGCAAAAACAGAAGTCAAACAACCCTTTCGACTCCTGTTTCATCATATTATTCGATTATTCTGCGAACTCTGCTGGTAACTCCCTTCAGATGATAGCATTCCGCATACTGCTGCAGCGGTCTCTTGATATGATCAACAACAAACCGCTGTCCATCAATATGATGCTTCGCCAGATTCTCATACAGTATCCGCAGCTCTTTCTTTACGTCCGCATCATTGAATGCATAGTGTCCTGCGATATCCAGAACATCCAGTGACAGCTGTTCATCCTTCAAAATATCGGCAACCTGCAGATTGCGCTGTTCCCCGATCATCCATTTTCTCCAACGCTCTGTTTTTATCGCCTTAACCAGCAATGTCTTTCTTAACGAAGAAGTTTTTTCAAGCAGTCCTTCCTTTTTCAGAATATCCTCAACCTCGCACAGCTTGAGATATGCTCTTGTCTCTTCTGTTCCATACTGCGGTGCGACATTGCTTGCCGTTACATTTGCAGGAATATGCTCCAGCAGAGTTACATCATCCAGATAATCTGCATTATGCTCCTTTAATCCGACACCGTATGCTTTTGCCATGGCAGCCAGATCATATGCATTATGGAAATTATATGTTCCTACCTGCTCTGTTTTTCTGGTCAGTGTTCCTGTCTGCCCGACGATAAAGGTAGGCATCGGCAGTCCCTTAACCTTCAACTCTATTTCCAGCTTTTCAATAAACTCGCGATATTTTTCTGTCGATGTCAAACCGCCATTTGTTTCCTCCGTTCCGACCTCATACCCTATTTCCGGTAAATTTCTACGCTTGCGTTCTTCCTCACAATAAGCAATCAGCTCCACTGTCCTCTGCAAAACAACATCCAGAGGTATCACCTTTCCAATTTCAAAGGGATCCTTTGTCGGATCAATCATCAATAAATCAAAGCCGTTTTCAATATCCGCAAGATAAGACTGTCGTGCCAGCCTCATGGCCTCCTCCTCGCTCAGGTGTGCATTCCGCTCATTATCTCTTTGCCATGGTCCTCCATGATCCCTGCACAGATAATACAAGCCATCAAAGCCAACCTGCTCAGCAACTGCGCGTATATCGTCCTGAAAGCGTTTCTGATTCCAGCCGTTTACATAGCCGCCGCCTAATTCATCTGCATCCACCTGATTCCGGCTGGCAATGAACATTAAAGGAAAATCATAATCCCTCGCAATTTCAAAGCTTGCCTGCAACAGATTCGGTGACATCGGCCCAATGCCCAGAAGCGTTGCACTTTCTCCTGTATCCTGTAATTTCAATAAGCCTTCCACTACCTTCTTGATTGGTAATTTGTTCATAATTTCTATCTCCATTTCCTTTCGACTTCCATTTCATTCATTTGACTATACCAGCTCCTGCATGTTCACCATCTGATGAAACCATTCAGCTTCCTCTTCCTGCATAGCCTGATAAAGCTCATTCATAAAGTACAGCACTTTCGCTTTGTATTTTTTCTTATACCGTATAGATAACGGCTGTCCGGCATTTGTTTTGGCCCGCATTGGCAGTACTGCTTTTAAATAGTCCCTATATGAATCCTGCTGTTCTTTGAATATACCAAGCAGCACCTCATCCGCATGAACAAGAGCATAGCAATCCTGCGGCTCTTGTTTGCTTCTTATACATTTAAAGCGTAATCCTGCTTTCTCCAGCTGTTTGCTTCTATCTTCATTCCTCATAATATTTTCTTCTGCATTCTCATCCCCTATGAACGTGAAATACATTTGTGAAGCGCCGTGCTGCACTCCGTAAGCCATTGCCGTGTCCAAATCTGTTCCCAATACTACAATTTGCTTCATACAGCCTATTTCACAGATGCTTTATTATCTTCAGTTACAGACAGCTTCTCTGTTTTTTTATCCTTATTCTCGAGATTCGGTTTCAGCAGCATTAGAAGCAATGCTGTGACAACAACGCCGATTGCCATATCCAGTGTATATAATAATGGCTTATTCGTAGCCGCAACAACAATCATCCCGCCATGGGGAACGTAGCATTCAATTGCATGCATCATCGCAAGACCGGCTCCAACTGCACTTCCACCCATAATGGCAGGTAAAACATGCTTGATATCCTTTACTGCAAACGGTATTGCCCCCTCTGTAATACCAATCAGTCCCATAAACGCACTGGTCACCCCCAGCTGCTTCTCCGCATTATCGTATTTTCTTCGGGAAATGAAGGTGGATAATGCCAGACCCAGAGGAGGGATCGCCACAGCGACGCGGAATGCGCCGTTAGGTCCATACAGTCCTTCCGCCATCAAAGCCATCGTAAAGGCAGATGCAGTTTTATTTATCGGCCCACCCATATCAAAGGCGGTCATCACACCAATCACGATTCCCAGAAGAATCGCACTTCCTCCCTGCATGCCACTCAGCATACCGGTTAATGCCTTCATCAATGCACCCAGAGGACCCACCAGAATGTAAAGATATGCAAGGCAGCAAATCAAAGCGGAAACAATCGGAATAATCAGGACGGGCATGATGGATTTTATTGTCGGTCCCACCTTCCAGCTTTTGATCCACTTACATACATATCCCACCAGAATCCCCATAATCATGGCTCCCAGAAAGCCTGTGGATACATTGTTTTCTCCCACCGGATTATTTGCTATATAGCCCACAATCATACCCGGGGCAAGCGCAGGCTTTCCTGCGAGTGAATATGCGATGTAACCGGCAAGCATCGGTATCATCATCGCCATACCTGCGGAACCGATTGTATTGATATTCTGCATAAAGCCGTTTGTCACCTTCATGCCGTCACTGCCCGCTTCTCCGGTTGCCAATGCGAATGCCAGAAATACACCGCCGATTACAACTGCCGGAAGAAAGTATGATACCCCTGTGTTAAATGCCTTAACTAAATCTTTTCCTAAATTTTTAAACATAAGCTCTCCTCACTTTATTTAATTTTATAATTTCTCTGCCTGATCAATGATTTCAGCCGGATCCCGTATGACTACGGACGGGTCAATCTTAATGATTTTCCCCTCTTCTTCCTTTTCCTCGAACCGTTCTTCCCCCTCGATACCGATGGCAATCGCCAGAATAACGGCATCTGCAGCTGCTATTTCATCCTCATCCAGTTCATTTTCAATTCCCATACCGCCCTGTGTTTCCACCTTGCATTCATAACCGCGCTTTTTGCACTCCTGTTCGATGGCTTCCTGCGCCATGTATGTGTGTGCAATACCGATGGTACATGCGGCAACCGCTACAATTTTCATTTTGTTTTCCTCCTCAATTTTCATGCTCCAGGAATTTAATGCACTCATAAAATTCCTGATCAGTTCTTATTTTGCGCAGCTCCTTACGGAACGCCTCCTTCATCAGGTGTCGGCTCAGCATTGCCAGTATACGCAGGTGCTCTTTGTTTCTACTGGAAAGCGGGACACCTATCATAAATACGAGATCAACCTCATCGTGATCCCATTGAACAGGGTGCAGCAGATGCAGACAGGCTACAAAGGTTTCCGTAACCGCATCGGATTCACCATGTGGAATCGCAATTCCAAATCCCACAGCAGTTGATGCCGTGGACTCACGATCCAGTACTGCATCGACATAGCTTTTAACATTCTTGATTTTTTTAGCATGTCCCGCCTTTTGACTCAGATACGTAATGATTTCTTCCTTTGTTTCAAACCTTGTGCTGGACACCTTCACAATTTCCGGTTCAAACATTTGACCACTCCTTTCTACGCCCTCATTGTATAGTTCTGCAATTTTTTTTGAAATACCAACCGTCTTCCACAAGTTGTGGAAATAAAAACACACAGCTATGTTTGCTGTGTTATTTCCTGCATTCAATTTAAAGCACCTATCTATGGCACTCTATATCGACGTGTATTTTATTTTCTACTATAAACAGAAGCAAGTTGCTATTTCTTTTTCCTCAAAATCATTCTATTATGTTAATGGGAAATTCTATCATGATAAAGCAGGAGGAGAAATCAAATGAAAACATCTGCACTATCTAAGTTTTTAAATCTGTTACTGGAAGAAAGTGATTATCGTAAGACCAGTTATTTCGCAGAAAAGCTCATGGTTTCAAATAAAACAATTTCAAATTATATTACAGAGCTGCGTTATCACATGAAGGAATACGAATTGGATATCACGGCAAAGCATGGGGTTGGTATCCGTATGGAAGGAGATCAAAGCGCTGTAAAGCTGCTTCAAAAGTCTATCCAGAGAACTGCAGGAGACAGCCTTACAAGTGAATGCAGACGCAAAAAAATAATGGAAAAGCTGTTAATGCTGGATGAAAGCATTTCTGTACGCAGGTTATCCGATGAATTCTGTATAAGCTCCACATCCATTGTGAAGGATTTGGAAAAGGTGGAGCAGGAGCTGCTACAGCAGGACATCTTACTGCTTCGCACAAAGGCCGGGACGCGTATTGAGGCAAAGGAGCAGCGTATTCGCAGTGCAAAGCGTAAGTTTATTTTTGAAGAGATTATGTCCCTGACACAGCAGGATCAAATTATGGACCTCACCCTGTGTACGAAAATTTTATCACGCTATGTAGCAGACGAGCTGCAGATAATCGCTCGAAGCATGATTGAAATTGCACAGGACAAGCTGGGATTTCGCATGGATACCAATTATTATGCACAGATATTTATATCCTACTCCATATTTATCCAGCGGATCAAAAAAGGACATGAAATTACAGAAGCACCTGCCAGACCGGTTGTCACGGAGCTGCATGTGCTGAAGACCTATCCGATTACAGAGGAAATCATACAGTGGCTAAAGGAAGTGCACCACATCAGAGTCAATGATTTAGATATTAGATGGGTTAATGCACGCTTGTCCGGAGTATATCATGAAGACCGAAAAGAAACAGCGGATTACTCTCCCATCATATTAGATACAGTGACGGAATTGATATCTTCCATTGGTGATATCTTCAACGCAGACTTTATCAGTGATGAGTTGTTAAAAAACGGCTTATCGAAACACTTTATTCCGATGATTGCCCGTCTAAAGAACAATATAAAAATCACACATCCCTTTATTATGCAGATCAAGCAGCAATATACCGCCATGTTCAGTGTAGTTTCACTGGCTTCCAGCATACTGGAGAAAAAGCTGGGATTCACCTTGTCTGATGATGAAATCGGATTTATTCTGATTCACTTTCAGGCAGCACTGGAGCGGCACAACCTGTCAAAAAAAAATAGCAGTCGTATACAACTGCGGCCTTGCGAGCGCTATGCTGATTGAAAATCAGATTAAAATCAATCTGCCCACCTTTGATGTTATAGAGCTGATCAATATTCATGATTTAAAAAAAGAGTATCTTCGGCATTTTGATTTCATCATCGCCACGATGGAATTGGATATGAAAGATATTCCTTCTGTTGTTATTTCACCGGTAGCGGACTTTGGCGATATTCAGCGTATTAAACAAACGTATGAAAAGCTTATAAGAAATGTAAAGGAATCGCGCTTTCCTTATCTTATTCAGGCAATCAGTGCTGATACGATTCTGGTTCATGAAAAATGTAAGACAAAGGAGGACATCCTGAAAAAGGCAAATGAAATCCTCCTGAAAAAGGGTTATGTAGAAGAAGAATTTTTTGACAGTGTGAAAAACAGAGAGAAGATTTCATCAACGGAAATTGGAAACGGTATCGCGATTCCTCATGGCTCTGATAAATATGTAAAGCAAACCTCTATTGTTTTGATTACACTGGAGGATGCAATCCTGTGGCGGGATGACATGGTAAGTGTCATTTTATTTACCGCTGTATCGTTTGAGCAGAAGGATACCATGCGAAGGCTGTTAAAAGACCTCTACCATTTGATCAGCTCTGAAAACTTCATAGAAAAAATACAGAAAGCAGCATCGATAGAGGAAATCCTCGGCATATTTTATGGAAGAGGTCTGTGAGCATGCCTGAAAGAATAAATAGATAACATTCTCGTAATGTACCTGAAGACAAACTAAAATCATAATCCAAAAAAAAGCAAAAGAGGTCCATTTCATGTCTGAGTTACTGAAACTGGCCTCTTTTATACCTGTTTTTCCCTACCGGTATTTTATATTGTTTTTGCCCTGTCTACTAGCTTAGCATTCACAGATGCATCATCGCTCTCTATACTACCGGATAATTTCAGAGAAAGCTTTGCGCATGCAGGACCGACCATCTCATATAATACAGCACTGGATAATATGATCAGCGACAGCATGGTACCCTCAGCAGTTGGAAGCAGGCGCTGCCCGAGTATAGCCAGCCCTATGGAAACACCAGCCTGTGGTATCAGTGCAAGTCCCAGATAGTGTCTGACAGAAGTGCTGGCATGAGACAGCCTTGCGCCTGCCCACGCTCCACAGGCTTTCCCGATAATGCGGACAAAGAAATAGACAACACCAATCAGGCCACAGGAAATCAGCGCATATAAATTCAGCCGCATCCCGGATAAAACAAAGAACAGCAGCGTAATCGGCGGTGTAAAGCTGTTAACCTGACGGAACAGATCTTTGTTGCCTGATAAATTAATGTATACTGCGCCAAGCACCATACAGGATAACAGCGGTGATATATCAAAGCAGCTGCAAAGCCCTGTTAATGTTAGAATTACAGCAATCACCAATACAAGGCGGTGATCACTGGAGCGTTTTTCACTGATGATACGGTGTAGTATCCATGCCAGTACGACCGCCAGAATGACAGCAAGCAGATTCCACACGACAGGAAGCAGAATGAGTGACCATTGCAGTGCCTGATCCGCATGCATGAATTCCACAAGTGCTGTACATATACTGAACGCTATCAAAGCGACGGCATCATCAAGCGCAGTTACCTGAAGGATGGTATCCACGAAATTTCCCTTCGCATGATACTGGCGAATCGTCATAATCGTGGAAGCGGGAGCAGTTGCACAGCCGATGGCACCCAGCAGTAGTGAAAATGACCATGGAAGACGGAACAGTGTTACCATTGCTATGGTAATGCAGGCTCCTGCTGTCAAAGCTTCGAATATCGTGATTGTTAGAATTTTACTTCCCTGCTTTTTGAGAATATCCCTTTTGAAGTATTTACCCACACCAAAGGCGATAAACGCCAGTGCGATATCCGTCATGAAATCCATCCCTGCAACCACTTCCTCGGGAATCATCTGCAGAACACAGGGTCCAATCAGAATACCGGAAATAATATATCCGCTCACATTAGGAAAACGCAGCCTTTTTGTGACTCTCGTACAGAGAAATCCCGCCAGTAAAATTATGGCGATGGAAAGGATGATTCCTGCATTACCCTGCTGCTTTAAGAAATCAGCTATCATAACAACCGCCTCCTCACACCATTGATTATATGAGAGAACGGTGATAAAATCTAATTATAATAATTTAGTCAAATATCAATAAATTTTATAATAAGGAGGTCGCAACATGCTGGATACAAAAATCGTTTCCCTGCTTACTCTGATAGATTGCTGATGCTACACAAAAGCAGCAAGGCAGCTGCATTTAACACAGCCGGCAATCAGTCACCAGATCAAGCAGCTGGAAGATGAATTTCAGATTAAAATCTTTCACAGGAGCAAAAAAAGCCTTATTTTAACGCCGGAGGGTGAAATTTTAGTCAAGTATGCCCACCGCATGACGGCTGTCTACAACAATACACATCAGGCTTTAGAGGATGCCAGAAACCATCTGCACCGCTTTAATATCGCCACAACACCAACTGCAGGAGAGTACTATATTCCCCAGCTTCTTGCGGCATACTGTCGTGAGCATAGCGATGTGCATATAAATCTGATTACTGATTCCATAAATAATATTTATAATAAACTGAAATTATATGAAGCAGATTTTGCTATTATTGATGGAAGACTAACCTCCGATAAATATCATTCCATTCTTTTGGATACCGATTATCTCTGTTTGATTGTTTCTCCGCAGCATCCCCTTGCCAATCGCAGCAGCGTGTCGATGAATGAGCTATTGGAGGAAAGCTTTATATTGCGGTCGAAGGAAGCCGGTACCAGAGAAATTTTTGAAAGCTATCTGGAATCCCAGCGTGACTCTATCCGCAACTACCGCATCTTAATTGAAACAGATTCACTTGCGACTATCAAAGAGCTGGTCATGAGCAATATGGGGGTATCCATCATGTCCCATAATGCCTGTAGGGAGGATGAGCAAAAGGGACGGCTGAAAACCATTCCGATTACAAATTCTACCATGATACGGGAAATCAATCTGGTATATCCAAAGGATTTCCAGCATGTGGATGTTCTGCTTGAACTGAAAAAGACCTACAGTAAGCTGCACTAAAGCCAATATCTAATAATCATAAAACTCCCATGTCTTTTTTTCATTTCATTTTCACAGGAATCGACTTGGTAAAGAAAGCTTTTTAACACCAGATTCCTTTTGAAATATAAAATACATCCTGTTGATTGGCAACTGAGCAGAATTATTGAGGAGTTCTTATCATTTTGCCATTTTTAGGATTTTAAAGCAATAAGCTTTTCCCTTTTAGTTGAGCTTTTTCTGTGCAATTGAAAACTCTTTTTTCCTTCCTTTTCTCAACATACCGCCTTATGACATACAGGATCCGGATAGACTCTTCTTTGTGTACATAACCTACACGATTATGCACTATTTGCAGATTTACAATACTTATTCTAGTGCTTGCAAACTGTTGAAATGGGAGCAGACTCAAGTCCGCTCCCATTGCATGTTTTCTTATTTCTCATTCGGCAGCGGAAACTGAACGGTAAGCGCACGCACTTCCTTGCGCACTTCTTCACGCACTGCTTCATCCTCTGCATTTTTCAGCACACGGCTGATCCATAAGGCAACCTGACGGAATTCATTTTCCTTGAAGCCTCTGGTTGTCATTGCCGCAGTCCCCAGTCGGATACCGCTTGTCACAAACGGCTTTTCTGTTTCAAATGGAATCGTGTTCTTATTGCAGGTAATTCCTGCTTCATCCAGCAGCTTCTCCGCAAGCTTTCCACTCATGTTCAGAGAGGATTTCACATCAACAAGAATCAGATGGTTATCCGTTCCGCCGCTTACAATGCGAAAGCCTTCTTCCTTCAATGTATTGCTCATGACTGCACAGTTTGCAATTATCTGTTTTGCGTACTCCTTGAACTCCGGCTGCATAGCTTCCTGCAGACATACCGCCTTAGCCGCAATGATATGCATCAGTGGGCCGCCCTGCATACCCGGAAACACCTTTTTATCCAGCAATGCCGCATGCTCTTTTTTACAGAGGATCAATCCTCCGCGAGGTCCGCGCAGTGTTTTGTGTGTCGTCGTTGTCACAAAATCTGCATAAGGTACCGGGCTCGGGTGTTCACCTGCCGCTACAAGTCCTGCAATATGAGCCATATCCACCATGAAATATGCACCGACTTCATCCGCAATTTCACGGAATTTCGCAAAATCAATTACTCTTGGATAGGCACTGGCACCGGCAACAATCAGCTTCGGCTGTTCCTTTAATGCGACTCTGCGCACCTCCTCATAATCGATCGTTTCACTGTCCTTTGTTACACCGTAATCCACAAACCTGTACAACGTTCCGGAAAAGTTTAAAGGATGTCCGTGTGTCAGATGACCTCCTGCCGTCAGATTCATCCCCAGTACGGTATCACCTGGCTGTAAAACAGATAAATATACGCCCATGTTTGCCTGAGAACCGCTGTGCGGCTGCACATTGGCATGCTCAGCGTTAAACAGCTGCTTTGCCCGCTCTCTTGCGATTTCTTCTATCTCATCAACATGTACACAGCCTCCGTAATAACGCTTGCTCGGATAGCCTTCTGCATATTTATTTGTCAGTATGCTTCCGGCAGCCTCCAGTACATCCCTTGATACATAATTTTCTGATGCGATCAATTCGATATTATACAGCTGGCGCTCTGCTTCTCTTTCAATGGCTTCCTGAATTTTCTTATCGTTCATACGCTACCTCCGTTTAATGCCTCTATTTTACCACAGATTTTTATATTGTCATTTCTTTTGTTCTGCGTTCATCAGGAAATATTTCTTTACAACAAAAATCAGTGCCACTGCCAGCACTCCTACCAGATTTTCCATGGCACTTTCATGCGATATAATGATCTGACGGGCAACCGCATACAGCAGTACCTCGATTACTGATTCCGGTGTATGCAGAATCAGCATCTTTACAAATTCCACCCCGACAACCAGAGTCAGTGCCTTTTCCAGTATAGCATCCAGCTGAAAGCTCTGATTCATAAGAGACTCCGCCCCAAAGCATACCGTTGCCAGCGTTGATATTGCGATGGCGATCATTAACAACACGGCAATCACAAGCTCAACGGCCTTCATCATTTTAACAAGTCTTGTGTTGATTTTGTGCATGTCTTCCTCCTTAGCATTATAAGATAATTTCCGGATTCAGGTTGATATCCGCTTTTTTAGCCTGCAAATGCTGCTGTCTGCGCGGTATGCGGTAATGAATATTGTCCTTCACAAAATTTGCACCGGTCTGTTTAAACCAGAAGGATATGCCCTTTTCCTCACACTGCTTGCGCAAATCGAGAATCCACTCATACCGGCAGACCCTTGCCTGTGGTCCGCTTTCTCCTCCAACGATCAGCTCTTCAATGCTATCATCCAGCCAGGGCCTCAGGTTTAAGGGCTCCAGCAGCGGTTCACATACCACATACTTATGACGCAGAGGTGCTGCCTGATAAATGGGAAGACGATACGCTGCGCGCTCCATCGTTTCCACCGTACAGGCGATTCCCACATGATCCCATCCCGTTCCCCAGTCATACGGAATGCATTTCATCAGCCTGTCGATCCGCTTTGTAATCATAAAGAAAAATAAATCCCTGCGCTGTCGCATGATATTCCATGCTTCATCTCTCCATACATCTGCTTCCTCTACAAAAAAATCGCTGGTAAAACAGGTATAGACGATTTCATCGGATGCTATCTTGTATTCACCTTTGCGATTTTTGTGCAAAACTTTATCAAAGTCCTTCAGACGGGTAACAACACCGGTTTCTTTGCCATGTCTTTCGTCCATCCGGTATACATAGCAATGCTCACATCCGGCACTGATCTTATGACAGCCATGCCAGGGGTTCCAATTTGCCATAGACTTCATCCTCACCTGTATGTATGCAGGACACTGCCATCCGCAGAAAGCTGCTGAAGACTCTGCTCTGCATATCGAAAGCAGAGAATACCGCCGTGCCTGCGCAGTCTGACATGAAATTTCCAGATATCCTGTTCCATCTCATCACAGCTGCTGATATAACCGAATACCTTTCTCTGCCCTTTCTGAATGGAAACGACACCGGAAAGACATATTTGTATGATTTCTTCATCTCCATGCCAAACCTTATAAAAGGGACAGGCAGCCTGACGCTGCTTCAAACGGTATCCGTATACATACAGAACGGCCAGGGACAGCAGCATTCCTGCAGTTTTCCTCATATTATTTTTCCAGAGCCATTACCTTGTCAATTCTTCTCTGGTGGCGCTCATCATGGGAAAACTCGGTATTTACCCAAACACGTACAATTTCCTTCATCAGCTCCACACCGATAATTCTTTGTCCCATCGCCAGCACATTGGAGTTATTGTGCTCTCTTGTCAGTTTGGCACTAACCGGATCACTGCAAAGCGCACAACGGATTCCCTTAATCTTGTTGGCGGCAATGCTGACACCGATTCCTGTTCCGCAGATAACGATTCCCTTATCGTTTTTACCATCCGCAACACTCTGTGCAGCCGGTCCTGCGTAGTCCGGATAATCCACAGACTCACATCCATGACATCCGAAGTCTTCGACCTCATGTCCCATTTCCGTTAACATTTCCTTCACGATTTCCTTATACTCAAAAGCACCGTGATCACAAGCTACCGCTATTTTCATATACAGTTCCTCCTCTTATAATATCCTTTCTCATTATAACATACAGCAGACAGAATGTAAGCAGCCTGAGAAAACAAAAAACTATAAAACAAGACGCAGGATCGATTGATATCATTACAGAAACAATTACCTAAATTGAATAGGTTATTCTGTGTCTCTTTAAAACTTAAAATGTTTCAATTTACTATATATGTTATATGCATGCATATTAAACCAAGGAATCCATAATTCAGCAAATAATTACCCAGCACTATCAGTATTAGATTTGATTCCTGATAAGCTAATCTGCTTACTGCCGCTTCTACTACTGAGATAAGAAATCGATATTTTTCTGTATTCACAAGGTGACCTACAGACACAGAATTAAAGAGGCAGAAAAATGACCGCCTCTTTTTCTATTGCATAAAATAGCACTTTATTATAATTACAATATTTTTCTAGCATTCTTACAATCCAATAAAGACATACCGCATCAAACTCTTTTGCTTTCTATTTCTTGCATACCTATAAACCTTTGATACAATTGCAAAGATTATATTCATTTCTTTTGCTTGCAATGATTTTTCCTTGTTGATGTATACACAAGTAGCCAAAGGATTATAATCATCGCCACAATAAATGTTTCTAGTGCAATTCCTGTTGAGGAAACAAGGAAGCTGTATAAATAACCTAAGACCGGTACACTGCCTGCCACCCTTCCGATGAGACGCTCATAAGCAACACCTGCCGCATCCTGATAATCATTGTGATCCCCTTTTGTAATAAATTCCTTATCCTTCGTATTATTAGCTACAACTCTATGTGTGGCAAGCTGACCGCTTTTTACATCAAGACGAAACGTAATGACATCGCCTACCTGAATCGTCTCCGGTGCACTTTCTTTTACATAAATCAAGCTGCCGACTGAATATGCCGGTTCCATACTATCTGTTAGTACAGCATAAGGTATAAACCCAATCACTTTAGGAATCAGAAAGGGAGCTATCATTAACAAAAGGATTCCCAGCAAAACATATGCCGTTCGATTAAGTATATTAATCATTTTCATCCCCAGGCATAGTAGAATCGATTATTTTAATCAATTCCAACGCACTTCGAAAGCATATTTCTTTATTGGTATCCACCCACGTCAACGTACCCTGCCAGCTGTGATTCTCTCTGTTTTTTATATCAACAATGAAAGTTGCTTTTTCGCAATTGTTTTTTTCATCCATTTCATCATCTCCTGTTATTAGAATATCACATTAAAGTCACATACAGGTAACAAACATATATAAATGAGTAAAATTCATTCTTCTATTATTCAACATGATATCCCAGCAAACCCAATCCTTCTGCTTTTACTTCATCATAGTTATCTTCACCTGCCACCTTTGACTGTACTGCGGATGCTTTTACTTCTATATCACTCAAACTAACCAGCTCAGAATTATCTTTATTTATTATATTAGCGACCGTTACAGAATCAAAAACCGGTGTAAGTCTTGTATTTTGCTTTGATGCCTTTACTGATTCAGGTTGTCCATCCTTTACATAGACATAGTAGGAGATATCATCTATTTTATCAATAAACATCCATTCATCAGATATATTCAAAGAAAGCAATTCTTCAGAGGGATTTTTAACACTTACAAAAACATAGCAATCAGGTGAATTAGCTAAAATGGTAACGGTAGGATCTTTATGCAAAACTTCCCCTGGAAGAACATTTAAGTAATCATTACCTTTATCTGATCCTGCAATCACACCGTTTTCTTCAGTAACCGTATGCAAATTTTTATCAATGCGGTCCTCATCAAGCTGCATGCTTATACCATTGGAAAATGTAAAACGATTGTTCAACTGCTCCGTATTAGAAGTTAAATATGCTAATGTTCCACCAACCCCAATCAGTGCCAATAATATTATAGATAAACATAAAGTTATAATTTTTTTTCTATTCATGTCCATACACCTCATTTAATCACTATCTTTTTACAAATATACTATACCTTTATCCGGTCACATGATGGTAATACAAGATAACATTAACAAGCCACATGATATAAAAAGTAATCTTTCTCACAGGATGTTATTTGACACTATAAAAGGCAGTGCATGTTCGACATTTGCACTGCCTTTTTGAAACCTATAATGCTTTAGAGCACACCTCAATCATCATAAAATCCTACGTTAATTAAGAGACCCCTTATACGCACTCCATATTTTCAATGCATTTTCATTATTGAATTTATTATTGGAATCCATTGCACTTAACTCATTTCCATCAGCATCCCACACAACTGCCTGAACTGCCTCCTGATATAACGTAATCTCGAAATCAGATACGTTTTTAAACTCTTCTTTAATCTTTCCATCAGCATCAAGCAGACCATTTACTTCAGTAAAGAGCGGATCAGTAGCCTTACCTGGTGATACAATACCCAGATAATACCAAAAACCATCAGAATTATTATATCTCCAACTCTCTGTTTTATAATTTATTCCATTATTTTGGGATAGATAATCAGCAATTACCTTAGGCGAGACAGTTACTCTCATCCTGATAATGCAGTCATTGGATCCTATGTTTTTAACACTCGGATCTTTTTTTATATTACTACCTTGAATTTCTGGATTTTCTTCGATTTCTGTTTCAATTTTACCTACTGTGAATGTATTTTCTAAATTATTTGTACTCGAAGTTAAATATGCATACGTTGTGCCAATGCCGACAACTGCGATAATGAGGACTATAAGAAGAACTATTTTTAGCTTTATTTTTTCAAAACACTTCATTCTATTGTTCCTCCTTTTCTACCGCCTTTAAAACATTCTGAGATATTCTGTAAAGGTTAAAATCACTTGTATTATCCAGTAATTTATCTTGCGTTATACTTACTTTACCATCATCTCCAATACGGAATCTATTTTCAATTACATCAGTGTGTGAAAACAGCTCTTCCTTTACAAGCTTATTTTGAAATTTAACAACCGCTGTTTTATTCTCTTCATTTATAACAGCCTGCTGCACAAGATCGCCAACACATACATATCGCAGTGTCTCCATTTCCGTAACAACATATTCTCCATATGGAAGATCTTTAACAATGGCACTACCGTTCAAAATCTCATGCAGTCGAATGGTGCGATAATAAATCAAAGACCCGTCTTTTCTTTTTATTTTAAATATAAGTATTCAGCAATCCTTTTCCCACATTATTCATAATTCTTACATTTGCCCTTAGTAACACCTTCTGTCTGTTAGGTAAGACATTTTAATATGGATAGAATCATCAAACTGTTGGAATATTACAAAGTCAAACATATAAAGCATCTTAATTTATGATTCTAGTTAACAACGCAGAATTCAATATTGCCTGATCCACACATATGCGACCTTTAAATAATAAAAATTGAGGATATATAATTTCAGCAACCATATATATCCTCAAGCTAAATCTTTGACTTGTATTTCCAGAAAATTTCTTTACTGCGAAGCTTCTTTTTCCTTTTTACGTCTTTTGAATAACAAGAATAGAAGAATAGCAAGCAAAGCTGCACCGCCTCCAGCTGCGTACATCATCATTTGACGGTTTCTTTTCGCAATGGCCTGTGGTGTTTCGCCTTCTCCCAAGACTGTTTCTTCCTCTTGGCTGCCATTTTCATTAACATCTTCACCATTGTTATCTATATTGTTATTTTCGCCATTATGTAAAGTATTGTTATTCTCTATCCCCTGTGTATCATTTGTACCAACTTGATTATTTGTACCAGCCTGATTATTTGTATTTGACTGACAAGGTACTACTTCATCAGGATTCGTCAAAGTATAAACAAATAGTATTTCTAATTGATCTTTTACTACAGCATCCTGTTCTGCGGTTTGATACGTATAACCGGGAATTGTCTTTGCTCTTGCCGTTACATTACTTCCTAACTCTCCCAGCATAGTTTTAGGTGTGGCGATATCCACCTTATTCTCATCAACGTAACGAATCGTATACGTTACCCCATCAATGACAACAGCGTATTTAGCTACATATACCATTTCCCCTGTTACTTTAGAACCAACGCTGGGCAGCTGCTTATTCCAACCAACAAAAACATACCCCTTTTCGACCTGTATATCCGGTTCATCAGGGAATACATCATCTGAAGATAGGCGATATGATGCTTCTTTATTTCCATTGATCGTTCCATGAGCACCAGCTTTAAAAACAATTTCATATTCTGCAGCATGTACACGAATACTGAATAACGGGAACATTACCATAGCCATAAGCAGGCAGCATGACAATATCTTGCATAACGTTTTATTCTTAATCATTCTGTTCACTCCTTCGACTGCGTACTTTTATAATAATAAGTAATATCAATCCGATAGCACTTGCGGCAAAAAAACCGAGAATTAAACCTATCGTTGTTGGATCACCTGTATTCACTCCTGGTATTTTATTGATCACAGGTATTTTTTTCACAATATTTGCAGCCTGTTCAACAGGAGCTGAATTCATGTGTTCGACTGAAAAAATAAAACGTAAACGCCCTTCTGTATCCTGATACGTATCATTCATGGAATCGCCATCAACCTGTAATATAAAATCAATGGTCGCTGTTTCACCTTTTTTTATTGATCTTAACAGATAGTTGGTTTCCAAAGAATTCATATTCGCCTTTGTTACACCACCGATTCGTCCGGTATAAAAGCTTTCGTTATTCGTTACAAATTCCACATTATAAGCAACATGTCCGTCGGCAACGGCTTCCCCCAGCGGATCTGTATATTCAGCTCTCACATAAAACTTTAATTCCTCTTCATCATTGTTTGTCAGTGTAATGCGCTGTACCCTTTTTTCACCCGGCATCATATTCTCATATGCGCTTTGCTGTTCATAGGTTATAAATTTCTCACTATCTCCCTCGAAACTTAATCCTGTTTCAGCAGCAGATTCAGCAGCCTGAAGTGATGTTATGGAAAACAGTACAGCCAGCAAAACGGCTGTGATTATTCGGAAACCTTTTTTCATAGTAATCTTTCTCCTTCTTGCATCTAATCCACTACGGAAGTAATACTTCCTTCTTCATCAACAGAAAGCTCTACACCCCATTCAGACAAAGCAGCCTCTGCTCCGGCTATACTCTGAATTGCATCTGCATCATAAGCAATATGTATACGATAATCGGCATATTCTCCATTCTTTATCTCGTGGCTAATCTTTATTGCATCTACTAAATTCGTGGTTTTTCCACCCTTTTCCAATGGTAGCTTATAATAGAAATAAACGATTTCCGAATTTGAATTATCAGCATCATCAATAATGATCCACTTGGAAGTATCTTCTGTGATCAGTTTGATTTTAGAAGCATCTGCGTCCACCATTTTTTCATTATCCTTATTTACCCAGTATTTTGTAACAGCAACACGGGTATACAGGGAATGATCCCTTTTATTTTCTACATAAACCCTATCCTTAATTTCATCCCCGGACATGGAAGAACGAATCTGAAAACCGTTTTCTGTCTTTGTTATTTTTTCCTTATCCATATCCTGCACAAGTTCAATCCCAAGATTTCCGGCACTTATTTTAGCACTGATATCTGTCTGTGCGTGAAAGAATGCCAAGCTTCCCTCATATACAAATATTGCGAGTAACACAACGGTTGTGACCACCAGCATTATTTTTTTCATATCATCATATCCTCTCATCATAAATATTACACCCTACTACTTTACGATATAAGTATAATAAAAACAAGTAACAAGGCAGTCACACGAAGCAAACTTATTCTACAATAAAGAAAACAAGCTGAAAAAAACAGCCTGTTCACTTATGTTTTATTCCTCTAAAGGGAGGTTTATCTTACAACAAGGAGATGCATCAATTCAAGAATGCTTTTAAATTCTCCTATTACTTCTTCATCCTTTTTTACAATCCCCTGCCAATCGCTTTTCCGTCTTGTCATAATAATGATATCATAAGTAGCATAGGCACCATGCTGTTCATATATATAAGAGCAATCCTCTTGTATATGCAAATTCTCGATTCTCAAATATTTTTTTTCTTTATTAAACGTTCTTTTTTCCTGAAAGGATTGCGGCTTTCCAACAAAATCCAATATTTCCTCCGTTAAAATGATAAAAGATGTGAAATTGTGAAAAGAAAACCCCTTTTTTCTGATACAGCTAAATAATGTACCATCAAAATCATCCTGTTGTGGCTCATGCAAGCATATCCGTACGGCATTTTTAGGATAGTATCTGTGATCATTCATAGTATTTTATCCTTTCAATGTATCATTTTCGAACAACTGCAGCTCATCGTAAGTATAATCTAAATCAATGAAGCTGTATTTATTGGCTGATTCATATTTATTCTGAATACGCTCAATCACCTGCTTTGCATTCTCTGCATTACAATTATGCAGCATGAATATAAACTGAGATCCACTGTATTTTGAGATCACATCTCCACTTCGCAAGCTTATACAGAGAATCTCCTTTAATGTATTCATTTCTTTTGATAACATATGCAAACCTTCCTGCGAATGCGGATCAACAAATTTTTTCGGTTGCAATGTCATCAATACCACATATTCCGAAAACCCTTCTCTCACCATTCTACGCAATTCCAGATGATAAATCTCTTTGAATACACCAAATTCACAATAAAACGCCTTTTCAATTTTTTCCTCAGCTATGCTGTTTTGAATAACATCCAGATTCGAGCTTACCTCATTGTTATTTTTCAGCAGCATCATATATGCCTTTTGAAGAAATTGTGATTGCTTAATACCTAAACGTTCATATAATAGCTTGCTGGCTGTATGATATTGTTCCTTTGCCAAATCATAATGATTTAAATACATCAATGAGGAAATAAACAGATATTGCATTTCATCATCCAAGGGATCCTGAATGAGAGCATCCTTGCATAATCTATTCATTTTTCATATTCCTGTTTTCCTTCAAATCTGAAGGCCAGCTGCTTCGCACAACGCAAATATATAGAATGATAATATGTAGAAAGTGATAAGACCCATCGTTTTGAGCTTATACTTGCTAAAAATTTACCCTCATACATCGTCAGACAATCAAACATTTCTGTCAGTTCTTCGTACGAATACTCCCTGTCAGTCTTTAATTTTTTATCCAAATCTTCAAATTTATCAGTATCCAGCTTGATTTTAAATGATGTATTCCAGTAATAGGAGCCTTTTCCTGTAATAATCATATCTGTTTTACCAAACACCTTTTTTAATAGGGTTCTCAGCCTGTACATCAGATTCTTTAATGCACTCTGCGGATTACTGATTTCCTCATCATCCTCCCAAAACATATCATTTAATTCCGATGATGATATTTTACGGTCGTTATAAATCAGAAAATAAGATAAAAGTGTAACAAGCTGGCTGGAACGCATATCTGTCTCATCCAGGTGTATATCACCATAATTTATTTGCAAATTTCCAAACAGGAATGCTTTGATCACTTCCATCTTCTTTCCCCTTTCATAAGATAGGAAACTCCCATAATAATTACAATAACTTCATTATACGCTTAATATACTTATCATTCAATATGTTTATATTCATATGCCAGTTCAGATTCAACTATCGTTTTTTTCTGTTCAAATCTATCCATGATCCGGCTGATAGCCCTGTCACACCCCTCCATCGAGGTTGTCGCAATAATCAGGGAATACTGAAACGGACTGCATTTCGTAAACACATCGTTTTTTCTCAGCTCTGTCGTTATAACATCGCGCAGAATATCCGACTCTCTCTGCTGAGCCTCTTCCTTAACACCCTCCGGCTGCCGCATGGTCAACAGCACCAGATAACGGGAACGGGAGGATCGTCTCGCAGAACGCAGATTCATCTGATAAATATTTTTAAATACATCAAAATCGCAATAGAAGGTTCCTTCATTTCGGACATGCTCCTTCAGCTGCTGCTCCAGCTCATCCACATCAACCGGATTGCTGGCAATACACTGTACAACCTCAGCATAAATTTCTCTGCAGAGCGGTGTTACCTCGATCCCCAGTCTTCCGTAATACATATCGGTCACCTTGTGGTAATACGAAATCGCCAGCGAATACTGATGGGTCTGTCGATATGCCTCCAGCTTGTATTCATGAATATGGTTATTCGCATAATGCTTAAAGCCCAGAATATCACACAGCTTGATTACTTCATCATAATATTCTTTATCCATCAACAGCTTGCAGCTGCGGTTGGTTGCCCGCATCAGATTGTTGTCATAATAGGTTTTCTGCAGCTCCACCCAGTCCTGCGTATGAAATTCAAACATGAAGTCTTCCATATAATTGCTGAGCAGCTCTTTGCAATACTGATAAGAGGCTTCCGGTGCTTCCTCCTCTTCGATTTTTTTGCACAGCTCATCCATCTGCACGATGTCAATCTCACATGGTATTTCAGAATTCCATGCATACGTATTGCCTTTTGACAGAATAAAGGAAAGCTCGGGATTATCCGGATAAAATTTCTGCAATTCCTTTCTTGCACGATACACAAGATTGCGCAAGGCACCCTCCGGCTTATCCGATTCATCTTCCTTCCACAATATTTTAATCAGCTTTTCCTTGGATACCACCGTATGCCGATACATCATCAGATAGGCGATCAAAAGGATCAGCTGTGTACTCTTCTTTGTTTCCTGCGGAAACCGGTAATTCTTGTTTTCCATATAAAATTCACCCAGCAGATGAATTTTCAATATATTTTTCTTTCTCATAGGATGTCCTCGTTGCTTTCTATGATTTCATTTTATCACAAATCCATCTCATGAAAAGAGGGCTGAAAAAAAATCAGAAATCATGAAAAAACAAAGCCATTAACGGACAGTGATTTTCATTTTTTCTGATTTTCCTATTTATCTTGACAATATAACTATATGAAATTCAGCAGAAGCTATCCCTTATGCGTTATGTAACACCTTTTTGATATCATCCGCAGAGATTGGGCCTTCACGGACAATGCGCGGTTCTTCTTCGCTCATATCTACGATCGTGCTCGCCAGCTTGCCTTTTGCTTCTCCTAAAACAATCGCATCAATTCTGCCGTCCAGCTGTTCCAGCACCTGCTCATCCCGAACACCAGTTTCCTCTCCGGAACGGTTGGCACTCGTTACCAGAAGCGGCTTTCCGCATTCCTTAATCAGACGCAGTACAAACGGATCATCCGGCATTCGGATTCCCACGGTAGGAAATCCGTTCGTCACATAATCCGGCAGCGTCTCCTGTTTTTTCAAGATCATAGTGAATGCTCCCGGCATAAAGGCATCCGCCAGTGCCACAGCTTCTGCAGGCATTTGTGCGATACACTTCATCTGCTCCACATCCGCAACCATGGTGGGAATCGGCTTATTCTCCGGACGTCCCTTGCTTTCCTTCAGTTTGCGCAAGGCTTCCTCATTCTCATAAATGACCCCCAGACCAAACACCGTATCTGTAGGAAATGCCACAACCTGCCCGTTTTTCAACAGCTCTGCAACTTCCTTTACATCCTTTTTATCAAACCGTCTGGTTTCCATGTTCATCATTTCCTTTCTGTTTATCAGCATTGTAGCACAGAATTTCCACAAAACATACAGTGGATAGAAAATGATGGAAAGTTAATGGAGAATCATAAACAAAATCTGGAAATTGTAGTATATTTTGCGAACAAAATGTTGAAAAATCATGGAGTTTATGAACTACCTATGGTATGATAGCTAGGCTCGACATTTATATTCTAAGGAGGGTAAAAATGGAAAGTTCAAAGAAAATAGTCTGGTATAACCTTGCGTTTATGGCATTTTCTACCGTTTGGGGTTTTGGAAATGTATTAAACGGCTTCGTATACTTCAATGGTATTCAGGTTATATTCAGCTGGATTCTGATGTTTGCTCTGTACTTTGTGCCGTATGCGCTCATGGTCGGAGAACTGGGATCAGCATTCAAAGACTCCGGTGGTGGAGTCAGCTCATGGATCAATGAAACAATTGGTCCGAAATTCGCCTACTATGCCGGGTGGACCTACTGGGCATGTCACATTACATACATCGCAAGTAAAGGCAGCGGTGGACTAAAAGCACTTAGCTGGGCAGTGTTTCGCAATGCGGAAACGTATGACACATTTCCAACCGTTTATGTACAGCTGGGTACGCTGGCAGTCTTCCTGTTCTTCTGCTGGGTCGCAAGCCGCGGTTTAAATCCGCTGAAGAAGCTGGCGACGATTGCCGGAAGCAGTATGTTCATCATGTCCATACTGTACATTCTGATGATGTTTGCCGCACCGGTCATCAATCCAAACGGCGGCTTTGTCACTCCGGATTTCAGCTGGGACAATATCTTCCCGCAGTTTAACCTGCAGTATTTTACATCGCTGTCCATTCTGGTGTTTGCCGTGGGTGGCTGTGAAAAGATCTCCCCTTATGTTAATAAGGTGGAAAATCCAAGCAAGGGCTTCCCGAAGGGTATGATTACACTGGCAATCATGGTTGTTGTATGTGCCATTCTGGGTACGATTGCAATGGGTATGATGTTTGATCCTGCCGTAATTAACGGAACACAGGAATCCTTTAATTCCTATGTATCCAACGGCTCCTACTGGGCATTCCAGAAGCTGGGCGGCTACTATCACATGGGAGATGCACTGCTGATTATTTATGCATTGTGCAACATGATCGGTCAGTTCTCAACTCTGGTATTAAGTATTGATGCTCCGCTGCGTATGCTGCTGGACAACGAGGAAGCCAGAGAGTTTATTCCATCCGGACTGCTTAAGAAAAACAAATATGGTGCTTATATCAACGGAATCTGGATGGTTGTCATTCTGTCCGGAAGCATTATTCTGATTCAGTCCTTCGTGCCTGGTGCTGCCAGCGTGCTTGCACAGCTGAACAAGCTGAATTCTGTCACTATGCCTATGCGGTATCTATGGGTATTTGCCGCCTATATCGCACTGCGTACGGCACGAAACAAATTTCAGCCGGAATACCGGTTTGTTAAGAATCAGGGAGTCGCTATGACCTTTGGTATCTGGTGCTTTATTCTGACTGCAGCATGCTGTATCATGGGTATGTATACACCGGGAGACATGTTCACCACAGCACTGAATGTCATCACACCAGTCGTACTGACAGCGCTTGGTATGATCCTGCCGGTTATCAAAAGAAACGAAAAGGCATAAACCTTAAGACAAGATCAGCCGGTCTTGTCTTTCTTACTATTGGCTCATCCTATGCATTCTACCTTTTCCCTTTACTGCTCACCCTTCATGCAGGAGGAATGTGGTAAATCGTCTGAGAGGTTAGCATAGACTCCAAAAAATATTTATAGAAAATGCTGTGCACAGGGTATGATTTCCTTGCAGGAAATCCCCCTTCCGCTGATCTGGTATATCATTAGGCATGTTTACCCCGTAAGCATACCATGCTATACTGTACGTGTAGATTACAGGAGGATAAATCAATTATGTATAAAGATATTGCGAACGAATTACTAAGCTTCATTCAGAAAAGTCCAAGCTGTTTTCATGCAGTGAACACTATGAAAGATATGCTGCTGGAAGACGGCTATACGGAATTACGGGAATGTGAAGCCTGGACGCTGGAAAAGGGCGGAAAATACTTCACTACAAGAAACGGCTCCAGTCTGATCGCCTTCCACATCGGAAGCAGTCTGGAGGATTACCACTTTCAGGTTACTTCATCCCATTCGGATTCACCAACCTTTAAGGTTAAGGAAGAAGCAGTGCTGAAAGGAAAGGGCGGCTATCTGCAGCTGAATACGGAAGGCTATGGTGGTATGCTGTGCGCAACATGGATGGATCGCCCGCTGTCTTTAGCAGGACGTGTTCTTGTGAAAGAAGGAAATACCTTTACAAGCAGGCTGGTAAGCTTTGACCGTGATCTGCTTCTGATTCCCAATGTTGCCATTCATATGAACCGTGATGTAAATAACGGTATGAAATATAACAATCAGATAGATATGCTGCCGCTGTTCTCAGCCGGAGAATGCAATGAGGGTGATTATGCCCAGCTGCTTGCCGATGAACTGGGCTGTGCAAAAGAGGACATCTTAGGGACAGACCTGTATCTGGTGAACCGCATGGCCCCAAGCATTTGGGGAGTGAAGGAGGAATTCATCTCATCACCGAAGCTGGACGATCTGCAATGTGCATTCACATCGCTGAAAGCCTTACTGCACGGGACAAATGAACAAGCAGTCAATGTGTTTGCCTGCTTTGACAATGAAGAGGTCGGTTCCGGAACCAAGCAGGGTGCATGCTCAACCTTCCTGTATGATGTTCTGCAGAGAATCAACGACAACCTTGGTTACACAAAAGAGGATTACTACCGTGCTGTTGCGAAAAGCTTCATGGTATCCTGTGACAATGCACATGCAGTACACCCGAATCATCCGGAAAAGACAGATGATACAAACTGCACCTATATGAATAAGGGAATCGTTGTGAAATTCAGTGCGAATCAGAAATATACAACCGATGCAGTCAGCTCGGCAGTCTTTGCGGGAATTTGTGAAAAAGCAGAGGTTCCTGTTCAGCATTTCGCTAACAGAAGTGATGCAGCAGGAGGCAGCACACTTGGAAATCTCTCCAGTCAGAAGGTATCCATGCATACTGTGGATATCGGACTGGCTCAGCTTGCCATGCATTCCTCCTATGAAACCGCAGGTATCAAAGACAGTGAGTATATGATTCGTGCATTGACAACCTTCTATAACACCAATCTTCATATTACCGACAGCGAAACGATTGAGGTCGCATAGGTCTCCATGAAAAATCAAAGCAGTCAGAAAAAAATTCATATTGACAATCTCTACCTGATGAAAAAGCTGGATGAGGATTATCATAAAGAATTTATGCGTTTCTATGACTATGTACTGCACAGCAATACATCCGATGCGGATATCAATATCATTGTTAATACCGCCCTCGAACAATGTCTCGAGGGCATGAAAAACAGAAAGAAAGCAACGCTGGTAATTCCCAGGGATCTGAAAGAATATACGACAAAGCTATCCCGTGGCAATGTATATAAGGATATGAAACGAAAAATACGCAATCAGGATTATGAGAAAATGCAAATCAGCAGTATCTGGTATGTATTCTCACTCTGTATCGTGCTGTTCTTCTTTAAAAATCTGATGGACCAGAAATTTATTGTGAATTATCTGGTAGATGTCATCGTTGCCTGTGTCGCTGGTGGAATTGCAATGAAAAATTTCCTGATACGCAAAAGAATCGTAAAACGCTACCAGTTCGGCAGCTTCTATATGCGTATGGATATCATTGCAATTGTCGCATGTGTATTTATAAAAATAGTAACACCTGCCGCATATGCTAATTTTGATATTACCTATCTTCTGCTGGTGATTTCCTTTTTCATTATGAAACGGAAAATCAAGCCGCAATTCGAAGCAGTGATATAGCAGACATGAAAAGCCCTCAGCAAATCATTGTAATTACGCTGAGAGCTTTTTTATCGAAGCCGTAAAATAAATAGACTGCAAGATACGTATGAATTTGTAAAAATTTTCGTATTGCATCTGTTGATTCCTTTATTATAAATATGCTGTTTATGAATTCTTTCGGTTAGACACATAAATAACCATTACTTTGTACAGACATAAGTATAAAGGTGCTGTTTATGAAGTATTCTTATATGGTGTTGCGTCTATTTAATTGTTTTTTAACTGACTCCAAGGTATCACATTCCAAAAGCAGATTGGATACGATATGCAGTTGATCCTCGGTTAATGACTGTAGCCATGCTGTACAGTCTTCCTGAAATTTGGCTTCCATGAGCCTATGTAAGAGTTGTCTCTCTCCTTCAAGCTTACCTTCGATTCTACCTTCGATTTTGCCTTCAACCTTACCTTCTGCTTTACCTCTTATGATACCTTCCTTCATTCCCTCCTCAAAGCTGTCCTCCAAGCCGTAGCGATAACGTGCCTCTCCCATCTGAATCGCCATTGCGGTTGACCACAGCTCGTCATCCTTCTGCATTTCCTCGTACTTGTTCATGAATACCTTCACCAGCCTTTCCTTTGATTCCAGTATATCATTTTTCGCATTGTTTTCAAACAGGAAGCACAGCTGTTCAAAGTCATCCATCTGCTGGATGGCTTTTTTCTTAGCGATTTCATTGATAACAGGAAGATGGATGTAGGTTCTTCTAATCAATGGATGTTTACTCTCATCTTCTCCCTGCTCATTGCGCATTCGATAGTGGTTGATCAGATTTTTATTATTCCATGCGCGTTTTTCAATGAAAATAATCTGATATACCGGCTTTAAATCCCTGTACTTCTCACTGCAGTCCAGCTGGTTGTTCAATGCTCTGGCCCCATAAAATTCAAAGCGCATCATTTCCGCTACTCCTGCATAGGTCGTCTGCATTTCCAGATTAAAAAAACGACCTTTCTCATCCTTCACATGGACATCCAGAATAATGCGCTTCTTTCCGATGATGCCCGGATCCAGATTCGGATTGAGGACGGTGCTTTCCTTTACCTTGATTCCGGTAACACGTTCAATAATGGTGTTGCGGGCGTACACAGAGCCTTCATCCTCACGGGAAAGGGCGTACTTGAAGAATACATCATTGCAGTAATCCAATACAGTATTTGTTTTCGTATTTTCCATGACGAAAACCTCCTTCTGTAAGCTCATCATCACTTACATACTTCTATACGTTAAGAACGTATGAAATTCCTAAAAAATCCACATATTCTTGATTTTTTTAGGTTCTGATTTCTTTATTGCTGTGAAATGAAATATATACTATCTCTGCCTCGTATAGATAATGAAAGGAGAACGTACCTGTATGAAACGAACCTACAGCAGTATCCTTATTCTGTTAACTAGTATCATTGTTTTTCTATTTGCATACATTATGCGCACAGCGTGCACACAGATACCGGTTTACGGAACGACTTCCACCGGCCTATCTGCACAGCATTTTGACAGGAACGGCGCTTTTGCAGCTGCTGACAGACAAAAGGAAGGTTCTCTTATGGAAAGTGATGCAGAGAACATGCCTGAGAGACGTGAACAGAGCGAAACGGATGATGAACATAAACAGAATAAGCTTCCTATTGTTCAGAGTATGCAGGAAACTTCATATTACTGTGTACCGGCCTGTATACAGATGGCACTTCGCTATCACGCTATAGAAAGCACCCAGCAGCACCTGGCACAGCAGCTTCATACAGATCCTGTAACCGGAACGGAATATGTGGATATGGCAAGAGTCTTAAACAGCTACCTGTTTCCCGGCACAAGCATACCCTCAGCTGATGAAGCAGGCTATCATGTACAGACACTGTCGCCAGACGACTACACGCAGGATGCTTCAGAAACATTTTCACGCCGCTGTGTACAAAATATAGATGACGGATATCCAGTTTTTGCCGCAGTTGATTTAAATGCTTTATATCCTGCACTTGCACATGCAAACCATATGGTGCTGGTGATCGGTTATGAAAAAAATAAGGATCAGATTACGTCCTACTACATCATAGATCCATATCCGCCTGTTCAGGATGAGGTACACAGGGGGTTGAAGCAGTTTACTGCCCAGGAGCTGGTACGTGCCATCCTGGTAAATGAAGAACCTGCCTATATATGGTGATTTCTTAGAAGGTCTGCAGGAAAAGATTCTTGAACTATACTACTTTAAAACAGCTTATACAGCACGGATAATTTGTTGACGATTGCGTTCACTCCTGATAGTATAATAACGGAATAAAAACACAGTCTGGTTGGTAGTCCAGACGCAATGAGAATTGTCAGTAACCTGCCTCCTTGGTTGTCCGTTTCCTTATGAAGTATATAAGGAGGAAGCATTATGAATCAGACTTCGCTAAGCTTTACTGTCTTCTTTGAAGACCCTTTCTGGATTGGCTTGTTTGAATACCGTGAACAGCAGCTGCTGTATTTGAAGCGAATTGTATTCGGAAGTGAACCCAGTGAGCAGGTGGTATATGAATGGCTGAAAGGCTGCTGGTATTCCATCAGTTTTCAGGCTCCTGTGGAAACCGTGCGCTCAAAGGCAAGCCATCGAAATCCCAAACGCATGCAGCGTGAAGCCCGCAAGGCACAGGGTACAGGGCTTTCCCTTACAAAATCACAGCTTGCAGTAAAACAGCAGCAGGAGGAACGCGCACAGCGGAAAGCTGAAAGACGAAAGGAGAACAGAGAAGGACAGAAGGAAGCGTTTCGTCTGCGGCAGATGAAGAAAAAGGCAAAGCATAAGGGCCGTTGACCCTTTACTTTACCAACTAACAAAAGGTATGCGCGTGCATACCTTTTTATCTGATACATACAATGCTTTCATGAAATCTTATTCCCGTATCGTTTTAATGCGAAAGAGGAAATAGTAATACTTAAAGAGCATGAGTGCAAGCAAAAACAGACGCAGCCACAGGTTACTCATAAAATACATGGCAAATAACAGCATAGTACTGGCAAATGCCAGTAGGGAAAGCTTGGTTCTCCATGTCATGGAGCGGTGCTGTACAAAGGAATCCAGATGATTTTTATAAAGTGCTGTTGAGATAAACCAGCAGTGAAAGCGCCGGGAGCTTTTCGCAAAGCACCAGGCGGAAAGAAGCAGAAACGGTGTCGTAGGCAGAACAGGAAGCACAACACCGACGGCTCCTAGCAGCATGGATACGATACCGATGATAAAATAAACAGGTTTCATGTATGTCTCTCCTTTCGTGACAGCCACATATGCTGAATGACCATGAGCGGTCTGTGCAGAAGCATCCTTGGTCCGCTAAAGCGCATGACCCTGCGGATTTGTTCACGCTGTTCCTTTTGATAGCAATGCACGCTGCAGTTGCTGCAGAAGGTCTTGCTTTCCATAAACGGACAGCAGTCTATGCGCTGATGTGCATACCTGCAAAGCGTTTGACATTCCTTACAGAGGCTTTGTCCATGATGCTGTTTCCGGCAGTACAGGGATATCATTTCCTGTATGACCTGCTTTTCCTTTTCGCGCTTGGCTGCGGCTTCCATCAGCTGACTCTCCCGGATTCCACAGAAAGCACCGTATCCGCAATGCGCATGGTAGTTGGTCTGTGCGATACCAGAAGAATCGTTTTATCCTTCTGTGCCTGAATGCTTTTCAGAATAACAGCTTCGTTCAACGCATCCAGATTACTGGTTGGTTCATCCAAAAGGATACAGTCACAATCATGTAGAAATGCTCTGGCCAAGCCAATCCTTTGACGCTCTCCTCCGGAAAGAGAATCACCAAGCTCTGCAACCGGTGTCGCATAATCCTTTGGCAGTGACATGATAAACTCATGAATTCCCGCTTTGCGGCAGGCTTCTTCAATCTCATCGACAGAGGCATCCAGCTTTGCAATTCGAATATTATTGAAAATAGTATCATGAAACAGAACCGTTTCCTGTGTTACCAGGCTCTGCATATTACGCAGATCCGAGGTATTGATATCCTTTAAATCAACGCCGTGCACAGAAATACTACCCTGTGATACATTCCAGAATCGCATGATCAGCTTCAGCAGTGTTGATTTCCCGGAACCGCTTTTTCCGTGAATTCCGGTAATCTTTCCCTTTTTGAAGGTTGCCTGCACATTGCGCAGCACCTCTTCCTCCTCATAGGAAAAGCTCAGATTCTCCACTTTAATATCCCCGCTGACTGCCTGTTTTTTTCCGCTGATTTCTTCAACCTCTTCTTTTTCATCCAGCAGCTGCAACACACGTCTCGCACTTGCCATGGTAATCAGTAGATTATTGGAAAGACTGGCAAGCGCCAGAACCGGCCCAAAGCTGGATACCATCAGCACAGTACTCATCAACACCGTTGTAAAGCTTACCGTCCCCTGCAGATACAGCAGACAGCCGCCCAGCAGCATAAGAAGGGTAAATAACGTAACAACTGCATTTCCGAGTATCGAAGAGGTCCCTTCGTGCAGCTTCAGACGCTTTGCTGTATCGTGCAGCTCTTCACTTTTTCTCTGCATTTCCTCCATACGTTGACTTCCGATACGATATTGCAGCACATCCTGCATTCCGCGCAGAGATTCCAGCACATAGCTGCTCAATCTTCCAAACCCCTCCCGGGATTGACAGCCCTCCTGCGTTCCCAGCTTTGTTATGATAAGAGGCAGCAGGACGCCACAGAACAGATATCCGAGCAATGCTATCATAAAGAACAGGATGTGCATTTTCGCAAACTGTATCAGCAGTATGCCGGATGTGACAACTGCAATCAGCACAGGAGAAATCGTATGTGCATAAAACACCTCCAGTGCTTCAATATCACTGGTGATCAGATAAATCAGATTTCCCTTATCCTGCCCCTCCAGCCGCGCCGGAGCAAGGCGGCGCAGAACGGTGAATACCCTATCCCGCAGAATGGCAAGCAGCTTAAATGCAATATAGTGGTTGCAGGCCTGTTCCCCATAATGTAAAATACCGCGAAGAAGTGCCAGCACCAGCATAATGACAAAGAACACGCCAATTGGGAAATCCGCTGCCTGTATGGCAATATGGCTGATGAGAAGTGCACTGAAATACGGAATGTAAATCGCACACAGAAAACCGGCTACACCAAGAAACACAGCCAGCAGCATATGGGGGGCAAGCGGTTTTACAAGCAGACTCATACGTGCCATCAATCGAATATTTCCTGTTTTATGCATACTGTTCAGCTCCTTCCATAGCTTCCAGCTCCTGCTGTTTTTCATACATCCTTGCATAGGTTCCCCGCAAACGCAGCAGTTCCTCATGTCTTCCGTGTTCCTGACAGGTACCCTGGTCAATCACATAGATCTGATCACAGTCTTTTATGCTTTTTAACCGGTGCGTAATCATGATTACCGTTTTTGTTTCTGCCAGCTTATGAATAACGGAAACAATAGCGTCCTCACTCTCTGCATCAATATTGCTTGCGGCCTCATCAAAGATATAAACATCCCGCTGTGCCAGCAATGCCCTTGCAATGGATAAACGCTGTTTCTGTCCGCCCGATAAATTATTACCCTGTTCCTGCAGTTCCATATCCAATCCGCCCTGTTCCATGACGAAATCAAGCAATGCTACCTTACGTAGTGCCTCCAGCATTGCTTCCTCACTTAGAGAGTCCTTTGCAATTGCCAGATTTTCACGAACACTGCCCTTGAAGATAAACGGCTGATGACTGACATACAGAAAGGATTGATAAAAGGCATCATCATCAATGTCTCTTCGCTGTGTATCCGCAATCAGCAGCTGCCCGTGGTAATCCTTGATAATGCCCGCTATCAGCCTGGCGATCGTACTCTTGCCCGAACCGCTTTCTCCAACGATAGCAGTAAACTGACCAGGCTTAAGCTGCATATAGACATGCTTCAGGATAGTGCGCTGTTCATCATAGGAAAAGCTCAAATCACGCAGCTGAATATCCACTGTCTCTGCTTTCCATTGCTTTTGTTCTGCCTGCTTCTGCGGTTTGTCCAGAATACGGAATATTTTATCACTGGCCGCTATTCCATTCATTGCAATGTGAAAGAAGGAGCCCAGCAGACGCAGCGGTATAAAGAACTCTGAGGATAGCAATACAATACAAATCACCTGAAATAATGACAGACTGCCGTTTTGAAAACCAAGAATTGCGACAATGCTGCCCAGAGCAGCACCGCCATATGCAATCAGATCCATGACACTGACAGAATTTAACTGCATAGTCAGTACCTTCATCGTAATTTTACGGAAATTTTCCGCTTCCCTATTCATCTCCTGCTGCTTCCATTCATCCGCCTGATATATTTTCAGCGTGGTAAGACCCTGCAGATTTTCCAGAAAGCTGTCTCCCAGCGTCGTATAGCTGCTCCAGTATTTGGATAGCAGCTTCTTTGCGAATTTCTGTACTGCGATAATAGACATTGGAATGAGTGGTACACAGAGTAAGAGTACAAGTGCACTTTTTACATCCATCCACACAAGAATCAGGAATAGTGTAACCGGGGCAAGCATACTGTAGAAAAACTGGGGAAGATATCGGCCGAAGTAAATCTCCAGCTGGTCAATGCCTTCTACGCTCAGCTGCACCAGCTCGCTTGTCGGTGCGCTTTCGGTATAGCCGCTTTTCATTTCCAGCAGCTTTTTGAACAACCGCATGCGAAGCTGCTCACGCACATGACAGGAAGCTTCATGGGAATATAAGCTCGCTTTTCGGACACAGACTGCTCTTAGTGCAATGCACAAAATGACTCCGCACGTTGTCAGAAGCAGAAGCTGTTCATTGACGGTTTTATAAAATATGTGTGAAAGTACATTTGCCAGCAGTGCCACAAAGACAATATTGCATAGCAGAGAGAACCACTGCATCGCTACCTGCTTCATGATATATGGCTTTGTTTCCGGCATCTCTTTTAAAAGTCGTTTGTCAATCATAGTACCTCCTAGTTAGTTTAAGATAACTTATCGGATAAAAGTTTACCACAGTTAACAATCGGTGTCAATGTGAAACAGTTTTTTATGTGATAATTTAACAAAAAATATAATGTGCATGAAAAGTATGTTAAAATTATCAGGATAGAAAGGATGTGGAAGGATGACAAGAAAGAAAATGCTGCTTCTTTACATATGCCTGTGGATTATTGGCTTATGTCTTGTAGTATCTGTTATTTTTCCGCAAAAGACACCGCCGGCAGCTGTTATACCACCGAAATCCAATGATATTGAGGTATTAAAGAACGGCTGGAAGGATGGAGCCGCTCAGGCTGAGGCAAAGACAGATATACGTGATAAAACCTTCAGTAGAAAAAGGACACTGCCACAGATAGCGAAGGATACCATGCTTGTGATCAGAAACAACTACCGCGGTGTACAGATTTGTATCGATAACGAAGTCCGCCTGGATTACGGCTATCATCGCGATGATTCTACATTATTAGGTAATGTATATGTGCGTATGCCGGTTACATCAGAAGACAGTGGCAAAGAGCTGCTTCTGAAATTCAAAAACAATTACTCAAATGTTTCCTCTGATATAGAATATCCAATGCTGGTTTCCGCATCCTCTTTTGCTTTTTATATTTTACAGGAGAATGCCGGAATTATTATCACAGTAATCCTGCTGCTACTGCTTGACATCATTCTTGTTTTTTTGATTATATGGCTGAAGAACCGCAGCTTCTGGTTGTCTAAAACATCGCTATATGCGCTTATGAGCTTCATTTTCCTCACAGCACTGTGGCTGCTTACAGATTCTCCTATATTACAGCTGTATGTGAGCGGCAGTCTGCGTATCGTTTTATTATCCTTCTGCAGCTTTATGCTTATGCCAATCCCGCTTCTGGTCTTTATAAATGACGCATTAAAGCTGCGGTGCCGTTCCCTGACCCTGCTTCAGCTTTTACTGTTGGGAAATACCATTGTCCAGTGTATTCTTTATCAGGCAGGCATCCTGGATTTTGTACAGATGCTGCCATTTACCCATCTGTTGATGATGGTTAGTATTGCCGCCTTGCTGTTTGCATTGATTCGTGAGGTTCGCCTGTATAAGACGGATTATTCCCGCAATATACTGCTTGCCTTCTTTATCCTTGCCCTGTTCTCCACAGCGGCGCTGACTGCCTTTTATCTGCATCCAATGAGTGACTATAATATATACTTCCGTATCGGATTATTATTGTTTATCGTCATGCTGAGCTGCTTTTCCTTTCATAAGGTTTATCTGCTGTCTCAGGAGCAGGAACAGATTCAGTTTTACCGCCAGCTTGCCTATACGGATACCATGACAAAAGCACGGAATCGCTCTGCATACGAACAGCGCTGTCAGGAAATGGAAAAGCTAAAACCAGATGCTCCTCTGACGGTCTTTATGTTTGATATCAATAATCTAAAGCATACCAATGATACCTACGGTCATCATGCCGGAGATACCATTATACGCAGTGCTGCCGACCTCCTGAATACCGTGTTTACGGATATCGGTCAAATATATCGGGTAGGTGGGGATGAATTTGTAGTTCTCAGCGAGAAAAATTATATGTCCGCGCAGGCAATGTTCAGCCTGCTGGACCAAAGACTGAAAGAATATAATCAAACGGCTGAGCTTCCTTTATCAATAGCAAAGGGATTTTCCAGCAATACATCCCGGAATAAGGGAATTCAGGAGCTGTTGGTCATGGCAGATCAAGCTATGTATGAGGATAAAAGGAAATCGCGGAATTTGTAAGGATGCTAGTAATATTTGAAAATCTTTGTTTTCCCATCCTGTGTCAGCATACTTAGATGGTTTAAATAATGTCGCTTTTAGAAATATAGGATAAAACTTTCTTATGGGACAATAAAACAGGATACCCCCTATTGAGCGATGATTCTGATTCTCCCAGGAAATATTATATTTTACATGATCATCTTTTACCTGAATTTCTATAGGATACCAATTCATAACCAATATAATGCAACTACAATATTGCACGAAAACGGTCTCTATCAAGAGACCGCTTTTTCATATGGAAATGGAATATTATCATTAAAAAAATCATACAAGCACATAAGCCAGAATTTATTCCCTATGTATAGCATCTGTAAACCGTCTATCATCCAAATAAAATTAACGACTTGTAGTGGTTCTCTGTATCAACATCCTCTTTCATTGTTGCATTATCTGCCATTGCCCTTACATTACGATATCCGCATGAGCTTTACAGGCATCCTCACATTCCATAGCTTCGCCATCAATGATATTTGTATCGGCAAACACACACAGATTCGGATATCTTAGTTTTACATGGTATACAGGTACTAGTCCTTCCTTCGTGATTACCGGTGTTCCAACCTCAAGTATGTCAATAACATCATGGACTGCATCCGCTATGCTGAATACTGTCTCGGTATTTGCAATATCAGTTGCAATTTGCAGCTTCATATCTTTCCTTCTCCTTTGAAATCATCTGATTTATTTTCTAAACGGTATTTAACCAAAGGCTTCATAAAATGCCCATTTGATGTGAGAATCAAATGAGCCGTTATGTTTATTTCTCTCTGTAATACTCCAGTGCATCCTCCTGAATTTCTGCAGCAGTTGCCTCATCTATGATAAATTCAACATCCGGGTGCATACGTAGCCAGGAAACAGGAAATTTAGGATCCAGCTTTTCATTTTCGAACAGCTTATGCAATAGCTTTCCTTTGTGGGTGCCAGAACAAACGACATAATATTTTTTGGCTTTCATATGTTCTTCCATACCGGTTGTAATCGCATATTCCGGAACACCTCCTGCACAGTCAGCAAATGCTTTTGCATTCTGCTGTCTGGTTGCCTCATCCATTTTAACGACATGTGTGCGTGGCAGTAAATACTCTCCCGGTTCATTGAATGCAATATGCCCATCATCGCCAATGCTGGTGATTGCAATATCCAGACCGCCCGCATCAATGATTTCCTGCGCATACTGTTTACACTCCGCATCCAGATCTGCTGCATCTGCTTTCGGATAACGTACATTATCCATATTGATATTGACATGATCCAGAAAGTGCTGATGCATAAAATAAATAAAGCTGTGTGAATCGTCCGGAGTCAGCCCTGCATATTCGTCCATATCAAATGTTCTCAGCTGTGAGAAATCAGCCTTTCCCTCTTTGTACATCTGAACAAGATATTTGTACATCCCGATAGGAGAGTTCCCCGCAGGCAGACAGAATACCAAATTAGGTTTTTTACGAATTTGTTCGACCACCTTTTCTGCCATAACTCTACTGACATCATCATAATCCTTACATACGACAATTTTCATGTTTGTAGCCTCCTTTTACAACTATATCATAACGCCATAAATTGTTATAGTCAATAATTTTGTAATCAAATTTTTCAATTTTAATAATTATTGTTCTATATCCGTCTATAATATTAAAAAATTTTATTGCTTATATGAATTTCGGCAATCCTAAGACTGCTTTTCATTATGATGAATATATCCTTGCACGTATTTGATATGCATCTATCACCTTTAAAATTGAAAAAGGAATCCGGAAGCAATACGCGCTTACTGTATACAGAAGTAACGTAAAGTCAAAGTCAACAGCCGTTCATATTATACGAACCTCTGGTAAGCATACAAGGTTCAGATTATGCAATGAACGAGGACAAGAGATAAATAGACAAGTAATAGATAAAAAAAAGGGTCTTTCTCGATTGTGGGTAAATCTAAGTATGAAAGAACCTAAAAAAATCCCAGACAGGGATTTTTTATGCAAAATGTATATTTATAAAACAATCTGTGCGGCATAAACAATCATTGGAAGTGTTACAACAGACATCAGTGTTGATAATATTACTATTTCTACTGCATATGTATAATCCTGATGAAATTTCTGAGCAAACATAGCTACATTAGCACCCACAGGTGCAGAAAGTACAATACATATCGCTACTTTCACCTCACAACAATCTAAGGGAATCACAGCAAGTAAGCCAAGAGAGGCCAATGGAATCACGAAAAGGCGACACAGGCTGCAGATATAACTGCTTTCTCTTTGTAACATTCTCATAAAAGAAATCTGCGACATATAAACACCGATTATGATCATCGCCAGCGGTGAGTTCATATTTGCTACGGTATTTGCTATATCCTTTATAAAAAGGATATTACCCAAGTCGCATAAATATAGAGTAAAGCCTGTTATAAAGGATAACAGAACAGCATTTTTAGCAATTACCTGAAAAGAAATCATCCTTCGTTCCGCTCCCATAACATAAGCACCATAAATCCATTGGAATATATTCAGAAAGGCTACAAAGCCTGCAATATAAAATACTGCGTGTGGTCCAACAGTTGCTTGTACCAGTGGAATACCAATGAAGCCTGCATTACTGAATGCTGCTGAGAAATTTTCAACTCTTTTTCTTTTCCCATATATAATGTAGGATAACAGCATAGAAACAGCGAAAACTGCAAGACTCAGCAACAGTGAATATAAAAGAAGCTGTGTTTTTTCCGGTGTCTTTTCGACCAGAAAGGAGTTAAGTACAGTCAGTGGTATGACCGCATACAGCAGAAGATTTACGAGCTCTTTACAGCCCTCATTGCTAATAAGCTTCAACTTTGCCAGCAAGAATCCAATACCTGACAGTGAAAACATAACAAGCAGCTGCTTCATAATTAGGATAGAAAGCTCCATGTTTATTCGTCTTCCAGTTCCTCTGTACTCACAACCAACTGCAGCTGTGCTCTTGCTGTTTCCACAATACGCCGGAGCTCTTTCTCACTCAGTTTTTTATCCTGCGGATACAATAGTATTTCAAGAGCTGCCGGTATGTTGAAACCTGTTATAAGGAATACATGATCATTACGATAGGGAATACATGCCTGATTTACACTCCCGGTTAACATATCTGTGAGAATTACAATTTCATCCTCTGTTTCAAATTCTTCAAAAACAGATTGTAGCTGGTTCTCCAACGGTATCTGTGTAGTATATGCATTTACAGCATATACGGAGAAACTGCTATTTGTTATGAAATCCAGTGTATTTTTTACACCTTCCGCCATACGTTCATGTGATGCGATAACAAGTCGTCTCATAATAGTTCCCCCAGTTTTTTTATCATTTTTTCTGTCTCTCCCTTTGGAATTAAAGTAGCAGTTGCTTCATAACACCTTCCATATTGATCCTGCTCAATAAAATAACCATGATGATCATTGGTACAGGTCATTATACAGGTAAAGGGAGTTTTTGCTTGTTCTTTTATATATTTACCAAACACGGATGTTAGTTCTCCCGGAAAGGTTACCAACAAGAGTTCTGGAAAGCGCAACAGTGACAGCTTCAGTTCCTTATGTACCTTATGAATAAGCAGCTTGCTTTCGAATTTGTCTTTGGATGAAAGAAGCAGCTTTCTTTTTGTTTTATCCGTTTCCGCCTCCAGATTTTTTTGTATTTCTTCCAGTTCCTTCTGATAACCGGAAAACAGCAAAGTATTGTCGTAGGAAACGGTATAGGAAAAGGTATCCAGCTTAAGTGTGTGCATATCAATCTCAGTAAAATTTTGTATTTCCAGCAATTGATTGGTGATTCCTTTCGCAGTACGATTAAGCTCTTTAAAATCATCACCCTCGCGGTAATGGCGATTGCTGATATCTGCCGAGGTACCGATACAGAGTAAAGGATATATATTCTCTCTTTTATGCAATTCCTCACGTATCGTACCGATAAGATCATAGGATATCTCCATATTAGTAGGACCAAGTACAGTAGAATGAACATTAATATTCACAAGCTCAGCAATCAGCTGATCATCGCTTCGAAACTGAAGCCTGTATGCATCTGCATCATAATATCTGTTCCTGTCATTTCGATTATCATAAAAGCCATGAATTTCTGTTTTCCCCATAAATGCACGAGCTTCTTCAGCTTTTGCAAAAACAGGTTTCAATCCTGTACATATTCTGGATATCACATCCTCTCTATATGTAACATTATCCTCATATTCTTTCCCCATAGCATCTGCACTGAATCCACTTGGTCCGGCATGTGTATGAATTGCATGGATGAATATTTCTTCTTTTTTTATGGAATATGCCTGTGTTATACTATCCTTTATTTGCTCAGCTCTGTTTTTCATAATACTAAGGATATCCATTGTCAAAATCAGTAGCTGACTGTTTTCAAGGACAAGACGCAGTGCTATTGCATAAATTGGAGCATGAGCGGTCTGTGTTCTCTGGGCAAGTCTTATGTCATTGATATAACCGCACAGCTTTACGGGACAATGCGGTGTTATATCAATTGCAGTGGTTGATACAAGCATAAATCAAGCCAGAATTCCAAAAGCTGCACAAATCCAGGAAAATACGATGATAATCAGGATAAGCCATGATATTTTTACATTTCTTCCCAACAGCTTATAGGAGATGAATGTGAATATTGCAGGTATCATCGCAGGCATAATGGTGTCCAGAATTGTTTGAACCTCTTGTGTTACCTCGCCCATTTTAAATACAAGAGGTGTTGTCACTTTCACAAGGGATGGTATTAAAGCACCGACAACAGTTAATCCCATTGCTGATATTGAATTCGTAAAAACAGACAACTTTTTGCCAAGCTCATTCACAAGCTTTAGTCCGCCCTTATATCCCCAGGATACAGACTTAATCCTGATAAAACCGATTACGATACCATATATACACCATACAATCATGCCCAAAGGATTTCCATCCTGTGCCATATATGCTGTAATCGAACCCAAAATTGTTGGTATCAGAATAAAGAAGATACTGTCACCAATACCGGAAAGCGGTCCCATCAAAGATACCTTAAGGTCCTGAACAGCATCCTTAGCCTGTATACCCTGATTATCCTCTAATGCTAGAGTAGCCCCCAGAATCAAATTTGTCAGCCAAGGCATACAATTGAAATATTTAAAATGGTTATCCATCGCTTCCGTCAATTCGCTATCATCCTTATAAATTTTACGAAGTGCTGGCATTACAGCAAAAGCATAGGAACCGGCAAGCTGGGTTTCGTAATTGAAAGTTTCAATGGACATGAACCATCTTATTCCTACCTGATTTAAATCCTTGTTTGATAAAATCGCTTTCTTTTCATTATTCGTCATCATACTGTTCACCTCCTGCAGATACCGCCATTTCCAAAGATCGATTCTGATCCTTATACAGCTTGAAACCTAATGCAGCTCCAACAATTGCCACTCCCAAAACAGGAACATTTAAATATGCCGCAAATACAAACCCAATCAGCAGATATTCGATATTCTGTTTAACTGGCATATATTTCAGCAAAACAGCAAATCCTACAACCGGTAATATTTTACCGGCAAGTGATAAACCGGAGGTGAACCAGACCGGCATGGCATCTATAATCGTGGTGACAAGCACATCACCAAATGCTACAGCAAGAAAGGTAGGTAATCCAGTCGTTAATGCGGTTATGATGATACAGATAATATACATCATATTGAAGGAATTCCATTTCCTTTCCGTCGCATATGTCTGAGCCTTGCGCACGAAGATACCATGTGCGATATTCCCAAGTACATCCAACTGTACAGCAAGCATAGCTACAGGAAGACCAACTGCGATTCCTGCCTCAATTCCCTGTCCGGTACTGACTGCTATCGCAATAGAAATGATGGCTCCAATCTGATAATCCGGAACTGATGTTCCACCGATTGCCGCAACTCCCAGCGACATCAGCTGAAAGGTGGCACCAATTGCCATCCCTGTCATGATATCCCCCATAATAGCACCGGCTAAAAACCCCCAGAATACAGTGTTGTAAATAAAAATCTGCGGCCCCTTCTGGTCAACCTTTTTCAAAGCGGCCAGCAATGTAATTAAAATTATTTGTATAGCATTCATATGTATATTTGATCTAGGACTAGATCAATCTCCTTTCCTATTTAACAATAGCTTCAAACGGTGTCGCCTTATCACTCGGCACATACTGTATCTCGACTTTTGCGCCTAGTTTCGTCAATTCCTTATATGCGATGATATCCTTTTCATCTGCCATCGCACGGTTTGACAGCTCAAAACCGTTTTCAATTCTCACAGTCCCCCCGATATTAACTTTTTTCAACGGCTCAACAGCTGCGATTTTCAACAGAATGTCCGGATGCTTCGTCACAATAAACACCTTCTGTGTGTCATATTTATGGTTTTTAAAATTTGTAAGAGCTGTCTCCTCATTGATAATGGACAAATTTACGCCACTGGGCCGCCCGAATTTCATGGTTTCCTTTTTCTGCGGATCATCTGCCACTTCATTGTCAATGACCATTAAGCGGGTACAGCCGGTTGACGGTGCCCATTGCGTCGCTACCACACCATGCAGTAGGCGATTATCGATTCTTGTTAAAACGATTGCCATATTTCATTCTCCTTTCCTATTCATCACTATAAACCTCTTTATCATTTCCATTCAGAATGTGCATATAATCATAGATATATGCTATCTCACTGCAGGGAATCTCTATTCCATAATGCTGTGAAAGCTCCTGAAATGCTATTCTCATATGATGTATGAAATCCTTTTGTTCAACCTCGAATTTCTGCAAATCGGGATACGTTTTCACCGGTATGCGTTTTACCATGCGCTCTACAAAGCAGCAGATATGCACGTACAGACCTATCAGAATTTTCGGATCGATTTTCGAAGACTGCTCACGCTCAAGCAGATGTATTGATTTTTCAACGATATCCAGCAAGGCCCTTGGATTTAGAATGGTTAAAGATTCAATGACATTGATCAATGAAAAATTCTTTAGTAGATCATCGTTAAACTGCTGTATTTCATCATCTCCCATATAATTTCTGAATATATCATTGATACGGCGTATTGCACGCAGATTGATAATATCTCCCAAATCGATGAAATCAGATCCCGCAAGCTTTGGATCCATTGTTCCTGCGACAAACAGAACATCATAGGAGCCCGTTATTTCCTCCTGCGTCTGTTCATTCAGAATCTGATAATAATCATATGATATCAGCTGGATCGGTATCGTTTTGGGAATACTGTCCTGGAACAGAGCTTTTATCTTCTCAGCAGTAGACATTCCGCTTTCGCTTGTAAAGATAATTGCTTTTTTCTTCGCCTTTTTTTGAATAAAGTTATACGTACAAACCGTTTGTTTACTAGCTTCCTGCAGGATTTCCTGAATATTTCTTTTCTGAAGGATACCATATCCGATATGCAGAGCCATAGAGGTCGTCGTATTGTTTATGATACCGATATTGATATCATAACGATTTCTGATTTTATTGCCTATCAGCTCCAGAGATCCCATATCCACCAGAATCAACGCATTATCCAAAAACTGTTTTTCATTCAAATAGGTATCAATTTTCTTTACGATTTCATCCACCTGTACATCCAGAGGCATATCAAATGCCACATAGACCTGCTCTGCCAGCAATGCATTTGCGGCATTCGCAATACTGGAAGCAGTTGAATAACCATGACAGATGATTAAGCCTACTGCATAATCATTGTCAAATGCTGTTTGATCGTACTTTAAATTCAGAATCATAAGCAGCTTCAGGAAGGCATTGGTTTCTATGGAAAATGTCTTATGCAGCAAAAATTCCACTTCGCTGTAAACCTGATATTCCTTTGATTCAACATCATACAGCATTGTGAGCAGTGTTTTGATTCTTTCCTCATACCGCTCCATAAATTCATAGAATATCTGATATTCAATCGACTGGCAATATAAAGAAAATACCATCAGATTCTGCATATTGTTGCTGAAGGAAATATTTGAGCGTGAGTGACAGATATCGGTGACACTTTGGATGATTGCTTTATACTGCTCCAAGCTCTTCTGGAACTTTGGCAGGCGGAAAATAATATGATCATTAAACTTTTCGACCGCCGCATACAGCCTCTTCCCGGATTTTGATGCCGTATCATAATAATATTCCTCGGCATACCGCAGGATATCATAAAACAGCTCCTTTGTGATTCCATGGTATATCAGCTGATATTCCTCCAGAAGATAGGCATGCTCCTTATCATAAACGCTCACCCTGTATTTCAATTCACTTGGAATACAGGATACATCCAGACAGATATGCTCTTCCTTTTTCTCATAAGCATGGAAGAAGGATCGCACAATCGCACTTTGCAGTTGTTCTATGCTGTCTTCAAAATCCTGTGCAATCATCAGCTCCATGAAGTAATCTGTAACCTTCAAGCCCTTTTGAACCTTCTTTGATTCTTCCCGTATGAAATGCAGAATCAGTGATTCCTTTTCATAGATTGTCCGCTCTTTCAGTGATGGTATCGTTACAATCGTCAAAAGGCGTCCCAGCAACTGCGGTGTAAACGTCATTTCAAGCTGCTGATTACAAAGAAAGATCAGCTTTGCCTTCGGCTCATTCAGTGCCGCACCCTCATCTATATAGTCTGCCAGTGCATTCTGAATGTTTTTTCCTGCATTTCGAAAGCTGTTAAATACAATATACTCATACTTCGAATTCTTTAATATCCCTGTTTCATTGCTCTTTTCATCATTCTTTCCAAACAGCAATGTAAAGAGCTCAGGCTCCTCGATGGTATCACAGGATATGTAGGTATATTCTGCATTTTCACTGATCAGCTGTTCTGCCTGACAGTATGCATATATCTGTCTGCTCAGAAACCGTTTTCCAGAACCCGGCTTTCCGCAAAGTACAATTGGAAGTCCGTGTGGTGGATAGTGCAGTGCCTTTTTAATATTTTCGATACTACTTCTTAAGCTGTAATCACTCCCTATCACATTTGTAAATTTTGAAACACCCATATGCAGCAGCTCTTCCAGATCTTCAACGGTATCATATTCACTTCGCAGTGATTTTCCGCGAATGCGGCTACGTAATATATCCTTATGCAAATACAGTACCGGTCTTTCATTTACCTTAATCAATTCCCCTTCTTTGTACAAATCGTTTAAGTAATGACTCGACAGACTCCGGCTGATCACGAACTTATCTGCAATATATGCGGAAGAATAATGATGCCTGTTTTTTCTTTTTAGATATGCAGTTTCATCCATCAGATAGTCCAGAATTAATTTCTTTGTTCCACTATACATATACTGTGTTTCCTCCTCATAAGGTCCTAGGTCTTATGCACCTTTATTTTATTCTCTGAGATGCTAAAAAAATTAAATTTCCAAAAGAATTGCCATACAGAAATTAGAATTATTCAAATACATAATGTTTTACACACTTCTTGCCCGATTTTAAACACTATTCCAATCTATGACAGCTCTACACTTCTCAGAAAATACAATTCTCTCATGCACAAAGTATATCAAAGAAAGCTGATGATAGCCATGCATCGCTTCTTCCATATTTTTCATGGGAGCCAGTTAACCTTAGCGTGTCAATTTACACTTTTAATATAGTAAGTGCATAATTCCGGGAACAGTATGGTAACTTAATCTCTCTTTTTAAAAGAATCCGGAATGCCGGCATATTATACGGATTATGCAGCTTTTTATATCTCTTCATTCATACTGGCTAGCTGGTCAAATTTCGTTGTTATTTAAATAACTTCACCATGAACTTCATACGCTTTGCCAAAGATGCTTCATATATGAATTTATTCCTTGCCTTGACAAATAAAAAAACAGACCTCATGGAAGTCTGCTTATAAATAACTTTCATTATTTCTCAATCGCGACTACCTTTGTATCTGCCAGGTAGTCATGAATCATTCTTCTGGATTTCTTTTTCATTGCGATATAGATAGACAACAAGCAGATGACACCACTTGCTACACCAAGAACCAGCGTCAGATCATATCCCGCTGCCAATGATAACAGCTGACAAACGTAGCTGCCCCCGGGAATCAGACAGCCTTCCAGAATTATACAACCTAAAATTTGCCGTTTACATAATGATTTCAAATCAATATCACTTCCATCCCGCTTAACGATTTTCATGTCCATGAATTTCTTTCCACATGTCTGACCGTTATGACGATAAGGATAAATCACATAATATGCGATGCAGAACAGCAGGCTGAGTATACCTGCCACCCAGCCATAAGGCTGATCAAATGCAAGCAGATTTTGGTTGACCTCCTGTGTTTTAGTTAAAGCCATATATAATATGACAGTAGGAAATGCAGTAATCAGTGAGCCTGCTATCCAGTCAATCCCCCATGCTACTGCACGATTTGTCATGTCCACATTACATGCTTCATTATCTAGTTTTGAAAACAGTCGAAAATACCATTTCAGCTTTACTGTATCTTCCATATGCCCTATCTCCTTTAAACATCACGTTTTCCAGTGGTCTATACCACTCGACAACCATAGTATAACACACATGAAAGCGCATTCCAAGTATTTTTCTATATAAATATCATTCCTTCATTGATGCAACAGCAAAATTTACTGTTGGAAGTTCTGAGTGAATTAAGTGCGGATTATGAAATCTTACATCACATAACGATACAGGCGGTATACAGGGCTCTGCTGTAACGGAGATACAACAAACTCTCCTGGTATCTATGAAAAAACCCTTATTATGAGAATATATTAAAAAAAATCAAGAATATGTGGATTTTTTAGGAATTCCATACGTTCTTAACGTATAGAAGTATGTAAGTCATGATGAGCTTACAGAAGGAGGTTTTCGTCATGGAAAATACGAAAGCAAATACTGTATTGAATTACTGCAATGATGTATTCTTCAAGTACACACTGTCACGTGAGGATGAAGGCTCTGTGTACGCCCGCAACACCATTATTGAACGTGTTACCGGAATCAAGGTAAAGGAAAGCACCGTCCTCAATCCGAATCTGGATCCCGGAACAATCGGAAAGAAACGCATTATTCTGGATGTTCATGTGAAGGATGAGAAAGGTCGTTTTTTTAATCTGGAAATGCAGACCACCTATGCAGGAGTAGCGGAAATGATGCGCTTTGAATTTTATGGGGCCAGAGCATTGAACAACCAGCTGGATAGCAGTGAAAAGTACAAGGATTTAAAGCCGGTATATCATTCCTGTTTGAAAACAATGCGAAAAATGATATACTGGAATCAAAGGAAAGGCTGGTGAAGGTATTCATGGACAAGTACGAGGAAATGCAGAAGGATGATGAGCTGTGGTCAACCGCAATGGCGATTCAGATGGGAGAGGCACGTTATCGCTACGGCTTGGAGGACAGCTTTGAGGAGGGAATGAAGGAAGGTATCATAAAAGGGAAAGCAGAAGGTAAGCTTGAAGGGGAGAGACAACTCTTACATAGGCTCATGGTAGCCAAATATCAGGAAGACTGTACGGCATGGCTACAGTCATTAACAGAGGATCAACTGCATATCGTATCCAATCTGCTTTTGGAATGTGATACCTTAGAGGAATTAAAGAATCGTATAAAAGCAATACTAAATAATACATCAAAATAAAGGAAACTGTTTACAAAAGCACGATAAAACCATCCTTTGATAAAAAGGGTGGTTTTATCTTTTTCAAAAAAGTCGCACGAATCATAAGGAAGCATATAGATTTGAATTGATGTAAAATTATTTGCATCCCCTTATTTGCAGGAGTATAATGATATTCATACATTGTGAACAAAAAAGGAGTTATGTTTATGCTATATACCTTTGTAATCTGCTTCATTGCCGGCATTGGCGCAGGGCTTGGCACAGGCTTTGCAGGGATGAGTGCCGCAGCTGTCATATCCCCGATGCTAATTACGTTCCTGCATATGGAACCCTATATGGCTGTGGGAATTGCCCTGGCAAGTGATGTGCTGGCCAGCGCTGTTTCCGCTTATACATATGGCAGACACGGAAATCTGGATATCCGCAACGGTCTTGTTATGATGATATTCGTACTTATCTTCACACTTGTTGGCAGCTATGTATCGAGTCTGGTTCCGGGAACAGCAATGGGCGGATTCTCCACCTTTATGACACTGCTGCTTGGAATTAAATTCATCGTACGTCCGGTGATGACAACAAAAAGCAGTATGAAGCATACCGATCCGAAAAAAAGACTTATGCAATCCATGCTGTCCGGAGCGATGGTCGGCTTTATCTGCGGATTCATCGGAGCAGGCGGCGGTATGATGATGCTGCTGATCCTGACCAGCGTACTTGGCTATGAATTGAAAACAGCGGTTGGTACCAGCGTATTTATCATGACCTTCACCGCATTTACCGGTGCTGTCAGTCACTTTACCATTGGAGGTATGCCGGATATGACAGCTCTGATTCTCTGCATCGCCTCTACCCTGCTTTGGGCAAGAATTGCAGCTAGATTTGCCAATAAGGCCAGCGCCAAAACACTGAATCGGGCTACCGGAGTTGTGCTTACAGTGCTCGGTATCGCTATTCTGGCAGTTAATTATCTGTAGCCAGGCCTACAGATCAGCCGTATCTCACGCATTTCTTAACGACTAAAAGGGATGAAACTGTGTCTAAACTTATATAGACCTGTTTCTCCCTTTTTACATGCAGCAAGTGTATCGAAATATAGAAATGCTTCTTCGAAACTTAAGCGCTGAATTATTTTTCCTTATAATCGACAGTATGCACACGGTATCCCTGCTTTCGGTCAACGACATTCTTCAGTGCCTTGTTTTCCAATAATGCCTGCAGGTTATAAAGTGCAATTTCTGTAAAGCGATAAAAGGATTCCTTCAGCTGGAAGGTGCCGGAAATATGAGGTGTGATGATGACATTCGGCTGCTTCCAGAGCGGATGCTCCTTTGCAAGAGGCTCGCAGTCACATACATCAAGAACAGCACCAGATAGCTGTTTACGCTGTATAGCCTGCAGGAATTCATTTGTATTCATAGCATCCCCTCTTCCTACATTGGCAAGAATCGCAGTTTTTTTCATACAGGCAAGCTGCTTACTGCCAAAGCATCCGCGAGTCCTTTCTGTACTCGGAAGTGCCAGTACCACCACATCAGCATGCGGAAGCAGATTGCACATTTCTTCCATAGTATGCAGTTCATCAAAATAAGGAACACTCTCCTGTATCCGCCGGCGAATTCCTATGGTATGTGCCCCCATTGCTTTCACTCTTTTCGCAAATTCCTGTCCCAGATCACCGGTTCCTGCTATCAAAACCGTAGATCCGTAAATCGACTGTACAGGTCCTTCCATATGCCAGTACGCCTGCTCCTGATTGCGTATATACAGATTCATATTCCGCATCAGCATTAAAATTGTACAAATCAGATATTCACTGATCGCCAGTCCAAAGCTACCGGAGGCATTGCACAGCTGACAATCCTTCGCAAGCAAACCATCTGCTGTATACTGCTCACTGCCAGCACAATCCAGCTGCAGCAACCGCAGTTTCCGTGCATAGCCTAAAAGCTCGACCGGCACTCTGCCAATAATGACATCTGCTTCTTTTACCATAGCAGCACTCACGCTCGTTCTATCAGCACATGTGACAATATAGCTGTCCGGTATGCGAGCGAGCTGTTCTCTTTCAAAGCCGGATAGCTCCAGCAGATGCAGCTTATCCCTACTCATCTTCATGCAGCAGCACTCTTCTTGAAATATCGGAAAGCAGATAAATCTGGTCAAAAACCTCTTCCATTTTTTCATTCAGCTCATCCAGAATTTCTCCGTCTACATTATAATTTAAAAAGGCATTTTCGATTTCCTCCGTCAGCTGCAGTCCCTTGTTGGAAATTTCCAGAAACTTTATGAAATTGGTACTGTTTGCTGCATTTTGGAACTTCTCAACATCATGCTTGATGAAGGACAGCACCTCATATTCATTGGAGAACTTGCCATGTACCATGGAATACGGGCGCATCCTCTGCAGAAAATACTTCCCTTCCCGTGTAATATTGAAGACATAGGATATCCGCATATCCTCCTTCAAATCAAAATTAACCAGATACATCTGTGAGTCCAGCTTCTGAATCTTTGTTGCATTCATTTCCTCCAGCTTTTCCTGAATCAGCTCTTCATTCATATACATAATCAGCCCTCATTTCCATTTGTTCACTTTATCATGATCCTTACCTTCAGTATATCACAAACCAAATGCTTCTCCTTATAAAATCTTGCGTTCCTTTTTTTAAATTTCGATGTATAATAGAAAGCTGAGGGATATATAATGGAAAATTTAATATTTTGTCTGAATGCCACGATTCCGGTATTCATAACAATGATTTTTGGTTACTTCTTTAAAAGAATACACCTGTTTGATGCAGCCTTCCTTTCAAAAATGAATAAATTTGTATTTGTTGCAGCATTGCCAGTCCTGCTGTTTGAGGATATCAGCACCACAGACCTTAGAACAGCGTGGGATACATCCTTTATCATCTTCTGCTTTCTGGCAACACTGCTGTCCATACTCTTTTCGATTGCTGTATCCTATCGATTAAAGGATCGAAGTATTCAGGGAGAATTTGTACAGGCAAGCTATCGCAGCAGTGCCGCAATACTGGGCATCGCCTTTATTCAAAATATTTATGGAAATTCAGGAATGGCTCCGCTTATGATAGTTGCGACTGTTCCTTTATATAATATTATCGCTGTAATTGTGCTGTCGCTCATGAAGCCAAAGCGTGGCGTATTGCGAAAAGAGCTTATTTTACAAACAGGTAGAGATATACTTTGCAATCCGATTATTCTGGGAATTGGTGCCGGAATGCTATGGTCCCTGCTCCGAATCCCGCAGCCTGTCATACTGCAGAAGTCACTGCATAATCTGGGAGCCCTTGCGACACCGCTCGGGCTGATGGCGATGGGAGGTTCCTTTGAATTTCACGATCTCTATGCCAAACGAAAGCCTGCCCTGATCTGTAGCTTCATGAAGCTGATTCTATTTGTTGCGATTTTTCTACCGATTGCAGTTTCTTTAGGTTTTGTAAATGATAAGCTGGTGGCAATTCTTGTCATGCTTGGCTCTGCCACGACGGTAAGCTGTTATATCATGGCGCGAAATATGGGTCATGAGGGAACGCTGTCCAGCAGTGTTGTCATGATGACGACGCTTGGAAGTGCATTTACATTGACGATGTGGCTGTATATATTAAAAAGCCTGGGAACCCTATAGGAGGAAACGATATGCAACTGATTAAACATGTACATATATTTGCGCCACAGGATCTGGGGATACAGGATATTCTCATTTCAGAAGGACACATTGCCCATATAGCACCTCACATAGAAACGGCTCCCTATATGGAAATCACTGACGGCAGTGGAAAACAACTGACACCGGGACTGATTGACCGTCATGTTCATGTAAGCGGAGGAGGGGGAGAAGGCGGCTTTGCGACAAGGACGCCGGAAATCCAGTTATCCGCTCTCATACAGGCAGGTATCACCACGGTGGTTGGTTTACTTGGGACTGACGGTGTGACGCGCAGTGTTGAGGATTTGATTGCCAAGGTCAAGGCTCTTAAAAGTGAAGGTATCTCCGCCTACGCCATGACAGGCTCCTATGCTTATCCGAGTACGACAATTACAGGCTCAGTAAAAAAAGATATCCTGTTTATAGACGAAATCCTTGGTGTCAAGCTTGCATTAAGTGATCATAGAAGCTCACATATATCATTTGAGGAATTTCTCAGACTGGCCAGTGAAGTCAGGACAGCCGGTATGCTCTCAGGAAAGCCGGGTTGTATGACACTGCATATGGGTGATGAAGCTGACGACCTTGCCTATGTCATGAAAGCCGTGAAAAACACAGGACTTACCTGCACCATGTTTCACCCGACCCATGTCACAAGAAATGAACAGCTGTTTCAAAAAGCCCTGCAGCTTTTATATATGGGTGGTACCATAGATATAACCTGTGAGGAGCATGAGGGATGTGCTTCCTGGATCAAGCAGGCGAACCCAAAGGATTATGGAAGAATCACCTTAAGCTCTGACGGACAGGGGAGCTGGTCAGACTATGATGAATACGGAAACCTTACCGCAATCGGTGTCTCCAATGTTTCTGTCCTCCTGCAAAATGTACAGGAAATGCTGCGGAATCAGGATTTTTCAATTACCGAGTGCATATCCTTCTCAACAGCGAATCCGGCCCGTGTATTGGGACTATATCCTGCAAAGGGCTGCATCTCTGTCGGAAGTAATGCTGATCTCTTGTTGTTTGATGATGACTGGCAGCTTCATGATGTAATGGCAAACGGACGCTGGTTCATGAAAAATCAAAAGCTTTTGAAGAAAGGAACCTTTGAGTAAACAGGCTGTTATTACTGTTAGAAAACAAACTGAGATATCCTAACAGGTCACGATCCTACGTTCCTATCACTGCTCACTTGCCAGGATTAAACAGATAAAGATAAGAAGAAATCAATATGTATTCCTATAGCTTTTTAAACATCATCTTACAAGCTTTTTATGAAACTGAATATAACAAAATTAGAAATATATACCTAATAACAGCCCATTAGAATAGCATCTTCATACAATCCCCATCCCTTTGTATACCCAGCATATGGCTTGCTTAGCATTCAGGTGTTTCTTATGGAAAACGCCGACAACATACAAAAAGCGTTGTGGCAAGTTCTATATACTAAGAAAAGGTATCCGCAAGGACAAAACGGTATGCTACCCACCGTATGTCTTACGATACCTTTTTTATATACAATTATTCCTTTGAAGCTCTTCTAAGGAAACTGTCAGCTTTTAATACTTCAAATCCTTTATCTTCTCCCAGCTGAATTCTTCTCTGCCGAAATGTCCATAGCAGGATGTTGCCTTGTAAATCGGACGGCAAAGCTTGAGTTCCTCAATGATATCCTTTACCTCAAAGCTGAAATTGCTGCGTATGATATCAAGAATCTCCTCATCACTTTTGTTTCCTGTTCCAAAGGTATCTACCATAATGGATACCGGCTTCACCTTACCGATAGCATATGCAACCTGTACCTCACATTTACTTGCCAGCTGATGTGCCACAATATTCTTTGCGACATAACGGCAGTAATATGCTGCACTGCGGTCAACCTTGGATGGATCTTTACTGGAGAAGCAGCCACCGCCGATTCTTCCCATACCGCCATAGCTGTCCACAACGATTTTCCTTCCTGTTGTACCGCTGTCACCAAAGGAACCGCCCATGACAAAGCTTCCGCTTGGGTTGATCAGATAAATGGTATCCTCATCCAGCAGCTCATCCGGAATGACAGGCGTTATGACATCCTTCATAACGATATCGGCAATCTGCTGCTGTGATGCCTCTGCCACATGCTGTGTGGAAACGACAATCGTATCAATTCTCTTGATTTTATCATTTTCATATTCAACACTTACCTGTGTCTTGCCGTCCGGCAGCAGCAATGCATTTCCACGGCGGACATCGCTCAGACGTTTTGCCAGCTTATGTGCATATTCAATAGCGGCAGGCATGTAATTGTCTGTATCATCGCATGCATATCCGAACATAATTCCCTGATCTCCCGCACCGATCTCGCCATCATCCTGTACAACTGCGTGGTTGATTTCCGAAGACTGCTCGCGTACCTTCACAAGCACCTCATACTCCTCCGTATACCCGATTTCCCGAATAACCTCTTTTGCGATTTCCTCATACTCCAGCTTTGCCTTGGTATTAGCCTCACCGTAAATAAGTACGAAATCATCCTTAATCGTTGCCTCCACAGCCATTTTGCTGGCAGGGTCCTGACGCAGAGCCTCATCCAGAATACTGTCCGCAATGCGGTCACAGATTTTATCCGGATGTCCCTCAGTAATACTTTCTGATGTAAAAATGTAATTTTTCATTTCTCAAATCTCCTTTGCTTCTTATTAGAAAAATGCCTTCCCTAGCGTGAGAGAAGGCAAATCGTTATGTGATTGTTTCTCTTATCGCTGTTAGCAGTACCACCTTATATGATGCGTCATACAGGTTGGCGTGGGATCAAGCGAGCTAACTCTCTACCCCAACTCTTGATAAAAAGGCATCTATATTAAACCATAATATAAAACGCATTGCAATAGTAAAAAGAGATTCCGCATTGGAAATCTCTACATAAGATTGATGGAATAAATCTGTATGATTTTTTTATATACTTCCTGAAGACCAATTTGCCGGATCCAGTTATCCAGTTCAAATATATTCTCAGGTTCATTCTGTATATCCATGATATCAACAATTATACGATAAATTTCGTTATCTGTTACAGTCATGCCCACCCTCCCATTGAATATTGAGCAACTCCCCATGATAGCTCTCCTATATCATAACACAAAATTGATAATTACACCAATTTTTCGTTAATTTGATATGAAAAATTGTTACCTTACCAACAAGATAGCTAAAAAACCGAAGCAATATATTAAAAAAATGATAATTACTTATATAAAAAGGAAAGACCTCTGTGGGAAAGGCAGAGATCTTCGTGAAAGAGAAAGGGCAACAGCTATTATGAAAAAGCTATTTATCAGGATGAGGAAACAAAACTGTCGCCGTTTAAGCAAACAGACATATCTTTGTCTGTACCTGTATCTTACACCTTTTATGTGAATACCTCGTGAAGCTGTCATGAAGGGTGTGTAAAGCTTTAAGCTGAGGCCCCTGCGGCTAGTATGAAAACAGAAATTCTCATGTATGGATTTGTGTAAGTATATGAAAATCCTTTCATTTTTACATTGACTTTCCCAATCTCAGCTTATAAAATGTACAGGAAAGGTGTGTAGAAAGTATATGAAATCAAGAGAAAAGCTATCATCCAGACTGGGATTTATTCTGATATCCGCTGGATGTGCAGTCGGTCTTGGCAATGTATGGCGGTTTCCATATATTACAGGCCAATATGGAGGAGCAGCCTTTGTACTGCTCTATCTGGTTTTCCTGATACTGCTGGGATTACCGATTATGGTGATGGAATTCTCCGTGGGACGTGCCTCCCAGCGCTCCGCAGCGAAGTCCTTCGATTTGCTGGAGCCGGAAGGAACCAAGTGGCATCTTATAAAGTATGTCTGTATGGGAGGCAACTATCTGCTGATGATGTTTTATACCACAGTTGGGGGATGGATGATCAATTACTGTTTGAAAATGGCAAGTGGTACCTTTGAGGGTCTGCGAACAGAGCAGGTGGGTGAAACTTTCTCCAATATGCTTGCCAGTCCGGGACAAAATCTGTTCTGGATGATTGCAATTACGGTTATCGGCTTCTTTATTTGCAGCAGAGGTCTTCAAAACGGTGTGGAAAAGATGTCCAAATATATGATGTCCTGTCTGTTTATCGTCATGCTCGTTCTTGTGATTCGGGCAGTTACCCTGCCAAACGCTGTAGAAGGCTTAAAATTCTATCTGATTCCGGATTTTCAGAAAATGATGGCAAACGGCTTATGGGACGCCATATTCGCAGCCATGGGACAGGCGTTTTTCACTCTGAGTCTTGGAATCGGTGCTCTGGCAATCTTTGGAAGCTATATCGGAAAAGACCGCTCTTTGCTGGGTGAGAGTCTTAATGTCTGCATTCTGGATACCTGTGTGGCCTTTATAGCAGGTCTGATTATATTTCCTTCCTGCTTCTCCTTCAACGTTGCAGCAGACAGCGGTCCCGGTCTGGTGTTTGTTACACTGCCGAATGTATTTAATGCCATGTCTGGTGGAAGGTTATGGGGCTTTCTGTTCTTCCTGTTCATGTCTTTTGCAGCTGTCACGACCATTATTGCGGTATTTGAAAATATTGTTGCCTTCGCAATGGACAGCGGCTGGTCCAGGAAAAAAGCTGTTCGTGTAAACTTTATCCTGATTCTGCTTTTATCACTTCCCTGTGCATTCGGCTTCAATCTTCTTTCCTTTATAGAGCCGCTTGGGGATGGAAGTACCATACAGGATCTGGAGGATTTCATTGTATCCAATAATATGCTGCCGCTTGGATCCCTCATGTATCTGCTGTTTTGTACCTTCCGCTATGGTTGGGGTTGGAAAAACTTCACGGATGAGGCAAACAGCGGTGTAGGCTTTCAATTCCCTATGTGGGCAAGATTTTATGTTTCCTACATACTGCCTGTTGTTGTGATCTATATTTTCTTTCAGGGCTATATTGAGAAATTCGCAAAGCCGTGGAATATATTGATTCCATCGGTACTGCTTCTTCTGATGATCTATGTTCCTTTGCAGGCATGGAGAAAGAAAAGAGCTAATAATAAGAATACATAAGCCTGCTCACAGAAGCAACGTGAGTAAGATATGAAAGGGGGTTCCTTAAAATTTAAAGGAACCTTTTTTACGGTTATTAAACGATTACCACCAGGAACGGATTTAATTTTCCTTCCTTAGCATATAGGATTGAATCGCTTCACCTACAGAATCCACCAGGTGATCGGCTGCTTCTTTTACCTTCTTAGGAGAAGCATGAAAGGTAAAGGATACATCTGCATCCTGCAGCATGGGGATATCATTGTAGGAATCTCCAATGCCATAGCAGCTGTCCAGATTCATAAGCTTTTTCAGCTTCAAGAGCGCCTTTCCCTTGGAACAGCCGTAAGGTACCACATCAACGAAATTCTGATTCTGGAATGCGGCACAGGTGTCCGGAAATTGCTTTTCAAGAGAACTGCATAACTGTTCTGCGGCTGCCTCGTCTATCATGCGAAAGGATAATCCGTGTATTTGCTGCCCCTTTATTTCTTCTATATCGTGAATGACTGGAATATCTGTAAATGCTCTTGCTTTCTTATATGCATAGATGTTCCCGCCAGCCTGAATAGCGGTGCTTTCCACATCTTTCGTAAGCATACTGAGCCGCTTTGCAGTTTCAGGTAAAAGACAGCTTTCAAACAATATCCTTTGATTTCTGTCCAGTATCATTGCTCCGCTGCTTACGATATAAAAATCAGGATGCAGTCGCTTAGAAAGAAATGCTGTAATACCCCATAAAGGACGCCCGGTACAAAGACCGAACAGACAGCCCTGCTTCTGCAGCTGCCCGATTCCTGCTATATCCCCTTCACGATAGCTTTCTGCTGCATCATGCAGATACAGCGTTCCATCAAAATCACTCGCCAATGCCTTCATAATCTCACAACCCTTCATCTGCTTCATTGTAAGAGGAAAGTGTTTAACTGTCAACAAAGAAATAGGTTACTCTTCGCTCATACTGATAGAAGATAAACAGGGGTCTTATAAAAAGAAGAAAGCTGCTATATCTTAAGGTTCTTTCTCGATTGTGAGTAAATATAAAACAGAGAGACTTCAACACTATTGTATTTATCAATAGAAGCTGAAGTCTCCCTTTTGCAAACAACCTAAAGAATGAAAGAAGCTGTTTTAAATATCATAGCTGAAATCGTGTATGCATAGCTGCGATAGTAAACAAAGCTCCCTTTCTTTACAAAAAAATGATGAATATCAGCATTCCTTCTGTATTTCATATGCCTACAGCAAAAGGAATTCAATATCTATGGATGAACACCAATAGTTTGAATTCCTCTTTTCTTAAACCTTATTTAAGCATATCCCAAAAGGATACAGGTCTTTTTTATAATAAATGATAATGCTGCAGCATCTCTTTGATTTTCTCATCATCCTGTGCACTGCATTCCAGTACCGGCTTTCTTGCCGGTCCGATTTCTGCGATTCCCGCCAGCTCTGCCGCACGCTTCATGACAACCGGTACCGTTCCCAGCTTCAATACGCCGCGCAGTACATCAATGTCCTTCTGCAGCGCCTCTGCTTTTTCTGTTTCTCCCTTACGCAGTGCCCTGTCCAGCTCCACCAGCACCTCCGTTATCACATTGGAGGTTCCTGCCACGGCACCGCTTGCCCCCAAAGCATAGCCATAGCTGATTTTGGAATCCGAACCGATCAGCAGATCAAAATCATCCCGCTTCGCAAGCTCTGCGTATGCCTTCAGATTTTCTTCCTTACCACTGCTGTCTTTGATACCTCGAATGTTTTCTACCTCTGCCAGACATCCCACAACCTCTGCGCTTAAGTTACAGCCTGTTGCCTTTGGGATGTTGTAGAGAATGATGGGAATACTTACACTTTCCGCAACCGCTGTGAAATGCTGTACCAGCTCTTCCTCTGTCGGTGTCAGAAAATACGGTGTGATGACACTCAGTGCATCCGCACCCAGCTCCTCCATCTTCTTTGACAGACGGATGGTTTCCTTTGTGCTGCATGCCCCTGTCCCTACATAGACCGGCACACGGTGGTCAACCATCCCGATCACCTTTTCGGCAAATTCTATTTTTTCCGCTTCATCGATCACATGAAACTCTCCATTGCTTCCAAGGATGAAGATTCCCTTAACGCCCTTTGCGATCAAATGATCGATCAGCTGCTTTGTCGCTTCATAGTTGATACTCTGTTCCTCATCACGATGAAATGGGGTTACGATTGGTGTTATAATTCCGTCAAACATGACTACTCTCCTTCTCATTCCTGCATAATATACTCTTACCAAGACTTCCGCCCGGATGCCATTTCACATACTGGGTTAAATCCAGCTTCTTTGCTTCCTGCAAGACTACGCTCAGACATTGCAGGATGAGGATCTCCGACAGGATGGAGGCACGCGGCGGCTTGTTCAGCGCATCCCCTTCTTCATCTACATGCGCTACCAGACATACCTCCGACTGCTTTGCCAGCGTCGATTGCGGATTTCCCGTACAGCTGATGATGTGTGCTCCGTTTGCTTTAAGTGTCTGTACGGTTGCCTCCAGCTCCATCGTTTCTCCGCTGTTGGATATGGCAATCACCACATCTCCTTTTTTCACCTGACCGCTGGATCCGTGAACGGCCTCTGTTCCATGCAGCTCATAGGTACTCGTTCCTGTGGAAGACAGCAGGGATGCGATATAGCCTGCCACATGCCCCGGCTTTCCGATTCCCGTGACATGGATCCGTCCTCCCTGCTTTTCACTTTCCATTATGATATGGGCTGCTCGTTCAATGCTTTCCATATCCATATCTTCTATATTTTTCCCTAGTTCCGATGCAATATTGCTCAGATATTCTTTTACACATTCTATCATATATTCACCTAGTTCCCTATCAGCTGTTCCAGTATGATGTCCGTAGACATTGCACAGGTTCGCTGTTCACTTTCCATGCTTCTTGCGGCTGTGTGCGGCGTTAACAGGAAATTATCCAGTGTAAGCAGCTTATCATCTTCCCTTGGAGGTTCGCTGCTGTACACATCAAAGCATGCACTTCGTATCTCTTTCTTCTTCAATGCTTCATATAAGGCTTCCTCATTCACGATACCGCCGCGTGCTGCATTCAGCAGGCAGGCATCCTTCTTCATTTTTTTGAATTCCTCTGTGGAAATCATATTCCGTGTGGACTCCAGAAGCGGTACGTGTAAAGAGATATAATCACAGTCTGTAAGGATATCCTCCAGTGTGGAAATCTGTGCATGGTACTGCCTTGCGGTTTCCTCTGCGATTGCAAAGGCATCATAGGCATATACCTCCATGCCACAGCCGTAAGCATACTCGGCAAGATACTTGCCGATCATTCCAAAGCCGATGATTCCCAGCTTCTTTCCATAGATCTCTCTGCCTGTCGGTTTATTCCAGCCATGCTGCTTCACATCCCTTACACTCGTATACAGATTCTTTGCTTCCATAAACATCATGGACAGTACATGCTCGGCAACAGAGCGGGAATTGCTTCCCACACAGCGTCCGACATGGATATTACGCTCTTTTGCATAATCCAGATCGATATTATCCGTTCCGACACCGAACTTGCAGACCGCCTTCAGATTCGGACAGCCCTCCATCATTTCTCTGTCCATTTTATCCACACCGACGATAATGGCATCGGCATCCTTCGACAGTGCTTTAAACTCCTCATGTGTATATGCCTTACCCGTGGCATTGTAATGTACCTCCAGACCCTTGGACTTCATTCGCTCCACCTGATCCAGACCGTAATTCGCAAACCCTCTCGGGGTTATCAGTACCTTCATATAAGCTCCTTCCTTTTCTTATCCTCCATATGCCTGTAAAGAAAACAAATCCATGTTCTTCCATGGATTTGTTCACATCTTATATAATATGGAAGAAGGTCAATACGATTGCAATAATCATTGTATAAATCATCAGACGGATATACTTCGGTCCGCGTTTCGTGATATACAGATACATTCCCATAACAACGATGAACGGCAGCATATTCGGCAGGATTCCGTCAATGATTTCCTGCAGCTTCACCGTTGATGTATCACTGGCGAATTCCACAATGGTCTGCACCTTTATATAAGAGGCTGACAGACATCCGATCATGAACAGACCAACGATGCTTGCGATGTCAATAACCTTTTTGATTGCTCCGGAGTGCAGGATTTCCAATACGGAATTTTTACCCAGAGAATATCCCTTGTTGAATAGGAACCAGGACCAGCCAAAGCTCCATGCGATATAGATTAAGCCAGGAATAAAGGCGGCGATTACAGAGCCCTCCAGTGCCATCGGAACAAAGATTGCCAATGGAATTGTCGCAACAATCCCCTGATCCACACTGTCACCGATACCGGCAAGTGGTCCCATCAGACCAAGCTTTAAGGATTGAATAACCTCCGGAGAAATATCATCATGGCCAAGCGCACGCTGTTCCTCCAGTGAAATCGTAATACCGTGAATGATACTTCCCCAGTCACAGTTTGTATTGAACATGGATGTATGACGACGCATTGCTGCCTGCAGCTCTTCCGGGTCATCCTTGTACAGCTTACGCAATACCTTGTTCATGGAATATCCGAAGGCAAGTGCCTGCATACGGTCAAAGCTTACCGGAACCTCGACTGCAAGTGTCCATTTCCACCATGCCTTTAACAGGTCTTTTTTTGTTACGATTGTTTTCTTTTCTTCAGCGGCTACACTGTTTACTGCTTCACTCATGCAACTTCCTCCTCATCGTTCTGTTTGAATAGGGATACGATCAGTGCAAGACATAATGCAATGACTGCTCCTGTCAGCATGGAGAAGCCCATGACAGAATACAGGAAGAATCCCAGTACGAAGAATGGCAGATATTTCTTTTTTCCCATAACAACCAGTGTCAGTGCGAAACCTAACCCCGGAAGCATATTGCCTGCGTTGGTGAGTCCGTTCATCGCCCATTCCGGAATTACATTGATGAATGCCTGTACAACGCTGGAGCCGAATAATGTCGCAATGAATACCGGTGTGAAATATAGCACACCATTGGTAAGCCATGGAAGTACAAAGGAGAAGATGGACAGCTTGTCATACTGCTTGTCCTCTACGAATTTATCAGCCTTCGTGTTATAGAAAGAGTTGATGGTACGACGCACATTATTGATTAAAACGCCAAGTACCCCGAATGGAACAGCCAGAGCCACGGCAGCAGCCGGATCCAGATTATTTGCGATAGCGGCAGGGATTGCGATACATGTTGCCAGTCCCTGATCACTTGGTATATTTCCGCCGGCTTCGATACCTCCCATATACATCAGCTGAATGGTTGCACCATACAGCAGACCGGTCTGTACATCCCCATATACAAGACCGATAAATACGCCAAGTACGACCGGCTTACGGAATGCAAACGAGATAAAATAGCTCGCGCGTCCCATGGATAGCCAGTACAGTATACCGACTAAGATTGCTTGAATTACCATATACATGTCCTCCTGTTATAATTTAGCGACAGCTTTTTGAAGTGTTTCTGAAGGATAATCCGGAGTTGTCTGGAAATAAATTTCGATCCCCATCTTTTCCAGTTCAAGCAGAGTATCCGCATCTGCTCTGTCCAGTGTAATTGCGTTGTTGACAGCCTTACGACCCGGCCCTCCGCCAAGACCGCCGATCTGTACCTTTTCCAGCTTCAAGCCTGCCTGTACTGCGGCATTCAGTTCTGCCACACCCTTGAACAGAACCATAACGCGGTTCTTATCGAAGGCACCCTCCTGCTGGCGCTTTACCGCATCCTCTACATTTACAATTGTGATTTTTACACCCTTTGGAGCTGCCATTTTGAATACTTCCTGCATGAAAGCATCCTTGCTCAGGGCAGTGTCGATTGTTACGATTTCATTGATCTGGCACTGTGTCAGCCATCTGGTAATAACCTGACCGTGAATCAGTCTGAAATCTACTCTAGTCAATTCAATACTCATCTTGAATTCCTCCTTACACCTACATTATATTGAAATCGCTTTCAAGCCGCTATGTTCAAACAAACTAAAAAGCCTGTGCCGTTTTTGGTCAAACGCACAAAGTTGAAAAAAAGCATCCGAAAGCCGGAGCATACATGTTTTCTATATATTATATGTGCGTTAGCTGACCTTCAAAAAGTCCTTTATTCATAGGCTTTTTAAGCATAAGCCAACCGGATGTACAATATCTTTTCAGCTGCTATCTCATTTGTTTAAGCGCACATATTTCATCTCTAATTTTGTTCACTCATCCAATTGTAAGCGTTTCTAAAACAACGTAAGATATAGGCAAGGAGGATGTCATTATGAATATGAAAAAAATGAACGTCACAAACCGTATGTATGAGGCAGGTGCACTTGCAATCGTTCGTGCGGAAACACTGGATCGCGCATGTGAAATAGCCGAGGGCTGCATGAAGGGCGGCGTACCTGTCATGGAAATGAGCTATACGTTAAATAACGCCGGAGATATCATACAGGGTCTTTCTGAAAAATATGGAGATGCACTCTGCGTAGGTGCCGGAACAGTTCTGGACGCAGAAACAGCACGACACGCAATCCTGCATGGTGCTGCTTTTATCATTGCCCCGAACTATAATGAAGAGGTCGCAAAAATGTGCAATCGCTACCAGATTCCCTATGCACCGGGATGTACCACCATTACCGAATGTGTTGATGCGCTAAGCAGCGGAGCGGCATTCGTCAAGGCATTTCCTATTTCCGATTTCTATGGTCCAAAGCTTGTAAAGGTTTTTAAAACACCGATTCCGGATATGCCGATTCTGGCAAGCGGGGGAATCAATCTTGACAATCTGACAACATGGCTGGAAAACGGTGTGGATGTCTGCGGGTTCGGAGGACTTCTGACAAAAGGAAGCAGTGAAGATATTGCAGCCAATGCAGCTAAAATTCATGAAATCATTACCAGCTTTCGTTGCAGCAAATAAGGACTGTTAAAGCTTATCTGAAGCTTCTGCATTCTTACAAAAAAGCATGGCGTATCTTATGTACACCATGCTTTTTCGTTCTTTACTCAAACGCTTCTACATTTGATAAATAATTCAAATATCCATTACTCCCCAGTTTCTTTTCCCAAAAATCCATACTTTCGTGTATTCTGATGAGCAGTCGAAATGCCATTGTTACAGATCCTTCACATATCTTATTTTTATCCATAGCTGCGATATCTTCAGCTTTAAGAGTATCCTACAGCTTTGGATTTATGATTGGATTACTACACCGTTCTAAACGTTTTGCCATTTCAATCAAATCCTGGTCAGCAACTGTGCAGAAGTCATAGGTCTTCTGATGCAGAGAACCATAAAGTAGAAGCATCCATATCTCAACAATCGCCGGTATATGGTAACCGTACCTTCCGGGTTCTGCATTTTAATTTGATTTCTGATTATGTCTGCATAGTGTTCCTTTACTTTTCCACTTTCGTATATATCCTCTTATACCTGAAATGGGAAATCATGAGCACTATACTTCTGATTTTCCATATTTATCAATCTGCTCACGTTATACACTTTACAAATTCTGCCCGTTTGTTTTTATCACCTCAGCATACCAGTGAAAAGAGTCCTTTGGATACCTGTTCAAGGCTGCACTGGCATCATCCTCTTCCCGCTCCACATAAATAAATCCGTAGCGCTTCTGATATCCGTTCAGCCAGCTTAACAAATCCGTGCAGGACCATGTACAGTATGCCAGTACCTCGCAGCCATCAGCAACCGCCTTTTTCAATTCCTCGATATGTGCACGAAGATATTCTATACGATAAGGATCGTGTATCGTTTTATCTTCTTCCAGCTTATCAAACGCTCCAAGACCGTTCTCAGATATAATGATAGGTAAATCATAACGTGAGGTTATTGTCCTGCAGCACATACGGATACCCATTGGATCGATTGTCCAATCCCAATCCGTTGTCTTCAAATACGGATTGGCTGGATTTTTATACAATCCGGGTACTCCGCTGATTTTTGCTGTTCCCTTTTCTCCTGTTGTATTCACCTCGTGATTAGCGCCAACACCATGAATATCATTATACTCGGCAACCGCTGTCTGATAGTAATTGACACCCATAAAATCAATCAAAGACGCAGCCTGACGGATATCCCGCATTTCATCCTCTGTAATATCCGGTGCGCAGTCAATAGACCTCAGATATTTCATAGCACTCTTTGGATAACGGCCATAACCATAGATATCCAGCCACCAGTAATTGCGTAAATCATCAAAGTCTTCTTTTGCCATCGCATTTTCCGGACGGCAATCAATCGCATAGCATGGAGAAAACGCAAAGCTTGCGCCCACCATCGCATGAGGAAAACGTTTCTTCAATTCCAAAACACTCCGTGCATGTGCAACATTCGCATGATGATTTACCTGATAGAACAGCTTCAGCTGATCTGTTTTTCCCGGTGGATGAAGTCCTTCCATCCAGCCCATAGAGGTGAAAATATTCTGTTCGTTCATGGTTATCCAGTATTTTACACGATCTCCATACCGTTCAAACAAAGTAACGGCATATGTTACAAAGTCCTCTATAATCTGTGGATTCTCCCAACCATGATATGCCTCTTCCAGCGCCTGCGGCATGTCCCAGTGATAGATGGTAACCATAGGCTCAATTCCATATTTTAAGCATTCATTGATAACATTATCGTAAAAAGCCAAACCTGCTTCATTTACTTTTCCATTTCCCTGGGGATATATTCTTGTCCACGCAATAGAAAACCGATAGGTCTTTAATCCCATTTCAGCCATTCGTGCAATATCTTCTTTATAATGATGATAAAAATCGACTGCGACTGCACCAGTAGTGCCTTTAAAGGTTTTCCCGGGTATCTTCACAAACTCATCCCAGTTTGAAATGCCCTTGCCGTCTTCACGATCCGCGCCTTCAATCTGGTAGGCAGCGGATGCACTGCCCCATAAGAAATCATCTGGAAATCCTGCTGTTTTTTCAAAATACATTGTATCCTCCATTCTCCCGCTGTATGCGAGTATTCAACATTGGTTCAGTTATCATACAGTTCCTTTATTACATTGGTTTCAAAGTGAAAATACTGTGGAAGATGCCGTGCGACGGAATACTCAAATATCTCAGATGTATCCAGATATGCGAGCTCTTCCACCTGACATACAAAATCATTGTCATTCATGTGAAAATATTTCTTTTCCAGTGCCTGCGGACGAACAGCCTGAAATGACAGATGTGCTCCTTGTATATGCTTGTGAAGCTGTTTTTCAATATACGCATAGATAGAGGTTTCCACATCCCTGCGCTGAAGTCCCGGTATGATCTGCAGTGGCATCCATGTATATTCTACAACTCTTGGCTCCTGCTTATACAAGCGAATGCGCTCTATCTCATACACAAACTCTCCGGCTTGTATATTCATTTTATCCGCCAGCTCTGTCGTGCATGCCGCTACTTCAAACTTTTCAACAACAGAGGTAACCTCCTCACGAATCAGATCCCGCCCGATAACAGGTACCCCCTGCATTCTGTCCGGACCTGTTCTGCATTTCTTTACGAAGCTTCCCAGACCTCTTTTTCTTACAATCACACCCTCACTGACAAGACGATCCAGCGCCTTTTTAACCGTTAGCACACTGCATGCATACTGCTTTGCGAATTCCTCTCCGCTTGGCAGCATTTCGTTTGCGCTATAGCTTCCCTTCTGAATCGCATCCTTTATCTCTGTATATACCTGCATATATTTCGGTATCATAGCACACCTCCGATGCTTATATTATAACTCAAAATTCTCAATGTGCAACATAAATATATATTTTTATATAAAAACATATATACTTTTAAAACACCTCAAAAAAAACCTCTGTGACAGGACAGAGGCTTTGCGGCAATGACGATGGATAACATATGGATGAATAGGAAATTGTCATTACCCTTCTTTCAGACAAGACTGTCTGTATATACAGCATACACCCTGCGTGTGAACAGCAGGTGAAGTATGTTTGAATATTCATACAATATCTGTATAATGATGTTATAGAACGGCAAAGGAGGACCCCTATGTATATCCTTTATAATCCGGATATTATTTACAGTATGCTGTCAGAAAAAGATAAGCATATATTTTACAGAAAAGGACAGGTGTGACAATGATGAATATACGCTACAAAAGAATGGAGAGTCAGCATTTAGATGCAGTGGTAAAGCTGTACATAGACTATTATAATACCTATGAAGGAGGCTGCTGGACTTATGATAAAGCATATAAAAGACTCCATCAGCTCATGACGATAGAGGATGCGCTGTGTTTTATACAGATGGCTGATCATGCTATCAGCGGATTCGTCATGGGATATTTCAAAGAATTTGATGATTTGACCGGCTATTATCTGGAAGAAATCGTGATTGCCAGACAATTTCAAGGAGCACATCTTGGCACGCATTTTCTAAATGAAATGGAGAAAACCGTAAAAGAGAACGGTGCTTCCTTCATCGAGCTGCTCAGCGTAAATGATGAGATGCACTCGTATTTTTATACGAAAAACGGATACAGAAATGCAGAGAATATGATTTTCAAATGCAAACACTTCACACAGTAGCTGCAAATCGTATTATCGCATGTAATTTAAGTGAGTCATTAACAGCAGCTCCCGCATAAGCTGTTGTTTTATTGCCGGTAAAGCTTAAGAAAAAGCTTTCATGTAAAATCTTGCGAATAAAAGAACCTCTGCGAGGGACAGAGGTTCCGCATGAAGGCAGGTAATGGAAATGAAAAAATATTGTAAACATGATAGCTGTTTGTTTTTTTATAGGGATGGGGAAACATTCCATTACCTTTATTAAGATTTCACAAGCATTGCTTTGCTTGTGTCTATATCATACATCCCCTTTGTGAACACTACGTGAACGTTATATGAAAAGGAACAGAAATAAGCAATACATCCATTCGTAAATCGGGAAGCTTCATAAACTAGGGAAAAGAATTGTCTGAACAATTCCTATCGTGGTAAAATAGACTGGAATGTGAAAGGAGTGCAGATTATGAATAAGCTGTGGGGACATTTTAAAACAATAACTGCACACAAGCTTGCGGTCACAAAGCTGTGTTTTCGCTGTGGTTTATATAAACAGGGACTTCTGCATGATCTATCCAAATACACTCCTGTTGAATTTTGTGCAGGTGTGAAGTATTTCCAGGGAAATCGCAGTCCCATTGATTATGAAAAGGAAGTAAAAGGCTATTCCTTAGGCTGGCTGCATCATAAAGGCCGCAACAAGCATCACTGGGAATACTGGCTGGATAATGCCGTAGGCGGTATCCGTCCGGTGAAAATGCCGCTTCATTATATTGTGGAAATGTACTGCGACCGGACAGCCGCTTCCCGCATCTATATGAAGGAAAATTATCATGACGGAAGTGCGTACGAATACTTCATGAACGGCTATGACAATGTTATCATGCATGAAGAGACAAAGGCAATGCTGAAGATGATTCTGGAATATCAGCGTAATCATGGAACGGACGCTACTGTTGATTTTATACGAAAAGAGATACTGAAGAACTGAAATAAGTTTCAAATAGGCTCTTCCTACAGAGAAAACAAAGGCCAGAATGCAGCCTTTGTTTATTTTATATCCGGTATGCTTTCCTCCTCCAGCTCATAAGGCAGAAATTCCGCAAGCAGATGCTTCTGACGGAGATGCTCTTCAATTTCATCCAGTATTTCCTGTGAATCCGCTGTTACATGATGAAAGTGATAACCTGCGGTCACATTCATCAGTGGAGTTGATTTACCTGTCTTTAGATTTTCCAGTAAAACTGCCACATCCCGGCGGTTTCGGATACGCAGAGGCGCCGACATTTTTCCATAGGCTCTGTGATTCACCATCACATCCTCCACACTTCCTCCAAGATCAACAATCGTTTCCAGCTCTTCACTGATCTGCTCTGTTGTGTGACAGACCTTAAACAGGCGAACTGCTTTTTTTGTTTCATTCAATATATAGCCCCGTGCAGTGGCGATGATCGGATATCCCTCCGTACGCAGCAGAGCAATATCCTGTACCACGACCTGACGGCTGACACCGGTATCTCTTCCCAGTGCACCACCGGAGAGTGGACGGGAAGACTGCCTCATCATGGTCAGAATACGTTTTCTGCGCTGAGAGCCTGTCAAAGCTGTAGCCATAAGGCTGTCTGCTACTTTCTTATCCATATGATTTTCTCTTTACTCACCAAGGACGCTCAAATGCTTCAGGCTGATATCCAGAATCGGAGCGGAATGTGTCAATGCTCCACTGGATACATAATTCACACCGAGATCCTTCATCAGCTCAATGTTTTCTTTTGTGATATTACCGGAGCATTCCGTTTCTGCACGTCCGTCAATCAGCTGTACAGCCTCCTTCATCTGGGCAGGGGTCATATTGTCCAGCATGATAATATCTGCACCGGCCTCCACTGCTTCCTTCACCATGTCAAGATTCTCTGTTTCGACTTCGATTTTACGGACAAACGGCGCATGCCTTCTTGCGGCCTCAATTGCCTGCTTTACACCGCCTGCCGCATCGATATGATTATCCTTCAACAGCACCCCGTCGGATAAATTATAGCGATGATTTTTTCCGCCTCCGACAAGAACAGCATATTTCTCAAACACCCGCATGCACGGTGTTGTTTTTCTAGTGTCTACCAGACAGGTTTTAGAGCCTTCCAGCATATCCGCTACGTTTCTGGTATATGTGGCAATTCCACTCATTCTCTGTAAATAATTCAACGCAGTCCGCTCACCCGATAACAGAACACGAATATCCCCGTGCACCTTCCCCATCAGCTGACCGTTTGTGACCTTATCTCCATCTTTAACAAGGAAATCAACCTGTGTTTGCGGATCAAGCAGCGTAAATACACGCTCGAAAATCTGAAGACCGGCAATGATGCCGTCTTCCTTGCAAATAAGCTGAACCTCTCCTTCCTTATAATCAGGCATAACGGAGCAGGTTGTTACATCCTCACCGTTAATGTCCTCCTCTAAAGCAAGACGGATATATTTATCAGCAACAAGCTGCATCGTAATTGGATTCATATGCTTTTTTTCCTTTCCGGCAGACTGTTATGTTATCAGCTGCTCTTTTCGCAAAAACAAGACTCTCCAGCAGACTGTTGCTGGCAAGGCGATTCTTACCATGCACACCGTTACAGCTGGTTTCTCCTACAGCATACAGATGCTGCATGGTTGTCTGTGAATGACTTCCCACATGGATTCCTCCCATAAAATAATGCTGCGCAGGAACGACCGGGATACTTTCCTTTGTAATATCATAGCCTTCCTTACGGCAGGCCTCCTGAATATTTGGAAAATGACTTTGTATGGTCTCTTTCGGTACATTTTGAAAGGACAGCCAGACATGCTCGGTGCCGTCCTTCTTCATTTCCTCAAAAATAGCCTGAGATACGACATCTCTCGGCAGCAGCTCATTTACGAAGCGTTCCCCTTTTTTATTCAGTAAAATCGCCCCATCTCCTCTGGCAGACTCGGAAATCAAAAAGCTTCTTCCCTTTTTACGGCTGTACAGGCTGGTCGGATGAATCTGCACGTAATCCAGATGATCCAGCTGAATCCCATGCTTTTTACAAATGCGCAAGGCGTCTCCTGTAAGACTTGGATAATTGGTGGAATGCTCATACAAACCACCGATACCTCCTGTCGCAAGCACCGTATCCTCTGCATGAACATGAACAACCTGCTGCTCTTTGGTTTCCAGTGCAATCCCCTTGCAGACACCATGCTCAACAAGCAGATCACACATCCGGGCATGCTCCATAACAGTTATATTCGAACAGCTTCGCACATGCTTCTGCAGAGCCGTCGTTATTTCTTTTCCAGTAATATCCTTATGAAAGCAGATTCTCGCACGGGAATGTCCTCCCTCACGGGCATATCGCAAACTTCCATCCTCATTTTGTTCAAAGCGGACACCCAGCCGAAGCAGTTCTTCTATAATTGGTCTACTCTGCCGAATCATGATGTCAACACTCTCTCTGTTATTTTCATAATGGCCTGCACGCATGGTATCTTCAAAATAGGAAGTATAATCTTCTTCATCAGGAAGCACACAGATTCCCCCCTGTGCCAGCATGGAATCACATTCCTCCATATCCCCCTTACACACCATCAGTATTCGCATGGTATCCGGCAGATTTAAAGCTGTATAAAGACCAGCAACTCCACACCCTGCAATGACGGCATCATAATACATATCTGATTGCATAATTCGCCTCCTTAAGGCGGTTTACGCCGCAAGCTCCAGCATTCTGTTCAGGGTTGCCTTTGATGGCTCAGCGATATTTGAAGCTACAGCTGCACCATTTTCTCCAGTGCGCAGGACATGCAGAATACCATCCAGTGTAATCTTTTTCATATCCATGCATACCGGCTCTGTTTTCGGAAAGTAAAATGTCTTCTTAGGATTCTGCTTTTCAAGCTCATAGCGGACACCAATCTCCGTAGCAATGATAAACTCCTTTGCATTGCTTGCAGCAGCCTGCTTCAAAATCCCGGTTGTTGAACCGATATAATCTGCAATCGAAAGCACAGAGGCATTACACTCCGGATGAGCAAGCACTTCCGCAAGCGGATGCAGCTGCTTCAGCTCCTGGATTTCCTTTACCTTCATTTCCTCATGAACCGGACAGTATCCCTTTACCAGCATGACATTCTTTTCCGGAACCTGCTCTGCTACATAACGTCCCAGATTTTTATCCGGGATAAATAAAATATTCTGATTGGGCAGCTTCTTCACAATCTGCACTGCATTCGCTGAGGTGACGCATACATCTGACCATGATTTGATCTCAGCAGTCGAGTTGATATAGCATACAACTGCAAGGTCCTCATAGCGTGCCCTTACGTCATCAATCTCTGCTTTTGTTACCATATGTGCCATCGGACAGTCAGCAGATGCATCCGGCATCAGCACTGCTTTGTCCGGATTTAATAGCTTTCCACTCTCTCCCATGAAGGAAACTCCGCAAAAAACCAACACCTTATTCGTCAGTTTGGACGCCACCTTACTCAGATAGAAGGAATCTCCTACATAGTCTGCAATCTCCTGTACCTCTGCAGGTACGTAGTAATGTGCCAGCAATACGGCATCCTTTTCAAGCTTCAGCTGTTTAATTTCTTCCTGTTTTGTCATATCCTTTGATGATACCGCTAATATTTATGCAGTATCTTCATCTCCCTTTCTCTATACCGTTGTATCTGCCTCAGTATAGCATATATAATGACAGGTGACAAGACACATGTCTGATGATTTGTATAAATAATGACTGTTTGTAATACACATAATTCATACGAAAATAAAAAATGCAGAAAAGGACTTCATCTGCATAGAAAGGCTCATAAATAAAAAAAATCGAGTAATTTAAAAGGTTCTTTCTTTAAGGTGTATGCAAAAGGGAGAATACAACTTCTATTGATAAATACAATAGTGTTGCATTCTCCCTGTTTTATGTTTACCCACAATCGAGAAAGAAGCATCTGAAAGAGCCTGCTCTTTTTCCGTATTTCGTTTTTGATACTGCCTAAAATGAAATCGAAGCAGTTGGCTTTTGTTTTTTCTTTATTCTTCCTCAATGCCGCCCAGCATTTCCAGCAGGCGGTTTAAATCTTCATTGCCATCATAGCGTATAGTAATCTGCTTCTCATCAATGCGCACCCTTGTTTGGAAACGACTCTGCAGACGATCCTGTACCTTATCCAGATTGATATCCCGCTGCTTCTTCTCTGGTGCGCTTTTCGGTTCATTCATATTTTTAACCAATGTTTCCACAGCACGCACACTCAGATGAAGCTGAATGGCTTTTTTTGCCACATCCTCAATTTGTGATGCATCCTTTAAACCAAGCAGTGCACGCACATGTCCCATACTCAGCTGCTTGTCGATAACATACTGCTGTACCGATTTTGGAAGCTTTAACAGCCGCAGCATATTCGCCACATGCTCTCTTGACTTTCCAATCCGCTTCGCCAGCTCTTCCTGTGTATAGCCAAGCTTCTTGATCAGCTTTTCATAGCCCTGTGCTTCCTCAATGGCATTCAGATCCTCACGCTGAATATTTTCCAGCAGTGCGATTTCCATCATCTGCTGATCATCAAATTCCATTAGAATAGCAGGGATGGTTTTTAATCCGGCAACCTTGCTGGCCCGCAATCGGCGTTCTCCGGCAATCAGTTCATAGCCCTTAACGGCTTTCTTAACCAGAATTGGTGTAAAAACACCATGCAGCTTAATGGAATCAGCCAGCTCCTGAATCTTGTCATCATCAAAGTTTTTTCGCGGCTGATACGGATTCGGTTTTACATCCTTTACCTCAACCTCAAATTTGGAGTCCTCATGAACCTCAGTCTTTCCCTGCTGAATATCCTCCAGCACATTACCGACATCTTCACCAAAAATGGCAGACAATCCTTTTCCAAGTCTTGCGCTATTCTCTTTTTTCGGCATTCATCCACCTCCCTATCTGGCTTTTGCTTTCTTATTCATTTTCACAACTTCATTCGACAGCCCTGCATATGCTTTTGCGCCTTCACAGCGGACATCGTATTCAAAAATCGACATTCCTCTGGACGGTGCTTCACTCAGCTTGACATTTCTCGGTATGTAATTCTTATAAACGCGATCCTTAAAGTGCTGACGTACCTCCTGCTGTACCTCAACGCTCAGCTTTGTTCGCGCATCATACATTGTAAGCACAACACCCTCAATCATTAAATTGCGATTGAAGAGCTGCTGTACCAGACGAATGGTCAAAAGCAGCTGTGTAACTCCCTCCAGTGCATAATACTCACACTGTACCGGTATAATTACAGAATCCGCTGCAGTTAAAGCATTTGTATTCAACAGTCCCAAAGAAGGCGGACAGTCAATGATGATAAAGTCATATTCATCCTTGATCAGCTCCAGCTTATTCTTTAGCAGCTCTTCTTTTCCTACTTCAAATTTTACCATTTGCAAATCGGCTCCCGCCAGTGCAATACTTGCAGGAACAATATCGATTGGTGGAGATGTCAGCTTCTTCCGGATATCCTCCACCTTGTAATCCTCCATAATCAGATTATAAACAGAAAGCTTATCCTCACCGACCTCTGCACCGACACCCTGAGTGGCATTTCCCTGGGGGTCAAAATCGACCAGAAGCACTTTATTGCCAAGGTATCCCAAGCCTGCAGCAAGGTTAATTGATGTCGTCGTCTTACCTACGCCGCCCTTCTGGTTGGATACCGCTATGATTTTACCCATAAGATCATTTCCTTTCTATTTTGGAATGCGAATGGTAATGATTACTTCATCCTCATGTTCCTCTTCGTTTATTTCTGCCGCTGTACCGGCGCGATTCACCATACTGACCGCCTGATGGATCGTATTGATCGCGATTTTAATATTCTTGCTGATACCCTTCAGCATCACTTTTTTCTTTTCTTTTTTCGGTTGTGCCTGTTCCTTCAGCATTTTTTCCGTCTGTGCAACCGTCATGCCCTTTTTCACAATTTTTTCGAGGGCATCGTGCTGTTTTTCTTCATCCAGCCCAATCAGTGCCCGTGCATGCCGTTCACTGATTTTTTTAGTACTGACAGCCTCCTGCACATCCTCATCCAGATTCAACAGACGGATTTTATTCGCAATAGACGACTGACTCTTGCCGACACGCAATGCCAGCTGACTCTGATTCAGTCCGGAATATTTCATGATCTCCACATAGGATTTCGCTTCTTCAATCGCACTCAAATTCTCTCTCTGGATATTTTCAACCAGTGCCATTTCCGCCATTTGCACTTCATTGGCATCCATGATCAGAACTGGTACATCAACAGCACCGTTCAGCTTCAGTGCACGGAATCTTCGCTCACCTGCAATTATCTGATATCTTCCATCCATCTCGCGAACCGTGATTGGCTGAATCAGCCCGTTTTCACGAATGGATTGTGCCAGATCCATCAGCGCTTCATCATCAAATTCCAGACGCGGCTGATAAGGATTCGGCTCGACCAGATCAATATCCACAATTCTTGTATCTTTCATTCTATTCCTCCTCAAAGGGGATTTTTCTTCATCTGTGCAAACGGTCTCGGATATTTCTTCGGTGTCGGTCTCGTTTTTACAAAAACGAAATTAATCCGCTGTGATCCATCTGACAATGTATGCACATCCCTCTGCTTCATTTCACAACCCAGAAGTCGAATTGCTTTTTCAGCCAATGCGTATTCTTCATCCCCATTGGCACCCTTTAGTGCGAGGAAGCTGCCCTGCTTCTTCACCAGCGGTATGCAAAGCTCACTTAGTAGCGGCAGATTCGCCACGGCTCTTGCACTGACGATATCAAAGCTTTCCCGATGGTCCTTTGCATAGACCTCAGCGCGTTCATGTACACAGGTAACGCCCTTGAGCTGCAGCTTATCGCATAATGCATTTAAAAAAGTAATTCTTTTTCCCAGAGTCTCCACAATTGTCAGCTCCAGCTCGGGATATATGATTTTTAAAGGTATTCCCGGAAAACCTGCCCCCGCCCCGACATCACAGAAGCTGCCCTGTATCGACATATCAAAGGAAGGCAATATGGAATCCAGAAAATGCTTTTCATAAATCTCATCCGGATCGGTTATGGCGGTTAGATTTATCTTCTGATTCCATTCGATCAACATGGATGCGTACTCTTCAAACTGCCGAAGCTGATGCTCCTGCAATATCATACCGTGCTTTGCAAGCACCTTGGAAAAGTCTTCTTTATGAAATATATTGGACATAGTATCCCTCCAGCACCTACTATTATATCAAAGAACACTCTCTAACTAAACATTTTGTTTGTGAATTTTCCACATAGAGCAGCTCGTAATATGTAATCGCTTTATAACAGGGAGAAAAACAGATATATTGAACCTGTAGGCTATTGTCTTACTGCAACATGTAGGTAATAAAAGGTCTTTCTTTGAAATAGCTACGGGTTATCCATAGCATATGATATGAATGAAGTTCGTTCAGCAACAGTTCATATCTTGTGAGAACTCCAACAGCACTGTGATTCAAGTGGATAAGTGAAGCATCAAAAAAACCTCTGACAGCATTTCACATGTGCCAGAGGCTTTATCATTTACTTGTATTTTATCACATCCATTTCTTCTTATCTATGTCTTTGTATAAGATACAAATCTTAGGATTCAAATCAAATTACAATACATCATGACAAGCTTTCAATGAACGCTTCGTATTTGAACTATTAATGGAATCTGCAGTATTTTCTTTTAACCATATCTGTTGCAGGTTGCTGATTTGCTTTATCCCTGCTTCTTACGTAATCTGCATTCCTCCTGATGCTTTCTATATTTTTTCCTGACTTTGCCGGAAGTGATGGTTCTTATGATATCCTTCCAATCTCATCAGTTTAGATAGTTTCAGGTTTCTTATGACATCTTTTTGTTAACCGGATACACATCCTGATCTTTGTAACGGACAACAATTCTCATGTTTCGTTTCTCATCAGTTTCTCCTTAAACGCTTGCTTTCCCATCAAATCATAGTCCAGCCGGTCATAAGATATAGATCTATTTACTTAACCATCGATATTCAACAGCCGTTCGATTTGTCTACTTGTATTAACATTCAAATTACCTTGGAGTTTTCTGTTTTACCAGTTGATACAATCACTCATATCATTTCCTGATACCTTGTCTGCTGTCACCAGTTCTTCTTCAGGCTTAAACTTTCGATGATCCACACCGTATTTCCGTTTTACGTTAGATTATTATGATATTCGAATAACTTTCTTTTCACTGACAAGCTCCTATACAAGAAACCCTTTCACGCATCAGCTTCTAATGACAAGTTCCAGAATAATCTAACTAGCTAACTGTCCCATTTTCTCACCGCTCTCTTTTCTTTGTTATTTCTTTTACACCTTTATTATATTCGCTGAACAGCTGCTGTAAAGGGTTGTGGAATAATTTGCAGAAATTTGGAATAATTGGTAATTTACCTACGTTATACTTCCCATAATCTCATTTCTACTAGAATCCCCAAGCAATATTAGAGTCCAAATTTTCAATGATAGGCAGGGGATGTAACGATAATCTTTATTGTTTTATATGCCTGATTCCCATGCCCGTCATACGCAGATATATGAACAGTATGAACGCCAACAGCATCCTCATCAAAACTACAGGTCTGGTTATTTTCATCACAGGTATATTCATAATAGCGGTATGCTTTATCCCCATCTTTTTCCTGCAAATCAAACACCACCTTATCATAGGGTCGAACATCATAAACCTTCAGGTAATCACTTAATCTAACGTTGGGATCACTTTCTATTTTCACTGGTCCCGTATATTTTATAATTGGAGGATCCCTGTCAACAATTGTCAAATTGAAAGCCCGGCTTGTCTTATACCCATTGCAGCTAACTGTTACCGTAAGCAACTGTTCTTTATTGATAATGGAATCATCATAATGAAACAGGACAGTCGCATCCCTGGCAGAAGAATCTAATTCTACAAAATCTTTCTCGGCCAGTGACTCTCCCCAAAGTATTTCTCTTGGGCTATCTTCCTTAATGAAATGAATAGCTTCTTCTATACCTCTCATCCACGTTACATAGCAAACAACACCAAAAGCCATACAAAGTAATAAGATGAAAAGAATAATTGACTTCTTTCTCATAGTACCATTTGAATTGAACCACTACCAGGCCAATAGGTCGATTTTACATCAATAGAAACAAATTGCGCAGAAGATACTCCGTTATAGTTAACTGCTAACTTTCCCATCTTTTCACCGCTCTCTTTCTTTTGTAATGCCGTTTACACGTTTATTATATACAACATCGCATATATGTAAATTTTTTTGGAATAATTTACAGGTAAATGGAATTTTGTGATCTTACTCTATTAAGCTATGGAAGGCGCTTAATACCTCTGCTTTCTTCGATCTGGAAATGGGCAGATGCAACGATGGCAGCATGACCATATCATTCTCAATTTTCATAATATACATAATATTTACCAGATAGCTGACATGAATCCAGAGAAAGTTATACGGTTTAAAGATTTCATAGGCATCCTTCATATTCTTACGTTCACGGAATTCCCCGCGCCGTGTATGATATACAAGCAGCTTTCCTTCTTTCTCAATATAATAAATATCGCTGATTTTCAATGGCACCTTTACATTGTTATAAGAGAACAAATACTCATCCTGATTGCGGAGAAGCTTTTGCATATGAGGAAGAATTCTCTCCATCTCTGATTGGAGATGTTTTCGTTCCACATAAAATATACGTGAAAACGGAAGAATCTGCTGTTCGGATGCACTGATTTTCGCCTTTGTATAGATGATGATACGCTGAGGCTTACGTAAAACAAAGGATTGTGTTATTCTGGGAACTTCCATTTTTTCATGAAAAATTACGACATGAAATTCCTTCTCCGCCTCCGCTTTTGCGAACTGGGATATCTTTTTAAAGCAGTAGAAGCAGCAGTCCTCCTCCTGCAGGTACTGTACAAGAGAAAACATGATGTTTTTCGCAGCCTCTTCATTTTCCAATATCGCTATTCTCAGCATAAGCATCACCCCCGTGTCGTTATGTTTTATACTTCCTTATAGGTACACAATTGTATCTGATATCGCTGAAGCAGAGCAGCCGCTTCTTCACTGCACAGGATTTCCAGCTCCTTCATGCGCTTCCATGAATATGAGGTTGTTTCATACAGAAACTGATCAATATAGGCGGGATGGCACATCAAATCCGTCACCTACTCCGGAATCATAGAAATCCATGCAAAGCTGCGCATGCGGAAAGGATACGGGATATGCAAAGCCGCCGCGAAATGGCAATGCATATTCCTTATTCAGTCTTTCCATCACCTTCTGCAGCTTTTGAGTTGTATGAATGTGGTGATGAGAATCCAGATGATCAATCCGAATACCATGCGCAAGAACACAGCTATCTGTGCCTTTAATTCTTCATACATTTCCGATTCACTATAACCTGCAACATCATCCTGTTTGTGGAAATAGCCGGTTTCCGTAACCAGGGTTTGATGTGTGGATAGCAGCGGACGATAACAGGTAAGATTCAGATGAACACCCACAGCCATATCCGGATGCTCGTGATACAGCTGAACTGCATGGGCAAAGCCGGGCATATTCGCCATAATTGAAGTCGATGTGACAATTCCCTCCTGCATAGCCTTTAATATGCCATGATTTACCGCCTCACTGAAGCCGAAATCATCCGCATTCACAATCATTCTTTTCATTTGTTTCTCCTCCTTTTATACAGCTTTATTATACGCCGTTTATAGGAAAGAGTATATGGAAACTAGCGGTTGTTCAGCATTGCGTATTTATATGCCAGCATAATTATCTGATCTGCATGGCTGCCGATCACCGGTATACCGTGTCCGCCGGCTACCATATCCGGATGCAGCTGAAGCCGCCAGAGCTTTTGAAAGCTTTCCAGCAAACGTAAGCCGTCATATGCCATATCGCCTTTCCATCCGGTATAGGCTGCTTCACCGGTTTCTCCATCCGCAAAAAACATGTCACCGCTGAAAAGCACTGCCTCCTTATCCAGCATTACATAATAAAGCATGGAGCCGCTGGTATGTCCCGGCATGCGCAGTGCATGGATACACAGACCTCCTACGGAAATATCCATATCCTCGTGAATACATACATCCGGATGACACGGTGGCATCACATGGTTGGTAAATGGGCTTTCCGGGCCGAAATTTCCGGTGATCATATTCATTTCATCACCCGTCCCTACATAAATTTGTGCCCCCATGCTTTGAAACCAGGAAGAACTGCCCGCATGATCATCATGACCGTGCGTCAAAAGAACATGCGTGATTTTGTGTTCGGATATATTCCAGTAAGCCATATTCTGCCGTATGATATCCAGTGCATCATATCGTCCGCAGTCAATCAGAATATAACCGCTGTCATGCTGAAGGGCATAGACATTTCCCAGCTTGCCATATACACCTCCGGAAAGTAGATACAGATGTTCTCTTAATTTCATATACATTCTCCTATCTGCCATATTTCACAGGAAACAAGACCCTGTATTAAGGACAGTATATCATATTCGAAGGTCTGCCTGCGATTTTTTTCTATGCGCAGTGAAGGCTGGTTGCCTAACCCTTTAACATTTCTCGTCTCATTTTCGCAGAATAGAAACTTCCATATCCGGCAGAATGAATAAACGGAAGCACCACTGCCTGCGGTAATTCAGGAATCGAAAAAAGAACCGCCGTTACCAGCCGTTCTTCTCTTTGCTTATTCTACTGTTTCTCTCCATATTTTTGCGCCGAGAGCTGTAAGCTTTTCATCGATATGCTCATATCCGCGTTCAATATGATAGATGTTGTGTATGGTTGTCACACCATCTGCGATCAGTCCTGCAATCACAAGACAGGCACCGCATCTTAAATCTGTCGCATAGACCTCGGCACCGGATAACGGTGTTGGCCCATTGATAAAGGAGCTCGGTATCATTACATTGATGTTTGCCCCCATCTTATTTAATTCCTGACAATGCTTAAACCGTTCTGTATAAATCGTTTCCGTTACAATCGACTGTCCCTGTGCCTGCGTCAGCAGTGCTGTCAGCGGCTGCTGAATGTCTGTCGCAAAGCCCGGATATGGCAGTGTCTTGATATCCGCAGCCTTTAAGTCCCTGGAAGCGCGAATCACCACATTATCCACACCGATTTCCAAATCTGTACCGATTTCCTTCAGCTTGGAAAGCAGTGCCTCCAGATGATGCGGAATAATATTGTCGATACGTACCTCCTTTGCGGCTGCGGCGGCAAGCACGATATACGTGGCAGCCTCAATTCTGTCCGGGATGATTTCATGAAAGCATCCGGCCAGCTGATCCACACCGTCAATCGTAATAACATTTGTACCGGCACCACGGATATTGGCACCCATTTTATTCAGCAGTGTTGCCACATCAATAATCTCCGGTTCCTTGGCGGCATTCTCAATCGTTGTTCTTCCCTTTGCATGAACGGCAGCCATCATAATATTGATGGTCGCTCCCACACTGGCGATATCCAGAAATATCTTGGTTCCTGTCAGCTGTGGTGCATCCAGAATATAGGAGCCGTGGTCATAGCGTATTTCAGCTCCTAATGCTTCAAAGCCCTTTAAATGCAAATCAATCGGTCTGGGTCCCAGATAGCAGCCTCCCGGCATTTTAATTTCCACATGGCCGTATTTGCCCAGCAGTGCTCCCATGAAATAATAGGAAGCGCGAAGTTTATTTACAGCGTCCTGTACCAGAGGACGATTTTCCATTGAAGTTGGATCTATAACAATGGTATCAGAAGAACGGATGTCCACCAGAACACCCAGATCTCTCAGCAGTACAGACAGGGATTGTACATCAGATATTTCAGGAACTCCACAAATAGTAACTGGTCCATTTGCCAGAATGGCGGCCGGGATCAGTGCAACCGTGGCATTTTTCGAACCACTGATTCTAACTGTCCCCTCTAATGCATGCTTTCCTTCAATCTTTATAACTTCTTCCATGACAATTCTCCTTCCAGTATTACTATTTTATTGTGATTTACTGTTCACGTGATTCTTTACAGGCGCAAAAGTGCATTATTATTATAAAGCATTTCAGGACAGATATCTATATAAAAAGAAAAATCTTAAGAACTTGTCATTTCCTGCATATGAATCCGCTGTACATCATAAAATATTCCCGATTTTTTCCCATTTAATTAGTAAATGCATGTCTTTTTTGGTATAATACGAAATAGTGGGTTGAAAAGGAGTGGAACGATGAAAGAAGTGGCATTTGATAATGACAAGTATTTAAAACTGCAATCCAAGCACATCTTGGAACGGATCAGCAATTTTGACAATAAATTATATCTGGAGTTTGGCGGAAAGCTGTTTGATGATCACCATGCTGCCAGAGTTCTGCCGGGATTTCAGCCGGATAGTAAACTGGAAATGCTCCTTGAGCTGAAAGAGGAAGTGGAAATCGTCATTGCGGTATCCGCAAATGATATAGAGAAAAACAAGATACGAAGCGATATGGGCATCACCTATGATGTTGAGGTGCTGCGTCTGATTGATGCATTCCGTGATACCGGGCTGTACGTCGGCAGTGTTGTCATCACACAATATGCGAATCAGGCTTCCGCAGATACCTTTAAAGCACATCTGGAGCATCTGGGTGTCCATGTTTATCTGCATTATCCAATCGCAGGGTATCCGAACAATATACCTTTGATCGTATCCGATGAAGGCTACGGCAAGAATGAATACATAGAAACAACAAAGCCGTTGATCGTTGTAACGGCACCGGGACCCGGCTCCGGTAAAATGGCAACCTGCCTGTCTCAGCTCTATCATGAGCACAAAAGCGGGATCAAGGCGGGATATGCGAAATTTGAAACCTTCCCGATCTGGAACCTTCCGCTGAAGCATCCGGTGAATCTGGCTTATGAGGCTGCAACCGCGGATTTAAACGATATCAATATGATCGACCCGTTCCACCTGGAGGCATATGGGGAAACGACTGTCAACTATAACCGTGATGTAGAAATTTTCCCGGTTCTGAATGCCATGTTTGAGAAAATCCTTGGAACAAGCCCTTATAAATCTCCAACGGATATGGGTGTGAATATGGCAGGCTACTGCATTATGAATGATGAGGCCGCAAAGCGTGCCAGCAGCGATGAGATCATACGCCGCTATTATAAAGCCAGAGTAGATTATAAAAAAGGACATACGAGTGAAGATACCATCGGTAAGATCGAAATCATCATGTCACAGGCGAACATTCAGCCTGAGGAGCGAAATGTTGTGAAACCCGCACTGGATAAATCTGAAGAAACAGAGGCACCGGCTGTGGCAATCGAATTGCCGGACGGGCGGATCGTAACAGGAAAAACAACCTCATTGCTGGGGGCAAGCTCTGCCGCTTTGCTGAATGCATTGAAGGCACTGGGTAATATTAACGATGAAATTCCGCTGATTTCACCAAACATCATCGAGCCGATTCAGAAGCTGAAGGTGAATTCTCTGGGAAATCATAACCCGAGACTGCATACGGATGAAATTCTGATTGCGCTATCCATCAGTGCAACCACCAATCCGGTATCACATCTAGCCCTGCAGCAGCTGGATAAGCTGAAGGACTGTGAAGCACACAGCACGGTAATTCTGTCCCAGGTGGATGCGAATACCTTCCGCAAGCTGAATGTCAATCTGACATGCGAAGACAGATATCAGACGAAAAAGCTATACCACAGATAATATGGACAGTCCCTTCGGACTGTCTTTTTAACTGCAGCAGGATTCACATGGTATTGCCCTTATTTTTGAAAAGCGTTCACAGCTGCTTCAGAAAAACTTCACAGAGCATTGATACAATAGCTGTGGTGATAAAAATGAACAAAAAGAAAAGAAGTGCTATGATTTTAACGATTGCAACGGTATCTCTATGTCTGGTGGCCTGGCTGTCCAAGCCAAATACGACAAATACGATTGGCAGTATTGTTTCCGGAAAGACAGCAGTAAAGGAAATTTATAATGTGGAAAAGCAGAATACCATTCGTAAAACTCTGGATGAACAGATTGCACAGGGGAGCCACAGCGAAAACAATGCTTTGATGGTCTATAATCCGTTTGGTACAAACACACTTTCCATGTATACTTATTTCACAACTGCACAGGGGGCGAAAATCAGCTACACGATCCATGTGGAGGATGATAAGATTGCGGATTTCACACGCACATTGAACAGTGATTATACACGAACACACGAATATCAGCTGATTGGTCTGATACCGGATCACGAGAATACGATTACCCTGCATATGGAATATGAAGACGGTACGAATAAGGATGTCACATATACCTATACCTGCGGCTCCCTAAGAGGAAACGAATCCATTCAGCTGGAAGCAAAGGAAGGTAGCAGCAGAGAAGAGCTCAGCGATGGTCTGTATGTTATTCTCGGTAATGACAGTGATGAGGATGACTTCATGTATTATTATGATAACAACGGTATCCTGCGCGGTGAGGTTCCAATTGAAGGCTATCGCTCACACCGTCTGCTGTTTGCGAATGAACGCATGTATTACAGTATCAGTACAAATAAGATGGCTGAGATGGATGCACTGGGACAGATAACCAATGTATTTGATCTGGGAAACTATGATCTGCACCATGATTACGTCTTTGATGATAATGGAGATATGCTGATTCTTGCGACCGATACGACAAAGGATACGGTTGAGGATATGATTATCCGCCTTGATGTTTCCAGCGGTGCCGTGTCTCAGGTCGTGGATATGGGGGATTTGTTTCCTACCTATAAGGCCTCAGTATATGACAAAGACAACGACGAGCTGGATTGGACACACCTGAATACCATTCAGTGGATGGGAAATAATGAAATTCTTGTGAGCAGCCGGGAAACTAGCACCATCGTCAAAATCACGGATATCTATGGTACACCGGAAATAGATTATATGATGGGAGAAAAGACCTATTGGGAAGACAGTGACTATGCAGACCTGCTGCTGGATAAGGCAAACAGCTTCACCTCACAGACCGGACAGCATTCCATAACCTATGTGGAAGACGATTCTCTGGCTGATGGTCAGTATTATCTGTATATGTTCAATAATAATTTCGGATACTCTTCCACGAATACAGCCTATGACTGGAGTCAGCTGAATATCCCTACCGAGGTGAAGGCAGAGGATGCTGTTAGCAAATATTACAAATATCTGGTAGATGAAAGCAAGGGCACCTATGAGCTTGCGGATACATTTGATGTTCCGTATTCTCCCTATGTATCCAGCGTGCAGAATATCGGTGGCAATACTGTTGTGGACAGTGGTATGGCATTTAATTTCCAGGAATATGACAGTGACCATACGCTGATTCGTTCCTTTACCATGGAGGGTGAAAAGTATATTTACCGGGTTTATAAATACACCTTCGACGGCTTTTACTTCAATCAGTAAATTTATTGGGTACATCACAGTCAATGTCATTAAGTTAAAGAAAAATAGATGAGAGACATTTATACAAAAAGTATAGGTGTCTTTTTTATTTAGGCTTGACAAAATCAGAAAAATCGTGCGCTCCGTTACACTTCGCGCTTTTGTAAG